>NZ_JBYUPU010000041.1:0-67566 GCF_058135425.1 Paenibacillus sp. MAH-35
GATAACATGCCTTACTCTTACAATAGGAGATTTTTTATTTGTTTACCATGAAAATGCATCATTTATTAACATTATTAGTAAATAAAAGAAGATGTTTTATGATGTTAGCTTTTATGCAACGCTAGTGGTCCTAATCGCTCTTATTGGATCAGGCTGCCAATAAGGTAAGCCGCGAATGGATAGCTTCCCTCCAGAACGCTTACGTAGAGGGAAGCCAGAAAAGAAGCCGTCCAGGCCCAATTCCCGGACGGCTTCTCTCAAAGCAAAGCCAGCAACGCTTCCGCATCGCTGCGGAACTGCTCCGGACTGTCGTCCTTCACAAATTCCAGCATCATGTAATGCTTCCCGGCCTGTGCCGCGATGACGGAGACGTACTGCCGCCAGTCGGCCCGGCCTTCGGACAACGGCAGCCGCTGTCCGGGCAGCCAGTGGAACACATGAATATTTGCCAGCCACGGAAGCACGGCGTCCAAGGTACGGCGGGACGCTTCGAAATCTCCCGGATACGGGGGCTGCCAGTTGCAGCGGACGTTCGGATGGTCGATGTCCCGGAGCAGCGCGACCGCTGACTCTGCCGTATCGGTCAGCGTATTCCGGTGATATTCGAAATCGATCGAAATCCCTTCCCGCGCGGCCAGCTCTGCGATCCGCCTCGTATCCTCGGCCACGCCCGTCCGCCATAACACATCCGACACGTCCGAACCGCGGTCCCCCGCCCAAACCCGGATTGCAGGAGCCTGCAGCGCCACAGCCGCACCGAGCACCGCTTCAAATGGCCCGCCCTTCTCGGTATTGCCTGCACAATAATAGGAGCCGTACGAAGCGACCTCCAGCCCGGCCTCCTGGGTGCGTCGTCCTACTTCCGCCGCCCTCTCGATATCGCCATGGGGAACATGGATGTCTCCTCCCCATTCAATTGCATCCAGACCGGTTTCTGCGGCAAGATGCAGCACCTGTTCCCAAGACAATTTGCGAAACGTAACTGATAAAAGCCCGGTTTTGATCATTTGCGTTCCTCCTGCAGCGTTGGTTTTCGTGTTGGCCCTCGCCCAAAATCTGCCTGGCAACCTCGTTGCCTTCCTTCAAATTGCCGGCCGGACCGGAGACGTATCCTGTTAGGCTGTATCTTTGATTGATCTCGTTAAGTTGGAGCCATACTTTCTCGAAACGGTCGGAGCTCATCACAGAGCAAGAGGTGTGAAGAAGCCCGGATGCATCCAAGGCTACGATCGCTCCAAAATAATACCGGCCGTTCCACTCCAGCCGAATGTCGTAGCTGAAATCGTGATCGGCCGTCAGCGTACCCGTTCCATCGCGTTTACCACAATTTCCGTCCGATTTGGCAACATGTCGTACACATTGTTGTACAGCTTGCGGTTGGCATTTAGGAGCATACAGGTCAGCGCTCATAAGAGTTATCGACTAAACTCCCTTAAATGATAAGAAAAGTCTATCACCTCGAAGTGTTAGACTTTCCTTTTTCTAAGGGGAAGGGAAGGTGAAATAGGCCGAACATTCCTTCGTCAAAACTTACTAGGATATGTAATATGTTACCACTCTATCATAATGGCCTTTTCGCTGTAAATAGAGGCCTTTCCTCCTCCGTTACCCATTCCCGTTCATTTCTCTCACTCATAATACCAATCATGATGCTCCGTGTAACCGCTCCACGCAATCAACTTATTCCCGTTTATATCGTGGAAATGGAACGTCCAGCCGCAGCCGGGGCCGCCCTCGATCTCGCTCGTCCGAATGCCGGACGCTGTCAGATCCTTATGGAGGCGCTCCAGATCCGCAACCCGCAAACAGGCGCGAACCCTGTAGTTGTCCGCATCCTTGACATACCAGTAGCTGTCTTCGTTTTGCGTATCCGGACGAAAGAGACATATTCGCATCCCCGAGGCCAGCTTTAGTTCCGCCACCCCTTTGGCGGGCGGGATCAACTCGAACCCGAGATGGTTCACGTACCAGTCCACGGATTGGTTTATATCCTGGACCGGGATTTCCAGCGTCATATCTTTCACTACCAAACTCAGTTTGCTCATATCAGGCACGTCCTCTCAGAAAATAAGAATGATCTCGACTAGTAAACGAAGAATGCTTCAAAAATCTGACACTTGATTTGCAATTGGACGCTCCAAAAGGCCCGGCTCGCACCGGACCTGTTTCAGTACACCTCTTTTACCTTGCTTCTACACAATACCCCTAAACACGATACACGGCTAAATCCGCGATATCTAGCAGATCCCACCAGAATTCATAAGGTTACCGGTCAGCTTTTAAAGCACGAAACCGGATCGGCGTTGACAACCGGTAGCCGAGCTAATTTGTTGATTCGAACGATAGAACGATTGAGTATGAAAAATCACATTCATAATCCGTTCCGCAAGGTACAGTCGATAAATGTATATGAAAAATCATACAGAATGGATCATTTCACGACCGATTCGACGATTGTGTATGAAAAATCACATTCATGGTTCGTTCCATAAGGTGCAGTCGATGAATCTGTATGAAAAATCATACAGATTAGACAATTCCGCAACCGATTCGACGATTTTCTATGAAAAATCACATAAACAGCTCCGGTCGGCTGAGCGGCGAACCGACCTATGGGCCCCTGCTTCCACCATCGCTCCCGCCAACGCTGCCGCGCTCCGCCAGCTCCTTGACCTTGTTTGTATACTTCACAACGGCCAGAACGAATGTGGCGTGCGACCAGGTGAGCGGGGCGACGGACAGCGGGCTGCCGTCGAACGGGTCGAGCTGCTCCGGAAGTACGCCGGTCTCGAGCGTCTGACGGGTCACCCACTCCAGCGTAGCCTTCGGCGATGCCAGGTCCTCCATCGACTTCGCGCACTCAATCTCCCACTCGGCCATCCACAACGTGCAGATGATCCAAGGGTTGCCCGGAATCCGCTCGATATCTGAGGATCGCTGGAAGTAGTAATCGTTTTTATACCTGGCGATGCCTCCCACGCCGGTTTGAATCGTCAACTGCTCCTTCAGGAAATTCATCGTGCTTCGTACCCGCTCGTCGTCCGCCGGCAGCACGCCGAACTCGAATATGCCGTACACGCTGCTTTCGGGCGTCATATCCTTCACCCAGGTGCCGTCCTGCCGGTACAACCCGCGCGCGAACCGGCCGCTTTCCTCATCCCACAAATGCCGCAAAATGCCGGACTTAATATACTCGGCGGTCTGCCGATACCGGTCGCTCCGCTCCGTATCGCCGAACAATTCGCAGAAGTCGGCGGCAGCCTTCAACCCGCCGTAGACGGCCGAAGCGGTGAACGTGTAGATGCCGTACCGTTCCTCCCACAAATCGTAGCTCGGCTTCGGAAGCCGCAGCTCGGTATCGATGTAACTGCGCATAAATTTGGCCGCCTGGCGGATCAAAGTACCGTACAAAGACTGGCACAGCTCGATATTGCCGGATTGCCGGTACATGTGCCACAAGGAGAACAGCACCAGCGCGGTTTCGTCCTCCTGAATCGGCAGCCGCGGCTGACCGCCTGCAATGAACGGATGCCAGCTCGATCCGACCGTCCCGTCCGGGTTGTATTTATGGTGCAAGTATCCTTCCGGCGCGATGACGTCCGCACAAAACTGGTAAAACGGCACCACCGTCTCGTGATACCCCGCCATCGACATCGCATAAGCGACCAGCGCGCCGTCACGCGGCCACATGTAACTGTAGTGATCGCGATTATAATTCATAATGTCGGTGTCGTTGGCAGCCACGATCGCCCCGTGTACGTCCGTTTGGGTGCGGACGATCAGCAGGCTTTGCTTATACAGCGAGACGACCGCTTCCGGCAAATCGGCAAACCGGCGCTCCAGTTTGTTCGACCACCGCTGCCAATAAATTTGCACACGGTCGAGCAGCTTGCCCGGGTCGTTGTCGCGAACGTATTGATCAAGCCTTTTGACCTCGGCCAGCGACTCTCCGACCGACAGCCAGTAATAGCAGTAGTCCGAGCCGCCGGCCTCCAGCTTCAGCCGGAAGCCGATCGTGCTGTCCACCGAGCCTTGGGCGATTGAGTTGCCCATCAGGTGGCCGTCTTCGGCGTCCCTCCACGTCCCTTCCGCGTGATGAAACCGTTTGACGCCCATCGAGAATTGGTCGATGCCCGTACCGCCGGCATGGCCGTTAGCCATAAAATACCGGTTCTTCTTATAGTGAAACACCGTCCGGTTATGCGGGTAATAGGCGGCTGTATCGCCCACCTCGGTTTCATTAATGGCCATATCCTGGGTGAAGAACAGCCGGATCTCCCGTTCCCCCCCGCTCCGGTTGTCGATGCGAATCCGCTTCAAGTAAATATTGTCGCGCTGATGAACGCCGTCATTGATCTCCAGCGACAGCTCCAGCTCCGGATGATAAGCCGTCACCCGGGTTACGAGAGAGTCGGGCACATAGCCGGAGCTCCAGTTCCAGCCTTCCTCGCCCAGCCATACGAACGTTCCGTCCACCCACAAGCCGATTCGGCAAGGATACCCCCCCACATGATTCAATTGCCCGACATACGGATAGTAGAGATCCCGGATACGGGTATACCGGTCCAAATTAATCAACATGCTGCCGTTACCGACGGCAAAATGGCGAGGCATCGTCCGCTCACCCTCTCTAAGAAGTATTCACCGGCTGCATCCCCCCTGGAAACGTGGAGCCGTGTCCTTCCGGACACGGCCCAACGAACGTCGGCAGTTCCGCCCTGCCTCGTGCAAGCTCAGGCACTCTCTCGCTTCACCGTCTTTGCCGGATCGGCATCTGCTTTCGTTCCGCACCAGCCGGCTGTTCGGCCGGCTGCCGCTGCGAACGGCTGCTGGTCATCCGTACGAAACAATCGTACTTATTGGCCGATGAGCCGAGAACCGAGTATTCCTCCCAGGATACGGAGTATACACGCACTTCCCCGGTCGTAAAATGTGCGATCATGCAGGACCGCTCACGGTCGTATTCGACGAACCCGATTTGCTTCGATTCGATCGGGATTTCATTCATTCGCCGCACACCTCGTCTCTGTTCTAGGAACATATATCGCCCGGATCGGCCTGTTCCCGCTATTGAATATGTCGGATTAATTCCTGACGATACCGCTCGGCCAGTTCCATCGCCTTGTCTTCCCGCTCGCCGTGAGCGATCAGCGTAAACTTCGGCTCGTCGGATTCCGGCAGCAGCAGCACCCAGCCGGTCTCGTCATATACTTTAATGCCGTCCAGCAAATCGGCCCGCCGGTTTTTGGCCTGCTCGGTCAAGAGCCTCATCAGCCTCCCCTTCTCGTCCCAGGGCACTTCGATCGAAGTGTGATGCAGCGAGAAAGCCGGCAAAAACTGAAGCAGCTTCGACACGCTCATCCGGCTGTGCAGCACATTACGCGCCAGCAGTCCGAGACCGAACAGCGCATCGTACACCGGATGGAACGGATGCCCGTCTGACGGCTCCATGACGGCTCGAGAACTCCGCTTCGTACGAACGATGCGGTTGCCGAACCCGGACGCCGCCGAATCGAGGAACGACGGAGCGCTGAGCGGCACCCCGATCGTGCGTCCCCGGAAGCAGCGAAAATAGGACATATATAACAGCACGTTGACGTGCTCGCGGGATACCGGATGGCCGGTTTCGTCATACAGCTTGAAGCTTTGGCCGCCTGCCTCGAAGATCACTCCGGCATCGGCCGCCCGCTCCGTTATCGCGGCTTTGAGTCCGGCATCGCCGGGCCCCGGATCGACAAAGGCAATCTCCCAGCGAAAAGCATCCGAAATCTTGCCGACAAGCTTGCGCACGAGTGGATCGGATACCGAGACAACCAGCTTGAGTCCCATCTGGCTGGCGTAGCCGAGCTCGGCGACGATCCGTTTCCCGTACCGTTCGACGATGCTGAGGGCAGCGGTCACTTCGGCGATGCTCGCCGCTTCCGTGCGCGAGTAATCTTCCTGAGCAAACGCGTTGTCGACTTTCCGTTCGGCGCTTTTGCCGATCGGAAGACCCGCCGCATCCAAGCACTCCAAGCGGCAGACGACGCGGCCGCCCGCATTGTCGCACTGTACATGGATGCCTCCGTTCACGTCCAGCGTATGGACGCCGAAGCGCGCGACTGAAGAGCAGCTGTCGCCCGCATCGATGACATCGACGCCGACCGCCTGCAGCGCCGGTACGAGAACCGAGCGGATGAGCCGGGCGAAGCCGTCCGGCGACGAGCTGACCGCGAGCCGTTTGCCTTTAGCCAGCGAGGCTCCGTAAGCGCCGGCGAACTTGACCGCAAAATCCGGCGTGATCTCTTCGTTGGCGTACCCGCTCACCGTGCCGTCCGCAAACATCGGCTTCACCGCATCGTCTCCGCAGATGACGGAGCTGTTCAGCATCGCATGTTCGCGTACCCGTTTGCGCGGCCATATTTTGACACGGGAGAGCACTTGCGCCTTGGGACCGAGCGTACAGTGGCTGCCGATCACGGCGCCGTCCGCGATGACCGTCTCCGGATAGCTGCGGATGCGGCTGCACAGCGTAGCGCCGCTGAGCTCGTTATTTTCGGACAGATAGTTGCTGTCCCACAGAATCGCCTGGCGAAGCGCACAGCCCCGCGCGATCCGGTTGCCCGTTCCGAAAACGCAGTACGGACCGATCGCCGCATCCGGCTCGATCACCGTCCCGTCGCCGATGTATAAGGGACCTTCCCACTTCTCGCTCCCGGGCGGAATCGCCACTTGTTCCCCGACGAAGATGCCGGGCTTCCATTCGTTAGCTTGAATGCGCACATCCACTTTGCGGTCCAGCATATCGAACTGGGCTTGCCGGTACTGCGTCAGATTGCCGATATCCGACCAATACCCTTCCGCCGCATAGCCGAACAGCGGCTCGCCACGTCTCATCAGGAGGGGAAACAGATCGTTGCTGAAATCCTGTTCCTTGCCTTCCTCGACCCACTGAAGCACTTCGGGCTCCATCACGTAAATGCCGGTGTTGACCGTATCACTGAACACTTCGCTCCAATCCGGCTTCTCCAGGAAACGGATGACCTTATCGTCTTCGTCCGTCATCACTACGCCGTATTCGAGCGGATGGTCGACCCGTGTCAGCACGATCGTCGCAAGCGCTTCTTTCCTCCGGTGGTATTCGATCGCGCGGCTGAGGTCAAAGTCGGTCAACGCGTCTCCGCTGATGACGATGAACCGTTCGTCGAGAAATGCCGACGCGTTTTTTACGCTTCCGGCCGTACCGAGCGGCGACTCTTCCTCGAAGTAAAACAGCTCGACTCCGTACTCCCGGCCGTCTCCGAAATAACTTCGGATCACTTCGGGCATGAACTGCATCGTCACTCCGATTTGCGTAATGCCATGCTTCTTGAGCAGCTCGATAATGTATTCCATGCAAGGCCGGTTCAACAGCGGAACCATCGGTTTCGGAAGCTGGCAAGTGAGCGGCCGCAGCCGCGTTCCTTTGCCGCCTGCCATGATGACTGCCTTCAAGCGTTTCCCCCCTGGGTCTTATATATTGAATTACGATTTCAAACGACTGTTAGCGGAAAATGAAATCACTTTCGCGGTATCGCCGGTCCGGTTCGGGCTGCCGCCCCGCTGTGCGCCGGGAACCGTAATCTTTCGCAAACTGGCATGCGGCGCGAGCCCGTCGTACAGCTTCTGCACCTCCCCTGCGATGGCAGACGAACTGTAGCAGGTGCGTACCTGTTCGTAAGCGCGGTCCGCCATCCGTCTCCCCGCCTCGCCGTTCAGCAGTTGCTCTGTCACATGCCAGGCCAGCGATTCGGTATGCCCGGGCAGCGCCTTGAACCCCGTCGTTCCATGCTCGACAATCTCGGCGAGCCCCCCGACATCGGAGACGACGAGCGGCGTCCGCGACGCCATCGCCTCGAGCGCTACGATCCCGAACGGTTCGTACAAGCTTGGAAACACGCACAGATCGGCTGCCGCGTACAAGCCCGCCTTCGTCCCGTCATCGATAAATCCCCAGAACGCGACACGGTCCCCGAGCCCCATCTCGGCGGCGCGCTGCTCCAGCGTCTGACGCATCGGTCCGGCTCCGGCTACGACCAGCTTCGCTCCCGGCACTTGGGCCAGTACCGACGGCATCGCCTCCAGAAGCACCTGCACCCCCTTCTCGTACACCAGGCGCCCAATGAATAGGACGACCCGGTCTCCCGGCTGAAACCAGCTGTGTTTCGCCTCCGTCACACAGCGTTCGCACTCCTCTTCAAGCAGCTCCCGCTCGCCCGGCGACTGTTCCTCCGAACGGCCCGTCGTCCGTCCCGCGGTTCGAATCCCGTTCGGCACGATATCGACCTTGTCCCCGGGCAGCTGAAACAGCCGGACGACCTCTTCCTTCATATACCGGCTGCATACGAAGACGCGGGCCGCCTCGTAAGTCAGCCTCCACTCCAGCTCATGGATGCTGCCGGACAGCGCCGAATGCAGCTTGCCCTGCTGCCTTCCCCATTCCGTGGCATGAATCGTCGCCACCAGCGGCAGCCCGAAGCTGGTCTTCATCTCGCGCGCCGCATGAAATACCATCCAATCGTGCGCATGCAGCAAATCGATGCGGCCGCCGTTTTCTTTCCACGCGACCAGATGATCGGTCATCGCCAGGTTCATTTCGAACGTCCAATGATAAAAGTCGGTGTCTCCGGAGCATAATACCGGCAGCCGGTGCACGTAGACGCCGTTTCGCTTCTCGAACGGCGCGGCGCCCTCAAAGGACGTCGTAACGACATGGACGGCTTCGCCGCGCGCCGCCAGCGCCTCCGCCAAGTCGGCTACCGCCCGCGACAGACCCCCTACATGTTTAGGCGGGTATTCCCAGGCGAGCATAAACGTATTCCGCTTATTCCTCGTATCCTGGAGCACCGCCTCCCACACATCTGCATCCGGGATGAGCGGGATCGGCGAGATCCGGCTTACCGCGGCATAATCTTTGTAGTCCGTTTCCGGGAAGCAAGGATGCCTTCGCTCCAGTGCGGCCACGTAAGGCTCGTCGATCCGCCCCTCCTCCAGCATGGCGCACAGCTTGTGGAAGCAGCCCAGATGCTCTTTCGTCCGCCGGACTGCATAATCGACGACGGTCCGGCTGTCCATAATAAACGCCCAATCGCTGCTCTGGGCCAACATCAGCTCCTTGGCCGCCTGATTCAGCGCCCGCTCCCGCGTCGGTTCGGGCAGTCTGACGCTTCGTATCCCCGCAGAAGGGCCCCCGCCCTGCTCCTGACCGGCAGGTTCTTCGAGCAGACGTTTCGTCGCAAGCCGGACCATCCGCCGTTCTGCCGCATGCAGCCGGCGGTAAATCCAGTCGTTATCCGGCTGAAGCCATACTTCGGACGAATGATTCCGGCCCCAGCTCGAGGCGTTAACCGTGCCCGTGTCGGCAACCGGATATTGCCGCAAATAGTCGCCGGGCGTAGTCATTTTGAGCTGACACTGATCGTGGTACATTTTGCGGCACAGCATATCGATCCATATCGGCCCTTCGTACCACCAATGTCCAAACAGTTCGGCGTCATAAGGAGATACGATCACTGGCAGCCGGTCAAGCCAGCTGTTCCACTCCCCCGCCTGTAGCACGCGGCTCCGGATGAAGTGATCGGCGTGCTCTGCGGCGGCTTTGCGCGCCCATTCGGGATTATAGGGCTCGCGGTGATGGCCGCTTCCCGTAATCCGGTAATATTTCAGCCCCGTATGGATGCGCTCGTGCGTAGGCAGCACGTACGGACGTATGTATTCCCACTCGTCCGCATCGTTCCAGCCCAGATCCCAGCCGATGTCGCGGTAGTATTCCCGGTAATCGTAATGCCCCGGGTACCCGTTCGCCGCGCTCCATACTTGCTCGGACGACTCCGGGTCTCGCGGGAAAGCCGTCACGCCGTACGGCGTCATGAGCGGAGCCGCCAATCCGCGGTTCGGCGCAGGCGACGCATACCGGACCGCCGTAGAATCGCAAATAAAGTAGCGGATGCCCTCCATCTTGAGCAGCCGGTCAATTCCTTCGGCATACCCGCATTCGGGAAGCCATATGCCCGCGGGCTTACGGCCGAAATGCCGCTCGTATTCGCGGATTCCCGTACGGAGCTGGGCGCGGATCGCTTCCTCCGTTTTCATAAGCGGCAAAAAGCCGTGGGTCGCCGCCGATGTCAAAATCTCCAGCTTTCCCATATCCTGCAGCTGCCGGAACGCTCCAATGATGTTATGGCCGCAGCTGTGAAACCTGGCCTGAAGCTTCCGGAACTTATCCGCATACTGTGCCGCCAGCGGATACAGCGCTTTATCGTCTTGAAGCCGGCACTTCTCTTTGTCCGCAAGCTCAATCAGCCGGCCCAGATGCCGGTCGTATCGCTGCTGCATAAGCGGATCATCGCATAACGCGAGCAGAGTGGGGGTCATCGATATCGTCAGACGGAAATCAATCCCGTCCTGGACAAGTCCTTCGAACACCTCAAGCAGCGGCAAGTACGTTTCTGTCATCGCCTCGTAAAACCACCGCTCCTCCATGACGTCCTCCCGGTCGGCATGACGGATATAGGGCAGATGGGCATGTAATATTAGCGCCAGATAGCCTGTGCATTCCGGCTTCGTTTTCCATCGTTTATACATCGGAACCCCCGTCTATGAATCTGCTTCTCTCTCTTGTTTCCGGACATTACTAGTTTTCCGCGCGAAGGCGGAACGGTCTGTACAAACGAAAACGTACACGGGGTCACCGCTAGACAAGCTTCTGCATCGCAGCTGTTCGGTGAAGTTCATTCCAGAGCGCAGGCGGCGGCTTGTTCCTGGCCGGAAATTCGCGGTTCGCTTTCGTGCTTGGCGAACTTGCCGGTTCCGAAACGCTCAACAAGACTGGCAGCGTTCAAAGGTTTCTAGGCTGTGTGGCGGAATGTACGCCGGGGGGTGAGGATTTGACGCTTCGGGGACGACGCTAACGATCGGCTCGCCCCAGCCGGCCGGACAGTCCCGGGCGGTTCGGACGGCGTTCGACCGGATAAACGGGACGAACTGGCGTTCCCATGTATACACGCCATAATCGGCTACGTATACCGTGTTGGCATTCAGACCGGGCACGTACCAGTTGTCGGC
This sequence comes from Paenibacillus sp. MAH-35, assembly GCF_058135425.1. Lineage (NCBI taxonomy): Bacteria > Bacillati > Bacillota > Bacilli > Caryophanales > Paenibacillaceae > Paenibacillus > Paenibacillus sp. MAH-35. Next base: position 11,083 of record NZ_JBYUPU010000041.1, read on the forward strand.
TTCCGGAGTCAGTCCGATATCGCGGACCTCGTTCGCATTGTGCCCGTCAAACCATTTATGGGTGACATCATACAGGCGCAGCACCTTGGGCAATTCGCTCCAGTCGCAGCCGAAATGCTGCGAGGCGAGCCATTTTTTCCGGTCGGTTATCTCCCAATACGCATACAGCGTATGGGCGTCCCGCGCCATCAGCCTTAAAGTGCTTGCCCGGAGCGCACGAGGCGTCTCCCAGCTTTCTTCGCTTTCCATCCTGCTTTCGTTCAAACGGCTCCCCCTTTCAACTTGGATACTTTTTACAATACGATACGTTTTTCAATTTTATGCCTACAGTTGTGACCAACGTTTGTACACAAGTTTGCGGACATGGCGAAGGGGCAGCGCAGACAAACCCGCGCGCCTGGAGATAAACTAGCAGTAGTCCAATCGTTATTTTGTCAATTTGGGATGCTCTCGAGTACGTCCAACCGCGCCTTGTCACAGTGGGATATTCGGTGATAATCGCTCTTATTTGGAACTTAGAGGAGGAATCCTCCCAATTAAGAGCTGCTATTATCTCTTATCCGCCGAAGTCAGACTTGGAACGTCTTGGAACGTCTTGGAACATTTTTAGCTTTTCACACCCCGGCACATCTTGACACACCTCGATACACCTTAGGCACGCTTGAGCACACCTCAATACCTCCCGGCACGACACATCATGGTCATACGCTTTGCCGTCCCCGTCTCACTTTACAGTTTCTTCACCTTTTTTTGCATGCAACCGCTCCGATTGTACGGTACAATTACGTTACGTTGTGAAGCGCTTTCGCAAAAGATGATGCATCCGAAGTAAAGGGGTCTGGCGAATCTTGTTGAAATTACCGCTCAAAGTCAACTCTCTGCTGGTCAAAAGCTTAATCAGCTTCCTGGCGATTATCGCGCTGCTGGCCTCCTTTAATTTCCTCTCGTTCGCCTTCTTCAAAACCAATATCGAGCGCGAAATTATACAAAATAACCGGGTGGCTCTTAAAACCGCCGCGGACCGGTACGAGAAACATATCGCCATCATCAAAACGATGCTGTTCAAGCTGTACCAGAACGAGCAGGTCGTATCCTTCGGCCGGCAGCTTGCCGCCAAGGACCCGGGAGCGGTCAATTACCTGAAACCTGCCGACATCGTGGAGAGCATCCGGCGGGATATCAACAACCCGTTTCTCTACATGGACAATGTGTTCGTGTATTACGCCGCCGCCTCGTTCACCGTCGACAAAAACGGCACCGGCGACGCGGCCCGGACGTTCTCGCAATTTTATGTAAGCGAGCCGTATACGCTCGAGTTCTGGAACCGGCAATTTTCGCAGGCCGCTACGACCCAGCTGCTTCCGAACCGGCTGTTCTCGATCGTCTCGTCGGATAAGCAGAACAAGCAGCTGATTCCGATGACGGTCAAGCTGCCGGGTTACCCGCATATGATTATCGGCATGCTGGACGCCGGACAGCTGTACGAGTCGTTCTACGGCAACGACGGCCCGGCGTTTACGATCGTGCATTCGAACGGATCGGTCATATTCGATTCCTCAGGCCCGGACACTGCAAGCAAGCCGATACCGCTGGCGGCAGATCAAGATTACACGCTGCAGGATAATACGTACTACTTTACATACGACAGCGAAGAAACGAATCTGACCTACATGACGTCCGTGCCGTATTCGAGCATCGCTTCGCAAATCCGCAAGCTGGAAGTGACGCTGCTTGTCCTGTTTGCCGTGTCGGTTGCGATCGCGGTCGCCGCCTCGGTCGTATTCAGCCGCAAAATCAACGCACCGGTGAAGCAAATCATTGCATCGCTGCGCCTTCGCAGTCCCGAGGTGGTTAGCAGCAGCATTTACGAATTTAAGCTGATTAACGAAATATCCCGGGAGCTGATTCGCGAGCGCAACGAAATTCATGAAGATCTGCAAAGCAAAACGTCGCTGCTCACCGACTTCGGCTACATCAGCAAATTAAAAAAGCTCGCCTCCGGCTCCAACGAATGGAAAGATACGATCGTGCAGAACCGGCCGTTCCGGATTGTCCTGTTCCAGCTGCATATCCGCACCAGCAGGCACCAAGCCATGCCGGCGAAGCCGGATCGTCTTACATACGCCGCCCGGGAATGCATCGATCTGATGTTCGCCGAGCCGTTCCCGAACTCGCGGACGCTGCAGATGGAGAGCAACCAGCTCGTATCGGTCGTATTCGGCGACGATCGGCGCGAACTGCTGGAGCGGACGCTGTCGGCGTTGAAGGCGATATTCGATCAGGACAGCGGCCATTATGCGGTTACCGCGGCCGTCAGCTCGTTTTATCCCGAAGGGTCGGACTTCAATCTGGCTTATCGGGAGACGCTGGAGCGAGCCCGGCAAGCCAGGCTTCAGGACGGCATGCAGCTGATCTGGGACGATGTGCGGGAGGTCCATCATTTCGTCTTCACAGCCCAGGAGGAACAAGAGCTTTACAGCCATTTGCAGGAAGGCGGAGGAGCCGCATGCGTGCAGCTCGTCGTTCGGACGCTGGAGCATATGGCGAGGAAAGAAGCGTTTCGCGTCCAATACCGGACCTTCGCCCAAGGCGTGGCGGCCAAAGTGCTGAAAGTGACGGACAAGGCGAAAATCGAGCCGGAACCGGCCGGTCAGTTAAGCGATATGGTGGCGGACTTGGAGGATTGCTTTACGCTTGACGACTACAAGCGTTTCCTGGAGACGTTCATTGTGGTCGCCGCCGAAGCGGTCAAGAGGAGACGGGACGAGAAAGACCCGGTGGTCGAGTTTTTCTTCGCTTATTTGGAGGAGCATTACTCCGAGGATCTGTCGCTGGATTCCGTCGCGGACCGGATGAACATGTCGAGCACGTACTTGTCCGCTTATATTAAAGAGAAGACGGGGACGAACTTCAGCGATCATCTGAACAACGTGCGCATCCGCCAGGCCAAGGAAATGCTGGCCGGCACGAATATGAGCATCCGCGACATCGGCGAGAAGATCGGTTACCGCAACGACACCTCGTTTATCCGGATGTTCAAAAAAAGCTCCGGCCTCACCCCCGGCGACTACCGGAAAAGAGCGGCGCTCGAGGGCAATGCCGGATTGCAGTTATAACCGTATGCCGCATGCGGCATGCCCGTACTTATTGTTGCCCGTGCCGGCGCCATTCTCGTTGCGGAAGATTGCAGACCGCTTCCGGCCCTTCACCGAAGCCGCAGCGCAGTGGCAGGTGTAGCCGGCCCGGAAGGGCAAGCAAGACCCGCAGATGGATCAGCGCTGTTGCAGGCCCTCTGGAGATGCCGGAGCGTTCACATAAGCCTGATACGCCTCGTTATACAGCAACATATACGAATCCAGACCGATCATCTTTAGATGCGAGATGTATTTGTCCCAGTCGGAGAAAGGGAGGTCCCCGGTAATGAACTTCGCCTGCGTGCTGTTGACGTAGGAGTTGATCTCCGTTCCGAGCGTTCCCGGGGAGAAGTTGAACGGATTCCATATTTCCTTAACGGCGTAAGGCTTTACTTTGCGGGCCGCCTCGACCGATTCCGGCAAGCTCTCGGACCCTTTGAACAACGGCTGCCGGACGAAGCCGGGGTAGCTTCCCCCCAGCCAGGTCACATATGGCGTGAGCGCCTGCTCGATCGTAAGACCGTCCTTATTGTCGATTATGCCCGGCAAGTAGCGCAGCTCGCCGTCTGCCGTCTCCTCGTAGCTCTCGCCCGGAATTCCCATATAAAACAACTTGCTGCCCTCCTCGCCGAACAAATAATCGATCCAGCGCACGGTCGCTTCCGGGTACTGATTTTTGTTCGTGATCGCAAACGCCCCGACGTGGACAAGCGGCGCTTTCACATGAGAGTACAGCCTGTCCCCGTGCGGGCCGGTCAAAGCCGGAGAACCGACGTAACCGCTCTGATTCATCAGGGTGTACGGGCTCGGCATCACCATGGAGCCGTAGAGTCCCTGCGTGCCTTTGGCATAAAACTCGCTGCTGCCGATCGTGAATATGTCTTTTTCGATCAGCCCTTCGGCGTACAGCCTGTGCACATACTCCAGCACTTCCTTATACTTCGGGTCTGCCGGGATGAACCTCAGCCGCCCGGTCGCCTCGTCCAAATCGACGAACGGATTGGCCAGCCCCCGGTTGCCGAGTCCCCAGGCTCCCTTTACATGATGAATGAGCACATTGATCCCGAGACCTCCGTACGGAATCTCGTCGGCCGCCCCGTTGCCGTTCAGGTCCGTCTGTTTGACCGCTTTTAAATACGCGTACAGCTCCTCGGTCGTCTCCGGCTCCGGCAGGCCGAGCTGCTCCAACCAGTTGCGGTTCAGCCACAGCGGCGTGCCGATCAGCATCGACAAAAAGTCCGGATCGTAGAAGGAAGGGATCGAATAGATATGCCCGTCCGGCATCGTGAGCGACCGGCGTAATTCCGGGTACCGCTCCAGCAAGCTTTTAATATTCGGGGCATACTGTTCGATCAGATCGTCCAACGCGACGATCACGCCCTCCTTGCCGTATCGCATCAGCTCGGGTTGGGTTAACCTCGCCGCGTAAAACGCATCCGGATAAGTTCCGGTAGCCAGCGCCAGCCGCCGTTCCTCCCCGATGCTTTCGAACGGGGCGAGCCGGAACCGGACGTGCAGGTTCGTTTTCTCGGCGTAATGCTTCCAGAGCATCACTTCGTTCCAATCGGATGCGCTCGTAGCTGCCTTGCCGGCCAAAAACGTAAGCTCCACCGGCCTGCTTACGATCGGCATTCCTTCCGGAAGCAGGAGGGGCGGTTCCCCGGCTGTAGCGGCAGGTCCTGTCGACTCCCGGTTCATCCATACGACCCAACAGACGGCCAGCAGCAACGCCGCAGCGATCGCCGCCGTCACCTTTAAGCCGCCGCTTCGCTTCACCGCACCCAACCGTTTCAGAATCTCCACCGGCATCCCCTCCCTCCCACTTTGTTTTCGACTATTTCCGTCCCCTTAACCGCTCTTGCATTATACCAAAACGGGAGCGCTCCGGGCAGCCGTTACGAAAGTTTAACAGCAAGCGGGAAAGCGATTTCCCGGCGAAGCGTATCCGCAGCAATCTTGGTTCGTGACGTTTCGCCGGCGTTAACCCGTTACTTCGCCTGCTGCAGCTGGTCCTGAATATGTTTGTCCATCAGCTCGTCGTAGCTGCGCAGCGCCGTATTGATGTCCACTTTGTTTTTGACGACTTGGGTCGCCACCTTCGTAATCTCGTTAAACGCTTTGTTCGCATACAGCGTCGAAGGGAATGGTTTGGCCGGAGCCGTTTTGAAGATCGCCTGAACGTTTTTCCCTTTCAAAATATCGAGGTTTTTGCCGAATTCGTCCTGGTACTTCTTATTCCCAAGCACCGACACCCGGCCGTTATGCGCCATATCCAGCTGAACTTCGTCGGAGACGACGGTGCCCACTACCTGCATCGCCGCTTCCTTGTTCTTGCTCGTACTCGGTACGATCATGACGTGCAGGTCGATCTGTGTTCCGACGCCCGGCTTATCCGGCCAGACGGGGTATGTCGCGATATCCCAGTTCGGGAACTGATCCTTGACTTCGGCCAGATTCGGAAGCCAGTTGAGGCCGGCGAGCATCGCGAGCTTGCGGTCTTTGACGAAAGCATTTATGCCGGAGCTGAACGTCTGGATCGTCGAATTGCCGGGAATCTCGTACACGTCTTTGGCCATCTCGATGACTTTTTTCCATTCGTCCGTCTGGCCGAGCGATTTGAACGTTTTCGGATCGACAAGCGGCAGCCCGCGCTGGGAGCCTGCGCGATACACCGAATCCGGCTCGAAGCCGCGGTATTGGATGTCGTCCTCTTTGCGGGTCAGCTTTTTGGCCAGCTCGGTCGCGTCCTGCCACGTCAAGCCGTCCTTCGGATAAGCGACTCCGTATTTATCGAAGATGTCCTTGTTGTAATAAAGCGCGTTAAAATGCATCGTGTAAGGGATGCCCATCAAATAATCGTTTTCGCTCGTAATTTTAACCGCCTCGATCGCAGACGGGTTAAACTTGCCGAGCTCGATCTTCTCGGACTTGATCAAGCCGGACAAATCCTGATCCATCTTCAGCCGCTTCAGATCGGGCAGCAGCAGCGAGGTGTGGAAAATAATATCCGGCAGGTCTCCTGCGGCCAGCAGGTTTTCAAACGAATTCGTCTTATCGTCCAGCACGATCCGTTTCACCGTGATGTGCGGATACTTTTTGCTTACCGGCTCTACGATATAGCGCTGGATTTCGGCTTCGGTCAAATACCCTGTCGCCCGCACGCCGATCGTTACCGTGACCGGCTCGGCTTTCTTCGCGGCTTGCTGAGCCGCGCTGTCTCCGTCCTTCGTCTGGCCGCCCGCTTCCGAGCCGCCTCCTCCCGCACCGCCGCAAGAACTCAGCAGCAGCGCCGTACACAATCCCAAGCTAAGTAAAGATACCGGTTTTTTCAACATTACATCCATTCCCCCGTTAGTTATTGTAAAGTTGCCGTTAAGACGCCCGAAGCGTCGACCGTCACTTTGTAGCTGTCGCCTGTCGGCGAATACAGTAGAAGCATGTCGCCTGAAGTCGGCGAGCTGTTCCGATACGCTCCCGATACGCCTTCCAGACGGTTGCCGGACGTCTCGATGTGCTGGCTGGTCGCGACGATTTGCAGCCCGTACCGAGTCTGATTGCCGCTATCGGCCTGCCGGACCCGGTTCTCCACGACCGCCCCGTCGGAATTCGCTGTGCTGACGATAATCCCGTCGTATCGGTTATGCTCGAGTCGGCCGGCCGCTTCGATCGTATTGCGGCGGATGCCGAACCGGGACGTCTCGCTTAGCGATATCCCGTAATACCCGCAGACGGACACGTCGTTGCCGACTATCGTTACGTTCCGGCACTTCGCCGATTCGATGCCGTTCACCGTGATGTTCCCGACCCGGTTGCCTTCCACCTGGGCATCCGCCGTATTCTCGAGATGGATGCCCCGGCGTGCGTTATTCACGATATTCCCCTCGATGCGGACAAAGCGGCACCACGAAGTCGCGATCCCGTGCTTGTTCACCCCTGCGTCGCGCACCGTGTTATGAACGATGGAAACTTCCTCGACCCGGGCCTGCTCGTGCCCGTAGCATACGATCCCGCCGTACGCCTCCGCGCCGGAAACCGTGTTGTTCACGATCCGGATGCCCCGCCCGGCTTGAGGGGTGCCCCGTTGAACGCCGTTCTTGTCCTTGGTCGATTCACTGTTCGGGGAAGGCGTACTGACCGTAATCCCGCCTCCGCAGTTCAGAATCGTGTTGCCGTCAACCAGGCAATCGTTCCACTTGAACAGCCGGATCGCCCAGTAGGACAAGCCTTCGAACGTATTCTCCAGAATTTTGATATTGCCGGACCATACATCATGAATCGCTCCATGCGTCCCTACTCCCCCCGCCCAGGCGGTCGTTCCAGGGGTGCCGCTCGCTCCGAAATAACAGCCCCGCACCGTAATGTTCCGACACGGCGTGCCGTCATGCTTGCCGAAGCCTCCAAAGCTGAGCGGGGTTGGCACGTCGATCTGAATCGCTTCGGAGAAATAACGCGATCCGTCTTCGGCGTTTCTGAAGCCGAGGAACCGGCAATGCTCGATCAGCACGTCGCGGCTCGCATTGATTTCGATCGCATGAGCCCATACGACGTCCTTGATCGTCACGTCCCGGACCGTTATACCGCGGGCATGTCCGAAGTTGAACCCGTTGTAGGCGTCGGGATACTGCAAAATGTTGCCGTCCCATATCCCGCCTTCAATCGAGATGTTCCCGTGCCCTTCGTACCCGTCATACTGGGCTCCGCCGTCGCCGTTCAGCAAGAAGCTGTCGTTGTGGCAGCGCAGCAGAACGGCGCCCGGATGAACGATCAGGCTCGTATTGCGGTAAATGCGGAGCATCCGGCCCAGCTTGTACGTGCCGCGCGGGATGTACAGTACAGCGGCGCCATCCGCCACAGCCCGGTTCAAGAGCTGCTGGAACGCATCGGCATCGTCCGTCAGCCCGTCGCCTTTCGCCCCGTATTCGCAAACGTTGTGCCAGTCCACATGTCCCTTATGTCCGGCGTGCCCGTTGCCGCCGGGGCCATGCCCGCCTCCGCCGTAGACGTGGCCGCTAACCTGCGCGTTCTCTGCGTAGGTGCGGTTCCCCCCCAGCACCGCATGAGCGGTCAGCGATACGCCGGCTGCGCCGAGCGCGGCGAGTACGGCCCTCCGGCTTACCGATCGCTCCTTATCTCCAGAACCGGTGTATGCCGGCGAAGACGGAATTCCTTCCTTTCTGTCGTTCTCCATGTGAGCCCCTCCTTCATTTGCGATGAATTGGAAGTTACGCTCTCATCGTAATCGGGCCGGGGGGAACCGGCTATTCACACCTTTCATGATTCCGTGCAGATGCCGGGATCATCGTAACGATTGCACGAAATCGTAACAGATGACAGTCGGCGCGGACGGCCTCCGATCCCTTTCAGATAAACATTCGAGCGCAATAAACAAGCATTGATGACGGACGCGGCTGTTGCAAACTTGTATGTGTCGGTTCATACTGGGAAAAGGTGGATTTTTCGTGGGGAAGGTGGGTCTGGTTGCGGCGTTCAAAGCAAACAACTATTGAATAATCGGCTCTGGGGTGCTAGTATGGATCAAATTTCAAGAAGAGGTGATTCCATGCAGCCAACCGTTACGCTGGTAAAGCCAGCTGCCGAATACGAGAAGCGTTATATCGAGTTTTACGAGGATTGGGTCCGGAGCGGAGAAGACATCGTCCCGTGGGTGGTCGAGAAAGATCCATCGGATTTTGCAGCGATGCTCGAATTTCTGTACTCCCAAGATTCCGAGGAGAAGCTGACCGAGGAGGGCTGGGTTCCCCATTCGACCTACTGGCTGCTGAATGAGGCGCAGGAGCTCGTCGGAGCGGTCAATATCCGGCATCGGCTGAACCCGAAGCTTCTGCGGAGTGGAGGTCACATCGGGTATGGCATACGCCCTTCCCAGAGGAGAAAAGGGTACGCCACGGCTCTCCTATCGCTGGCTCTGCTCAAAAACGAAAGAGCTCGGAGTGGACCAAGCCCTCGTCGTGTGCGATCGGGATAACGCCGGTTCGGAAAGGACGATTCTCAAAAACGGCGGAGTATTCGAATCCGAACATGTCGAGGAAAACGGGAATATGGTCAAACGGTTTTGGATCTCCCTGCGTTAGCTGGTCAGATTCAGTAAAGGTTGGCGTAAGTGGCAGGTTTTTAGGAGCAGAGAGGTGCGGCTTCGCTTAAAACTATAAGCTTTGCCTTAAAAAAGAAAGAGGTGCATCCCGTGAACTATACCCGTATCGTATCCAGCGAAGAGGAGCTTCGCTCGATCATCGGCTTCCCCAGCGAGCTCGTCGACCGCAAAGTGATCGCCAGCATCGACTCCCATTGCCGGGATTTTATTAGCCGCTCTCCCTTTCTGGTCCTCTCGACCTCAGACGCCTCCGGCTGCTGCGACGTATCACCGCGCGGCGACGCCCCCGGCTTCGTTCAAGTGGTTGACGATCAACGGCTGATCATACCGGAGAGGCCGGGCAACCGCCGAATCGACTCCATGCGCAACTTGCTGTCGAATCCCCGGGTAGGGTTGATCTTTTTTATTCCCGGAATGGGAGAAACGCTGCGGATTAACGGACGCGCCTGCATCATACGGGACGAGGACCTGCTCGAGCCGATGGCCGTAAACGGAAAACGGCCGCTGTTAGGTATCGCGGTAGAAGCGGAGGAATGCTTCCTGCATTGTGCCAAAGCGATGAAGCGGTCCCGGCTGTGGGAACCGGAATCCTGGTCCGGGCTGCTGCCGTCCGCCTCCAAAATCCTCGCCGACCACGCCAAGCTTCCGGGAGTTACCGCCGAACAAATCGAGGAGCGGCTGCGGGAAGGTTATGCGCAGCGTTTGTATTAAGAAAGTTGGTATATCTGGAAGGAGGCCCTAGACCGTTTATGAATGCAGCCAATAAAATCACATTAGCCAGAATCGGACTAATCCCGGTCTTCTGCTTGCTTTTCCCTGCATACCCGGCCTGGCTTGTCAACAAATCCGCCCTCTTGCAGCATATCGACTCTTACGGTCTGTACTATGCGGCCGCGATCTTCTTATTGGCAGCGGCAACGGATAAAATAGACGGCTATGTAGCCAGAACGTACAACCAGACTACGAAGCTCGGGAAGCTGCTGGACCCTCTGGCCGACAAACTGCTCATCTCTGCCGCGCTGATCCTGATGGTCAGCCAAGGGCTGGTAGAACCCTGGATCGCCCTAGCTATCCTTGCGCGGGAAATGGCTATAACTGCTGTCCGGATTGCCGCTTCGGCTAACAAGCTGATTCTGCAAGCCGACCGCTACGGAAAGATCAAGATGGTGCTTCAGGTCGCAGCCATTACCGCCATTTTACTGAATAATTATCCGTTCGGCTTTATCACGGACATTCCGGTCGATCAGCTTCTTTTGTACGCCGCGTTAATCCTAACTGTGTATTCGGGCTACAACTACATCAGAACAAATTATCGCGCGTTCAAGCTTGTCCCTTAGTGAAACTAACTATTTCATTGCGTAAACGGTTTATATCGTTTAGAAAATCATGAAGGAAGTCCCTCCCAATATCCATTTGTTACCGTGGTTACTGCGGATCGCGCGAATAAAGGAAGTTTTATTTCCGTTATTGGAACTGTGGACGCTAAAACGAGCTTTAGCGGAAGGATGGTTTCCGTTATTGTTACAAATGAAGCTTCATTCGTCTAGTTTCTTGAAAATAACGGAAGTATTTCTTCCGGTTTGCCTGCCTAAACCGGTGTACGAGACAAATAAAGGAAGTAACTCTTCCGCTAAGCCCATGGAAGTCGAGAGACAAGACAAAGGAATAATCCGAACGGGCAACCGGAAGCCGGCTTCTTGCAACGCCGCACTCGCCGTGCACCAGAATTACCGTGTGTTAGGTGCGCCTAGCACGATACGACGCGGAAACGCACTTCCCAACACAAAAGGCAGCCGAGAGCCACCACGCTCTTGGACTGCCTTAGCTTAGCCTTGCTTTTCTTAGTCTTGCTTTGCCTAGCCTAGCTTAGCCTAGCTATGCTTTGCTTAGCCTTGCTTCTTCTCCTGTATCGCCAGCTCCCGCACCAATCCCCGTCACACCCGAACCGTCTTCCAGGCTCCCTTCTTGAAGCGCCGGAAGATCAGCACGGAACGCACGAACTGGTCCGCTGCCGCGGCAAGCCAGATGCCGTACAGATCCATCTTGAAGCCGTACACGAACAGCAGGCTGAGCGCCACCCGGAAGCCCCAGACGCCGATAAACGTCGAATACAGCGGGTACCTCGTATCTCCCGCCCCGCGAAGGGCGCCGCCGAGGATGAACTGCGTCGCCTGGGACACCTGCATAAAGCCCATGATCCGGATCGCCAGCGCGCCCTTCTCGATAATCTCCGGCTCCGTCGTATACAGCAGCATAATTTGCGGAGCGAAGAGGATAAACCCGACTCCGATCCCTCCGGCGACGTACATGCCGATCTTGCGCACCTGCCAGCCGTACCGCTCCGCCAGATCCGGAAGGCTCGCGCCGAGCGCCTGGCCGACCAAGGTGGAAGCTGCGATCGAGAACGCCATGCCCGGCATGAACGTCAGGCCGAATATGCTGAAGGCGATCTGGGTCGCCGCCACCGCCATCGTCCCGAGACTCGCCGCCACCTTGACGAAAATCAGCATGCCCAGCCGCATAATGATCTGTTCCAGCGCGGAAGGCAGGCCGATTTTGCATATGCGGACAATCATCTCCTTATCGAGCCGGAACAGATGGCGAAGCGACAGCCGCACCTTATACTTGCCGCTGAACATAACGCCCGTCACCCAGACCATCGAGACGAACTGCGAGGTGATCGTGGCGATCCCCGCTCCGGTAATGCCCAGACCGGCAAAGCTCCCCAGCCCGTAAATTAGCGGAAACCCGATCAGAACGACCAGTATGTTCGCAAACACGTTGATTTTCATAGGTGTCCGCGTATCCCCCGCCCCGCGCAGCGTAGCGGTCAGCGACATCGAGATCGTCGTAAAGCCGATGGAGAGAAATACGATCTTCGCATAGGTCAAGCCATGCTCGACCACTTCCTCGGAGCCCCCCATCATCCGGAGCAGTTCCCCCGCGAACATATAACTGAAGGCGATTGTGATCACCGACAGGACGATATTCAGCAAAAACGCCTGACCCGCCGCCCGGTTCGCCTCCTCCACCTTGCCCGCCCCGATCGAGCGGGCTACGATGACCGTCGTCCCTACGTTTAATGTCATAAATAACGCCAGCAAAAGAAAAAAGGGCTGGTTGGTCAAGCCAACCGTAGCCACCGCTTCGGGACTTAACCTCCCGACCATAATCATACTCAGCATCTGGGTAAAGTTCGTCAGCAGCATCTCGACCAGCGACGGACCGGCCAGCCGGAAGATCGACTGACGCACTGCCTTCGGATCGTCCGGGTCGACGAGAAATCCGTCCGCCTTGCGCGGACTGGCGTCCGTCGCCTTCTCCGCTTCCGCTCCCGCATCCGCATCCGGCAAGCCGCCGGGCGTCTCCGGCGCATCGGGCCGGCTTGCCGAATCCGTATCCGCAGCTACGGCCGATTCAGCCTCCGCCCCGTGCGCCGCCGCTGGCTGCCCTTGCCGCTGACGCTCGGTTTCCGTGCTCATTTCTAGACACCTTCGTTTCGCTGTGATAGGATCGATTTTCTCCATCATACCACAGATAGACGTCAGCAGACCGGACCAAAATGAATTTGGGTGAAGCTGTCCGGCTCCACTTCGTCTTTACTTTCGGGGATTTGGAGAGGTCGGCAGCGCGCTCGCGGTGCGAATATGTCACTCGAGCGGCATGTGTCCCTCTCCTTTTTAACCGTAAACGATCCCTGAACCACAAAAAAGACCGGCAGTTACGGACACCCGAGTCCTACCGGTCTTCGCTTCGTTCTTCTAGGGTGCGCGAGGGGGGAATGGGTACCTTCGCTCCAGCCGCCCGCCCTTATTCGTGTCCGCAACATAACTTCCGATGCGGCCCATAAACAGCTTTCCGGTTCGGCTCACGCGGATTGCCGATTTTAGTAGTCCCAAACCGCTCTTATTTCCCCGTCCAAGCCAGTTTCGGACAAAATAAAGGGTGCAAACCACTCTTATCCGTCGCATGACGGCAGTCGTTCGACCACATCAAAAAATATCCATACTCAAATACCGCTCTCCGGTATCCGGAGCAATACACAACACCCGCTTGCCTTTACCCAGCTTCCGGGCCACCTGAAGCGCGGTCCATACCGAAGCTCCGGCCGAAGGCCCTACCAGGATCCCTTCGCGCGCCGCCAGCTCCCTCGTCGTACGGAGCGCGTCTTCATCGGCTACCTGCACGATCTCGTCGTAGACGTCCGTATTCAGGATTTGCGGAATAAATCCGGGGCTCGTCCCGACCAGCTTGTGCGGTCCCGGCTGCCCTCCGGACAACACCGGCGAGCCTTTGGGCTCCACCACATAAATCCGGATGCCCGGAATATGCTCGCGAAGCACTTCCCCGGTTCCGGTAATCGTCCCGCCCGTTCCCGATGTAGCGACGAATGCGTCGAGCCTGCCTTCCGTCTGCTCGATAATTTCCAAAGCCGTCGTTACCCGGTGAATATCCGGGTTGGCCGGATTTTCGAACTGCTGCGGGATAAAGCTGTTCGGGATTTGCTCGTGCAGCTCCTTCGCTTTGCGGATCGCACCCGGCATCCGCTCGGCCGCCGGCGTCAGGACGACCTCCGCCCCATACGCCTTCAGGATGTTGATCCGTTCCTTCGTCATATTGTCAGGCATGATCAGGATGGCGCGGTACCCTTTGGCCGCGGCGTTCATCGCCAGCCCGATCCCCGTATTGCCGCTCGTAGGCTCGATGATCGTCGCGCCGGGCTTCAGCCTGCCGTCCTTCTCCGCTTGCGCGATCAGATTATACGCGGCCCGGTCCTTGACGCTGCCGCTCGGATTGAAGTACTCAAGTTTGACATACACTTCCGCGTCGTTTTCTCCTACAAGCCGGTTGATCCGGACTGCCGGCGTCTGGCCGATCAGCTCCGTTACGCTCTGCACCATCTTCGGTTTCATGTGACGTACGTGCCTCCCATTTCTGATGTACGTCTATTATATCATATAATTCATGGTATCGTTATCGGGATTTACTGATTTGAACGGACGACAAGCTTATTGCGCATGAGCAGCCATGCTACCAACGGCGAACTGCCGATTCCGAGCAGCAGCCAATTGATCGCCTGAGGAGCCGTCGTCCAGGAGACGACCAGGATAAAGACGAGTGTCCCGGCTATTCGTCCCACGTTCAGCCCAAGCTCCCGCAAGACGACATATTCGACCCGGTGCTCGGAGCTGTCGCGGTCCCGGCCGATAATATCGAATACGGAGGAAGTCATCGGAATCGTATACAGCGGGATGAACAGCGACGTTCCGATCCCGAACAGCAGCAGCGTCGTAAAGCTCACCTGCCAGAAAAAAGGCAAAATGACGGCGATCATAAACACGACCCCGATCAGCATTCCCCCTTTGCGGTGCGGAGGCTTCAGCCATTTGCCGACCACGTAAAAGCTGACGAGCGCCACCGCGGACGTAATCAGCGAGAAGTTGCCAATCTGCATCTCGTTGCTGGTGGCGATGTAGATCATTAAGCCGATCAAAAAGGCGAATACGCCCTCTCGCACCCCCTGAGCGATTAAAGCGGCAAACACCGTTCTCCACGGGCTCTCAGGGTCTTTCAGCGTGTGATACCCATGCGCCCATTCGTACGTTCCGGCCACCTTCCGTTTTTTGAGAAAAAAGCTGACGACCACACCTATGACGAAGACGGCCAGCGATATCGCAAAGATGAGCCGGTAGCCGTTCGTTCCGGGAAGTCTCGTAATGAGCCAGCCCGATATCCAGGGAGCGACCATGCCGATCGAGGAGCCGAGCAGACCCGCCCACCCGTTGAACCGGTCCCGGTTGTCGGCTGATGTAACCTCAAAGTATACAACATTAAACGCCAGCCAGAAAAACCCCGAAGACATCCCCTGCACGAGACCCAGCAGCCATACGTATTCGACAGCCTGCTGCTGAAGCAGCAGCACGATCATATAAAAAAGAGCGGCAACGGCTACGCCAAGCCGCAGACTGTTCATCTTATTTCCTTCCTTCACCCATTTGCCTGCGAGCCAAAACGTCAGCGCCATCGATACCTGGTGAAAAAAAGCGAACCAGCCGATCAGGGCAAAATCATTTTTGGCTTTCCATAAATAAACGTTAACGAACGTGCCCGACAACGCATTGGCTGCTCCGAACAACGTATTGACGATTAGCAGCAGCCACGTTTGAGAATCGAACGCCTGCGACGATTGGTTCGAACTGCCGCCGGCGGGGCGGCTCAAATCGTTATCCGTATCCCGGCCTTGATCCCGATCCCGGTCCCGGTCCCGGAAGTACCTATTCTGCTTTTCCTTCGATTTTGTCCCGAAGGGACCGACCCCTCCCGCTTCGCCGCCCGTTACGGCCATCTCCCCGGTACGCTGTCGATCTAGCTGCATGTGCCTCACCTATATGCTCAAATTGCCACCTGCAAGCGGAACGAGCATCGTCAGTCTCCTGCCTCTGCTTGTCCCGCTTGAATATAACGCCAGGCGTCTGCGGCTTCTTATAACGTTCCCCAAAGCGGGAAAAAAATTAGCCTGTTGCCGCTATCCGCGCTCCGTGAGGAATGGACGGCAAGCCTGCAACCGCACCGGACCAAACAAAAAACCCGCTTCCAAAGAAGCGGGCGCCTCGCGGCCTTACGATCCTTTCGACCACGAATTAACGAGCCGGACCCGGTCCTCATCGGACAACGAGTAGGATACTTGAAAGCAGGACGGACATACGAACATATTCAGCTTAAACGGAGGCTTCAGAAAAGCGGGCGCTTCGCCGGATGGCTGTACTGGCACAAACTGCCCTTCGCCTACTTTCATCTCGCCGGCCACCACCATCTCGTCATGGCAACGCAGGCATTCCATCCCGTCGTCCTGCTGCTCCAAACGTTTCTTGACCGACAGCTCATAGGCGTTCAGCTCCGTTAATTCCTCATCGTCGGAATCCGAGAGAAGCTCGAGATCGTCGCCGTCCAGCTTGACATGCAGACTCCGGTAATCGTTTATCTCGTTGAAACAGTGCGGACAAGTCTCCTCCGGACCGATCTCTTCATCCCAGACGATCTCCGTCTGGCACCACGGACATACCGCGGCGGGATTGTCGCTCATGACCATTCCCCCATCAGGCGTATTTAACGAAATAATAAACGCCTACGGCCAGAAACGCAAGCGACAGCGCCAGTAACGTTCCCCATAAATATTTCATAATCACACCACGCTTGCGCCGATTACGTAAGACATCGAGATGGAAATAATCATCGCTAGAAGGCCGACGGCCCGGTTATCCTTCTGGATTTCCGCGTCAATTTTAAACACGGGGGTCAGAAACTCGAAAATAAAATACGCTACGAGCAGCAGCACAAAACCGATGCTGGCCCAGATCAGCGAGTGCAAAATCGAGTCGTTGTTCATGATCGCAAACCGGAATATGTTGCATATCCCGAAAATTTTACCGCCGATCGCCATCGCTACGGACACGTTGCCGTTTTTGATTTCTTCCCAGTCGTTATATTTTGTAACGAATTCGAATATCGCCAAAAACACGACTAAGGCCAGTACGGCGACGGAGAAAAAAGCGAGCGTTTCCAAAAACGGATTCGACAACAAAACATCCACCTCTTCGTTCATCAGAATCAACCGCCTTCCCCGAAATGGCCAAGAATAAACGCCTACAGGCGTCTTTGACGCTGGCATTTATCAAGATTTGGAGCCACTTCTAAGACATACTTTCCGATATATTTGAAAAAGACGCAGAACAACGCGAAACCGGCCCTGAAGGCCGATTCCGCATGCGCTGGTTCCGCAGTTTTTTTATTTGTGTATCGGTCAGGTTCTATTGTATCCCATTGCGGAGGGAAGGAACCCTTCTCTTTTAGGCATGGGATTAGGATTGACGCTTCTTCGCTTCCATTTGAGCTTTCAGAGCCGCCAGTTCGTCGTCTACCCCGCCGGTTTTGTCGAGCTGAGCCAGCTCGTCGTCGAGCGTGCGGCTGGAGCTGCGAATATCTTTGCTCGCTTCCGCCTCGGCTTCCATCTGGAGCACTTTCTCGGTCATCCGGTCGAAGCCTTTGGCCGCGTTGTCGGTGCCGAAGCCCGTCATTGCCTGATTGATCTGCTTTTGCGCCTTGGCCGCTTCGGCGCGGGCTACCAGCAGGTCTTTTTTGTTTTTCATTTTGTTGAATTCGTCTTTCATCTCGGCAAGCTGACTGCGAAGCTGGTCGGCATTCGTCTTGGCGATGTCGTACTGGCGCTTCATCTCGTCATAGCGGGTCTGATGCTCTTTCTTATCCTGCAGCGCTTTGCGGGCCAGCTCCTCGTTGCCTTGCTCGAGAGCTTTCATCGCTTGCTCCGTGCGGCGGTTGACCATATCTTCCGCTTCATCGGCCTGCTGCTTGAATTTTTTCTCGATTGCGATCTGCTTCGCTACCGCAGACTCGGCTTCCAAAATATCTTCTTCCATATCACGGAGAAATTGGTTGAGCATTTTAACCGGATCTTCCGCTTTATCCAGCAAGTCATTGATCGAAGCCATCGTTAAATCGCGCAATCTTTTGAAAATTCCCATCTCTTGGTTCCTCCTAAGGGTTTATAGGTTCATCTTTACATTTGATTGGAAATCAACGCGTTGTTTACACCCATTTCATACGTGGCGTGCGCGAAGAAGTTTCAAAACGGACCGGTTTTTCTTCAAAAAATTTGTCGCCATTTGGATAAGAACGCCCACCGCCGTTCCGCCCGCCTCTTGTACCGGGGCAGCCCCCTATAGACGAGAAGCGCTTCCGTGTAAGCCCGCTTCGCTTCCTCCCGGTGTCCGAGCCGCTCGTAGATCCGCCCGAGCTTGTAGCTCCCTTCGCTGGAAGAGGAGTTCATCCCGCGGAATTGCTCGAGGTAGCCGATCGCTTTATCCGGTTGTACCGGAGCGAACGCCTCGCCGAGCCTTAGGTACGGTTCTCCGTACTTCACTTTTGGATTAGACTCCAGACTTTGCAAAATCAGCTTCTCGCCCTCTTCCAACTGTCCCAGCTTCAGCCTGCACAGTCCGATCTCATACACGACGTCGGCCGAATCGTAGATAGAGCTGACCTGCTCCAGGAGCTCCAGCGCTTCCGCATATTTCCCTTTCTCTATATACAATCGGGCCGCTTCCAGCTTGCCGGTCGCATTGTGCGGCGACAGCAGCAGCTCGCGCTTCAGACGGGACAACCGCCGGTTGCGGCGCAAGGGCGCGGTCAGGCTGGGCGAGAGTCCGATGAATCTCCGGTCTATGAAGTACAAGACGACAAGCAGGACGATCAGCGCTAAAAACGGATTGCCTACAAGCCACCACAACAACGCGAACAAGAAAAATTTACTCATGATCCACCTCCATCTTCTCCCATTCTAACATAAGACGGAGAAGCCGAATACAGACCCGGCCTGCGAGCCGGCGCAAATCGTTTTACGCGTTTGTAAAACTGTCTCTATCCGAGGGCTGGCCGCCAGGCGGGAACCGTTGCAGACAGACAGAAAAAAGAAGCCCGAAAGGCTTCTTTGAACCGTATGGGATGATGCCGCAGCCTCCATTTACTCGATCGGCATTTTTTATTGCGACTTTTTCTCCGCGATTTTTTTGGTCACCAGATCCTGTGCTTCTCTCAAAGCCGTATTCACATCCAGCGTTCCGTTGATAAAGGCAAGCAGTTTTCCGTTGACGAGGGTTGCGGCATCACGGTCGTATACGCTGGACGGGGCCGGAACCGGATACGATTGGCCGAGCAGCGCCGCCGTGTTTCTGCCTTTGGCCAGCTCATTGTTGGCGAACGCCTGCTTGCGGATCTCTTCCTTTTTCAGACCGGTGATTCTGCCATCCTTCGTCGCTCCCAGCTGAACCTCGGGGTCCGTGCTGAGATAGGAAATGACTTGAAACGCCACATCCTGATGCTTGCTGCTCTTGGTCAAAATAAATCCGTCCGAGAACAGCCCCTGGCCTACGTTCGGCTTATCCTTGAAAGTCGGGTACGTGACGAAATCCCACTTGAACCCTTCCCTCTCCAGCTTCGCCATGTCCGTATTGTGCAGTAGCAATATATCGGGCAGCATGGCCAGCGTTTTGGCCGTCGTAAACTCGTTCCTTGAATCGCCCAGCGATTTGATCGGCGCCGGCAGCGGGTTCGGGAACATCCGTTTCGCCGTCTCGAACAGCTCTTTCCAGCCTTCGCTCGTCACAAGGGCCTGCTCCGTTTTCGGGTCGACATAGGGAAGGGAAGCCTGCATCTGCAGACGGTTCAGATTGATCGGCGACTTAAGTCCGACGTATTGAACCGTGCCGTCGGTGCGCGTCAATTTGTTGCCTAGCGCGATCACTTCGTCCCAGGTCATATTGTTCGTCGGATAGGGAACTCCGAATTTATCGAAAATGTCTTTGTTATAGTGGAGCGCAAACGCCAGCACGTTATAAGGCAAATAGTACACTTCGCCGTTTTTGGAATAGGACTTGATGCTGTCCACCAGCTTCGAATCGTATACGCCGAAGTCGAGCCCGTGCTTCTGCGCCAGCGGCCGGAGGTCCTGCACAATCTCAAGCGGCAGGATCGACTGCAGATTCGTAACCCCTTCCCATATAATATCGGGAATATCGTTCATGGCGATCAGCTCTTCGATCGTGCTGCCCTTTTTGTTCTCCACCACCTGCAAAGTCACATGGGGAAACTTCTTTTTCACATACTGGTTGATGTATTTCTCATAATCGTCGAGTACCGTCCTCGTATAAAACTTTAACGTAACCGGATCGGGAGCCTTTACCGGGTCCGGAATATCCCCGGCCGCTTCCTTCTGTCCTCCGCCGCACCCGCTCAATACGCCGGTTGCCGCAACCATCCCCGCAAGCAGAAGTTTCGCTGTACAATTCCGCATCGTCACGTCCCCTTTATCTCCTAATTTTGGTATAAGAAAAAACGGAAGGGAGAATCAAACGATATCGTATCTCTTACGCGATTCAATCCTTATCATCCTGATGGCAGGTTGTATCCTGCCTGTTTTCGGAAATCACAGTGACGGTAGCGCTTACATATCGGAGGACAGGTAAAGCTACTTCGCTATAGGCAACACTTAAGCTGCAAATGAACAATTTCCAGACGCATCAGTTTCTATACACGTCAGCTTCCATACCAGACCCGGTTAACCGTTTTCTCACCTCCTAATAGTTCTCCAATACAGAACATCGTTCATTTTATTAATTAAAAAAATATTGCTATTTCACCATTTCGTTCTCAGTGGAAGAACGAAGTTCCGTATAAGTAGTAGTCAGCTTCACTTTATCACATCGATTTCGCTAATACAACATTTAGTTTTTGGCTTGAAGGAGGAGCGCTACGGAACAGCCGACGGCAGGAAAAGTCCGCTTCCGGCACCGTATCGCCCCTATTTATGTTACTGTATACCCTGTCCGCTCAGACCTTCTCTTCGATCGCCCGTACAATTTCGCCCAGCTTCAAGGCGTAGTCCCGAATCTTGTCATCGTCAAATCGCAACGAAGGACCGGATACGCTAATTCCTGCAACGAGCTGTCTCTTCTTGTTCAGAATCGGCATCCCTACGCATTTGATTCCGTACTCGTGCTCCATGTTGTCGATCGAGTAGCCGCGGCTTCGGATCGCCGTCAATTCGGCCTGAAGCTCCGCCTGATCTGTAATCGTATGATCCGTATATTTACGAAGGCCTCTGGCGCATAGCGAATCCGTGATCTCCGGCAAAAAAGCCAGCATCGCTTTGCCGATCCCCGTGCAGTACAGCGGAGCCTTTACGCCAAGCATCGACCGTGTGGACAGCTGATTTTTGGGAGAAGACGAATCCAGGTAAATGACTTCCGCTTCGCTCGGCATTCCCAAATAAACGGTCTCGTTCGTGTAATCCGCCAATTCCTGCATGTAGGGCAGCATCAGCTTGCGAATATTCATATTGCTTGAAATCACGTTGCCGAGCTCCAAAATTTTCATCCCGAGCCGATACTTCTCGTTTTCCGGATTTTGCTCCAAATAACCCGCTTTGACGAACGTATCGACGATATTGTGCACATTGCTTTTGTACAGGCCGAGCTGCTCGCTGATTTCCGTTATGCCGAGCTCCGGATTATGGACGTTAAAGCACTCGAGGATTCTAAGAGCTTTATATAAAGATTTCACTTTGATTTCTTCTGCCATCGTCGTTACCTCTTATCCGCTAATAGTAGGGAAGGGAAGCTGTTCGTGCCTTATCCAGCACGGGACCGGTTTCATTCCTACTTCTATCTTATAGGAAGATGTCCCGTTTATCAAAGTGGTTTTGCGGAATTTTGCGGGGTTAATTGTAAATGACCTCACACATTTAACTGTCGATAAAAAAGTATTGCTAACGGCAGCATCTTCCATTATGCTAGATCCGAAGAATGTTTTTTGAACATTGTTCTGTATTAAGGAACAAAACAACAATTAGGAGTGTGTACTCATGGATCGAACCAATGCGGCCAACTCAGGCTGGAATTATTCCGACCCCAGAGATTTATACAGAACGGCCGACCCGTCGGCTAAGGCGTATGGCAGCGTCCATATTATGCGACTCGCTCCCGGGGACCGCCGTCTGACGGTGGATTGGAAAGACTTCGAGCCGTCCTCGGGCTCCACTTCCGGACGCGCGTATTCGCTTACATACCGGTTGCGGGGACAGGATGAGGCGGTGCATGTTCCGTTGTCCGCCTCGGACAAGCGCATCACGATTACAGATCTGGCGAATGACCAGGATTACGAAGTATGGGTTACCCGTACGGACAGCGCCGGCGACAGCAAGTCTGCGGCATTGTCCAGCCCGGTTCGCCTGTTCCGTCCGGGTGTTGTGCCGGGGATTGTTGTTAATTACATTCATCCCGAGGACTACACGTACGGGTTTTCCGGCCGGTCGCCTGCCAGCCCTTCGATCGTCCGGCTGGAGGACGGAGTGCTGCTTGCTTCGCACGACATTTATTGGGGGAATGAAGGGCAGAATACGTCGGTTATTTGCCGCAGCGAGGACGATGGGGAGACGTGGGCGTTCGTTAACTTCCTGTATCCGTGCTTCTGGGGGAAATTGTTCCTGCACCGGAACCGGCTCTATATGCTGGCGACAAGCACGGAGTACGGAGCATTGCTGATCGGCCGTTCGGACGACAGGGGAGCGACCTGGAGCGAGCCGACCGTGATCATTCCGGCCGGAAGCCGGGAAGCAGGCGGGCCGCACAAGGCGCCGATGCCGGTCATCGAGTACAAGGGAAGACTGTGGACGGCAATCGACTACGGCTCGTGGACGACAGGCTCGCACGCTTCCGGTCTCATCTCGGCGCCTGCGGACGCGGATCTGCTCGATCCCGCGAGCTGGACGACGATGCCGTTCCTCAAATACGATGTGAACTGGCCCGGCTCCGTGGGCGGAGGCAACCTGGCCGGACTGCTGGAAGGCAATGCGGTCGTGAAACCGGACGGGACGCTCGTCAACCTGCTTCGCTACCAGACCAACGGGGGCACGCCTAATTACGGCCGCGCCATTATGTTGTACGCCGATACGGATCATCCGGAGCGTTCGCTTTCTTTCGGCAAAGTGATCGACTTTCACGGCAATTTGTCGAAATTCACCGTATATTGGGATGCACAATCGTCGAAATATTGGTCCTTGGTTAACCGGGTAACAAACCCGAGCATCTCGCAACGCAACATCCTGACTCTGGTTCATTCCGAAGATCTGGAGCATTGGCACATCACGGCCGATATTTTGGATTATGAGCATAACGGGTGGCCGGAAGACTGCAAAAAGGTCGGATTCCAGTACGTGGACTGGCTGTTCAACGGGGACGATATACTGGTCGCTTCGAGAACGGCGATTAACGGAGCGCACAACTTCCATAACGCCAACTATATAACGTTCCACCGGATCGAAAACTTCCGGTCGATCTAGAGTCTCAGAATGGTCCGCCAGCTTGTCTTATGTTCTTATGCAGAAGACGCCTCCATACTCACCTAAGAAGGGAGCAGGAGGCGTCTTTGTGCGCTCATTGTCGGTTATTTCAACTCGACTACTGTAACGCCTGCTCCGCCTTCGCCGTAATTGCCCAGCCGGTAGCTTTTGACGTGTTTGTGCCTGCGGAAATATTCCTGAAGTCCGGTGCGCAGAACACCGGTGCCTTTGCCGTGAATGATATACACTTGGCCGAATCCGTTCAGGAAGCTTTCGTCCAGAAACCGGTCGGTCTCGATCATCGCTTCCTCCAGATTGCTGCCGCGCAAATCGAGCTCGGTCCGGATATTCTCGTCCCGGCTTCGCTTGACGCTTGCCGTTACCTGCTGCACCGGCTTTGCATCCTGCGCCGGCTTGATCAGCTCCAGATCCGACTTGTTCACCTTCATCTTCAAAATGCCGAGCTGTACGGTCGCTTCCGTCTCGCCGTGCATGTCGACGACGTGACCTTTCTGGCCAAGCGATACGACCCGCACTTCGTCGCCGACGCCGATCGTTTCCGCACGTTTCTGGGCGTTCTTCGGCGCAGCGCGTTTGTCCCTCAGCTCCGGTACCGCCTGATCGAGACGCCGCTTGGCGTCGATCAGCTTGTGCTCCTTGATCGCGCCGCGTTCCTCCAGCGCAAGCCGCCGCAGCTCGCGGATTACTTCCTCGGCCTCGCTGCGCGCCTTGGCTACCGCGCCTCGCGCTTCTTCCTCGGCTCTGGCCATCAGCTTGTCGCGCTGTTCGCGGAACTTCTCCCGCTCGTCCTCCAGCTGGTTGCGCAGACGCTCGACCTCGGCGCGCATCTGCTCGGCCTTGCTTCGTTCGGCTTCGGTCGTAGCCCGGTTCGCTTCGAGCGAAGCGATCATCGTCTCCACCCGTCGATCGTCCTCGTCGACATGTCCGCGTGCCATCTCGAGAATCGGGCGGGGCAGTCCGAGCCGTTCCGCAATCGCGAAGGCGTTGCTTCGGCCAGGAACGCCCACGAGCAGCCGGTACGTCGGACTGAGCGTCTGCACGTCGAACTCCATGCTCGCGTTAATGACGCCTTTGCGCTCGAAGGCGTACGCCTTCAGCTCGCTGTAGTGTGTCGTCGCCACGACCCGGCAGCCGATCCGGTGAATATATTCAAGAAGGGCGATCGCCAGCGCCGAACCTTCCGACGGGTCGGTTCCCGCTCCGAGCTCATCGAGCAGAACGAGACTTTTCGGCGTCATTCCTTTCAGAATGGATATAATATTGGTCATATGACTGGAAAACGTACTCAGGCTTTGTTCGATGCTCTGCTCGTCGCCGATATCGGCGTAGATCGCGTCGAAGACGCACATCTGGCTGCCGTCCTGGGCCGGAATGAACATGCCGGTCATCGCCATCAGGCTGAGCAGACCGATCGTCTTCAAGGAAACCGTCTTGCCCCCTGTGTTGGGGCCGGTGACGATGATCGAGGCGAACTGGTTGCCGAGCTCCACGTCCAGCGGCACGACGTGATCGGGGGATAACAGCGGGTGACGCCCTTTTTTGAGCTTGAGAAAGCCCCGGTCGTTCATCACCGGCAGCGTCGCCTTTAATTCCCGGGCCAGTCCCGCCTTGGCAAATACGAAATCGAGCTCGCCCAGCGCCTCGACCGATACTGTCAGCTCATCCGCCGCTTCGGCGACGAAGCCGGTCAGCATGATCAATATTTTCTCGATCTCGCGCTCTTCCTTCAGCTTTAGCTCGCGCAGCTTGTTATTCAAAGTCACTACTGCCTCAGGCTCGATAAACAGCGTAGCGCCCGACGCGGACTGATCGTGGATCATCCCGCCGCTGAAGCTGCCGCGGTATTCCTGCTTGACCGGAATGACGTAACGGTCCCCGCGCATCGTGATCAATGCGTCCTGGAGCATCTTCTGAATGGACGGCGTCCGGATCATCTGCTCGAGCTTTTCTCTGGCGCGCGATTCGCTCGTGCGCAGCTCGCTGCGGATTCGGGACAGCTCCGGGCTGGCGCTGTCCAGAACATCCGCCTGATCGTCGATGCACGATTTGATTTTCTCCTCGACGGCCCGGTTCTCACTAACCGGTTCCGCCGCCTCTACGAGAGAAGGGATCGGCTCATGCTCGTCCATCGTTTGCAAAAAGCGTTTCAGCTTCCGGCCTCCGGCGATCGTGTTCGCGATGTCCAGCAGCTCGGCCGGATTTAACGTCCCGCCGATCCGGGCCCGGTGCAGAGCCGCCCGTACGTCCCGGATTCCGCCGAACGGAGCGCCCCCTTTTAGCCGGTCTACTTTGACGGCTTCGTCCGTCGCCTTCAGCAGCCTCTTGACTTCTTCGAAGTCCGAGCTCGGTTCGACCGACTCGGCGCGCGATTTGCCAAGCGAGGTAGCGGCGTGATCCGCCAATTTCGTACGAATTTTATAATATTCAAGCATATGCAGTACTTTCGGGTTCAAAACCGTTCAAACTCCTTCCCATCCGCGAAACCTGTATGTTAGTTATTATATCCGAAGCGTTCCGGATTAGCTATTGAACGAACGGTTAGACCTATTTTATCCACCGGACGCAATCGGTCGCCGCCAATAATTGGACTACATAGCGTGACAAGATGAGGCAAAAATAAAGGGTGCACCGATATCGCCGCCATTCGGACGGATGCAGCTGCCAAAACAAGCTGCCTTCGAGCCGTTTATGCGAACCATTCCAAAGGAGGAAGCGTACATGCGATTTCTTGGCCATGTTGTCCGATTTATCGTTGCGGCCTTCGTGCTTATGTTCGTTGGCTGGATCGTACCGAATTTTGCCGTAGGGGGCTTCTGGAGCGCTTTGTTCCTCGCCTTAGTCATCGCGGTATTGGGTTGGATCGTGGAAGGAATTTTCGGCAAGCGGATTACACCGTTCGGCCGGGGTATCGTCGGTTTTCTGGCGAGCGCAGCCGTCATCTGGCTAGCCCAGTTCGTCGTAGGCGGCGTATCTGTCACGATTGTCGGTGCTATTTTGGCGGCGCTGGTTATCGGGATCATCGACCTGTTCATCCCCATCGCAACACCGTTCGATGCAGGACGGGGCAACCGGGAAGAAGCCCGTTAACCTGCTTCGCTGTGCTAACGGCCTGCCCGCCGGGCAGGCTTTTGGCATGCCCGCTGCTTTTTGTTTTCAGGCGATGGACGTTACGCAGACGGTTGACCCCCTTAATTGGACTCCAAACAGCTCATGCCGGAAGCAGGCGGGAACGAATCCCCGCTTTTTTGCAAGCGGTTTAGCCAAACTTACAAAAAGGTTCATAACTTTTTCATTAAGGGTTCACGAGACTGTCACTGACTTTATCCCGCCATTTCGATATAATGAAGCCGTAAGATCAACAGTCCGATGGACTACACTTATGGAGGGATTCCGTATGAAGAAAACGATCTTGTACCTGCTCGCGCTAATCGCTGTGCTGGCAGTGGTAGCCGCCTGCGGCAAAAAAGAAGAAGCGCCTGTAAACACCGCTTCCGGACCAGCTACCGGCGACTTGAAAATAGTAGCAACCAACTGGGACTTCGACCAAAAAGAATACAAAGTGAAAAAAGGCGACACACTGAAAGTGACGCTGGAAAGCAAAGAAGGCGCACATGCCATCAAAATCAACGGCTTGAATATCGACGTTGGCACCAACAAATCGAAAGACGTTACGTTCGACAAAGCAGGCACTTACGACATCATCTGCAGCTTGCCTTGCGGCTCCGGCCACAGCACTATGAAAGCTAAGCTGATTGTAGAGTAATTTATAACCGCTGCAAGCGATGCATTGCCGCTTGTGGTGCTTGTGGTACCAACACCTCCAATTCCGTCAGGTTTTGGAGGTGTTTTTGTTGTCGTACGCTGTGGCGGTTATGTGTATTACGTGTTAAAGTATTAAAATGTTAAAGCGAGAGAGTGAGAAAGTGAGTAAAGCAAAGCGTAAGGTAAACTTGTACTTGTCTAATGGGTATCTTCCTTCTTCTCGGAATTTAGTTTTGCTTGCCCTGGGTTTCTTATTAAGTAAGTTCTTTCATCTGACTTTCTCATTTCCCTTTCTTCGAATTCCTCTCTCACTTTTTCGACTTCTTGTCTCGTTTCTTCGACTTTTCTTATCGCGATTCTTCGACTCTTATCTCTTCCCTTCGGCTTTTCCTAGCTCGCACTCTCCGACTTGTTATCTCACCTTCTTCGACTTTTCACCGCATTCCTTCGACTTTTTATTTCGATTCTTACAACTTTTAACTCATACGATTTCTTGTCTTGTTCTTTTGATTCAGTCGTCTTTTCTGTCTCGTTCTTTTGACTTACTCCGGTTGTTCTTATCCATTCCTTCGACATTTAACTAACTTCATTCGACTTGTATCTAGTTCCCTCGATTTTTTATCTCTCTTTTTCGACTTTATTGCTCGTCGTTCCTTCGACCTTTATTTCGCCCCTCGACCTTATATCGTGTTCCTGCGGCTCTTCATTGTGTTCCTTCGACTTTTTCTTCGTCCCTCAAACTCCTCCCCTTTCTCTTTACTTCCTCTCCGCTTGCTTTTGGGCAACCCATCTACCACCCGCTCTGTTGCTGCTCATACTTTTAGTTGGTTTTATCCCTTGTGGACGGCCTTCATCCCACGATCATTTATTAAACAATTGTTTCCATTTTCATCAAAAATTTTTATACCGTAAACGTCTATCTGGACCCGGAAATTTCTGTTAAGATGATTTTGATAAAGACAAAGTAAAGAGGTGGGTATTATGGGAATACTGTCTGAGAAAGTTGCAGTTGTGACTGGCGCAGGTTCCGGATTGGGAAGGGCAACCGCTTTACGATTTGCGGAGGAAGGGGCTATCGTCATCTTGTGCGGGCGGAGGCTCGGCAGACTTGAAGAGACTGCCCGTCTGATCGCATCCGCCGGAGGCCGGTCTCAGGCGCTTCGCCTGGACATCGCTTCGGAGAGCGACGTTCTTCGGATGCAGGAATTTGTCCGGACCGCTTACAGCCGCATCGACTTATTAATCAATAACGCTGCTGTAGTCGAACTCGGCTCGGTAGCTGATACTTCGTTGGATTCGTGGAACTACCAAATATCCGTTAACTTAACCGGTGCATTCCTGATGACCAAAGCATGCCTCCCCCTTATGCGCGAACGCAAATACGGGCGGATCGTAAATATCACCTCCAGCCTGGCCGAGAACGGAGCGGGCGGCTACGTCGCGTACAGCGTTAGCAAGGCCGGACTCGAAACGCTGACCCGCACGATCGCGGAAGAAGAAATCACGCACGGCATCTTGACCAATACGTACAACCCCGGTACAATCCGCACGGAAATGCACGCGACCGGCCAAGAACCGGCGGCCGTGGTGCCGGATATACTAGCGCTGGCCTCGTTGCCCAAACATGGGCCGAACGGCAAGCTGTTCGAAGCCGGTGGCTTACCACTCGCGGCTGGAGGCTGAAACCAAGCCAGCTTAGGCCAAGCAACGGAGGCAAATAAGAGCTTCCAGCCACCTCTATTTCCCCGAAATCCGCACCTCGGGGCTAAATAAGGGATGCTGTGAAGCTCTTATTGTGTGGTTACCCGGCCATTTCCGGGCCTTTCAAGCCAAATAAGAGCTTCCAGCCGCCTCTATTTCCCCAAAATACGCACCTCGGGGCTAAATAAGGGATGCTGGAAGCTCTTATGCGGTCACCACGATCCTCCATAAACACCACCATCGCTGCCGCGACTAGACGCTTTCCACCGGAATTTGATTCCACAACTCCCGCAGCCGGTCTGCAAGCTCGGGCAGCCGGTCCATAACGAAAGTGGCCGCGCTGGACTCCGACAAAGTCTTTTGCAGCGAGTCCGAAGGGATGATGCTCATGATGAGCACCGCGATTGTAAACAGCACCACTACCTCGAACAAGGCCAGCAGGGCGCCGCTCCATTTGTTCACCTTCTTGAGGCCCGGGATCGAAGCGATCCAGTGCAGCACTCGCCCGACGACCGTAAATCCGATTTTGACAACTATAAAAATGACCGCAAAGGCAACGGCATTGTTGAAGTAGACGTTCCAATTGATACTGTCGAGCAGAAACGCGTACTCTTGATAACCCTTAAGCTTGTCAAGCGGAATAAACCGTCCTACGATCGGGGCCAAGTCATCGTACAGCCAGTAAGCCGCCAAATAGGCGATGAACAGGCCGACGATGGAAACGAGCTGGGCGATCAAGCCGCGGTGGTAGCCAAGAGCAAGAGCCCCGACTACCAGCACGGCGGCGATAATGTCTAGCGTATTGAGTTCATTCATGCTCATACGCCCGGCGCCCCTCGTCTAATCCTTCTCAACGAGTTGAATCCATTCGTTGAATTCGTTTTGCAGCTTCGCGTATTCCTCCTGGAGTTTGCGATGCTGCACCACCAGCTCGCTATCCTTCAGTCGTTCATCTTGCAGCTGCTCGAGCTCGTGCTTCAGCCTGCCGCACTCCCGGCCGAATGAAAGCCGCATATCGTCCCGCTCCGCCTCGAACTCCGCTCGTTCATTCTGGAGCGTCTGTTCCAGCTTGGCAGCCCGTTCACGCTCCGCCGTCAGCTCATCCCGCACGCTAGTCGCCGCAACCTCAAGCTGGGAACGCAGTCCGGACAGCTCTGCCTCCAACGATGCGATCTTGCACTGCGCGGCATCCCGCTCTTCCTCCAGGGCGATTTCCCCGACCAGTTGCTCCTCTTCCAGCGCTTGCTTGGCCTTGCTGCGCTCTTCTTCGAGAGCCATTCTAGCCTTGCTGCGCTCTTCCTCGAGAGCTTGTTTGGCTTTCGCAAGTTCATCCGCCAGCAGCGATTCGCTTCTCGCCCGCTCTTCCGCAAGCGCCTGTTCGAACTTCCTTTGCTGTTCCTTCAGCGTTTGTTTGAATTCAGCGCGCGCTTGCTCGGCAATCCGCCCGACTCTGTCCTGTTCGTCATCCAAAGCCTGCTTCGCTCTGGAACGTTCCTCCGCCAGCATTTCTTCAAGAATCGAACGTTCTTCCGCAAGTGCCTGCTTCGCTTTACGCAGCTCTACCTCCAGCGCCTGTACCGCCTTCTTGCGCTCTTCTTCGGCCTGCATCGCCTTACGACGCTCCGCTTCGAGAGCCTGAACCGCTTTAGCACGTTCTTCCTCCAATGCCTTCGCGGCTTTCAACTGCTCCTCCTCCAGAGCGAGCATGCCTTGAAGACGCTCTTCCTCCAGCGCTTCGTGGATCTTCAGGCGCTCCTGCTCAACCGCCCGTTGTGCTTGAAGACGCGCTTGCTCCAGTTCCTGGCTTGCTTTGCGCCGCTCTTCCTCGTATAACTGTTCGAGTTGGCCAATGCGCTCCAGCAGCGTCCGCTCCTTGTCGCTCCACTGCTGCTCCAGCGACTGTTTTCCTTTATGAAGCGCCTCTTCCAGCGTCTGTTCGGCTTTCATAATCTCTTCAACAAGAATTTGCTCGCTTTTACGACGCTCTTCCTCTAGAAGCCGCTGTCCCTTGCTCCGTTCTTCCTGTAGAGCTTGCTCGGCCTGCTGGCGTTCCTTCGCTAGCAGCTGCTGCCACTTGCCCTGCTCTTCCGCAAGGGCCTGCTGCGCTTTCAGCCGTTCCTGCTCCAGTGCTTCTTCGGCGCGAACCATTTCGTCCTCCAGCGCCTCTTCGACCTTGCGCACTTCCTCCGCCTTCTGACGCTCCCGCTTCGCCAGCTCCTCCTGCAGCGCCTTCTCCGCCTGCAAACGCTGCTGCTCCCACTTCTGCCGCTCGGCTTCCAGCGTTTGCTCGGCCTGGCGGCGTTCCTGCTCCAGCAGTTGCTGCCACTTGCCCTGCTCTTCCACAAGGGCCTGCTGCGCTTTCAGCCGTTCCTGCTCCAGTGCTTCTTCGGCGCGAACCATTTCGTCCACTAACGCCTGCTCGCCTTTGCGCGCTTCTTCCGCCAGCAGTTGCTCCCGCTTCGCCAGCTCTTCCTTCAGCGCCTTCTCCGCCTGCAAACGCTGCTGCTCCAGCTTCTGGCGCTCGGCTTCCAGCAATTGCTCGGCCTGTTGGCGCTCCTGTGCGAACTTCTGACGCTCCTGCTCCGCCTTCAAGCTCTCCATTTCCAGCGCCTGCAAAGCCTGCTGGCGCTTGCTCCGCTCTTCCTCCAGCGCCTGCTTCGCCTTCACCCGTTCCTGCTCCAGCGCCTCCTCGGCACGAACCATCTCTTCGACTAACGCTTGCTCGCCCTTGCGCACTTCCTCCGACACCAGCTGCTCCCGCTTCTGGCGCTCGGCTTCCAGCAATTGCTCGGCCTGTTGGCGCTCCTTCGCGAATTTCCGACGCTCCGCTTCCAGCGTCTGCAACGCTTGCTGACGTTCGTCTTTCGATTTAAGCTTCTCGTTCTCCAGCGCTTCAAGCAACTGCTGACGCTCCTGCTCCGCCTTCTGACGTTCCGCTTCCAGCGCCTGCAACGACAATTCGTCCGCCTGCGCAAGCTGCTGCTGCCACTTGCTCCGCTCTTCCTCCAGCGACTGTGCCGCCTGGTAACGCTCCTGCTCCAGCGCTTCCTCGGCGCGCAGCATCTCCTCGACGAGCGCCTGCTCGCCTTTGCGCACTTCCTCCGCTACCTGCTGCTCACGCTTCGCGCGTTCCTCCTGCAGCGTCTGCTCCGCCTTCTGACGCTCGCGTTCGGCTTTCTCCCTTTCCGCCGCCAGCTCGTCCAGCACCTTTTGACGCTCCTGCTCCGCCTTCTGACGTTCGGCTTCCAACGTTTGCAGCGACAATTCGTCCGCCTGCGCAAGCTGCTGCTGCCACTTGCTCCGTTCTTCCTCCAGCGACTGCGCCGCGCTAAGCCGCTCCGCTTCCAGTTCCTCCAGCACCTGTTGACGCTCCTGCTCGAACTGCTTGCGTGCGGCCTCCATAGCCTCCAGCACTTGCTTGCGCTCCTGCTCCAGCTTCCGGCGCTCCGCTTCGAGCAACTGCTGCGCCTTCTCGCCCTCCTGCTTCAGCGTCTGCTGCCACTTGCCGCGCTGCTCCTCCAGCGTTTGCTGCGAATTCTTGCGCTCCTCCTCGAGCGCCTGCGCTGCTTTTTGCCGCTCCTGTTCAAGCGCCTGCTGACCTTGAAGACGTTCCTGTTCGATCGCCTGCTGGCCTTGACGGCGCAGCTGCTCCAGCGCCTGCTCCCGCTTGCCCCGCTCTTCCGCAAGCGTCTGCTCCAGCTTCTGCGCTGCCTTGGCGCGCTCTTCCTCCAGCGCCTTCCGTGCTTTGCGCTGCTCCTCCTCGAGCTGGCCCCGGCTTTGCTGACGCTCTGCATCGAGCGCCTGCTTCGCCTTCGCATTCAACTCCTGAACCGACTGCTTGTGCGCTTCCTGTTCGGCTACGATCTGGGTCAGCAGCTGCTCTTCCTGCTCCTTCATCAACGTCTGCTTCAGCTGGAACGTTTCCTCCAGCTGCTGCTTCTCTTCCTGAAGCTGCGCAATCCGCCCGGCCGCTTTCTGCTCAGCCGCCTGTTTGCTCTGCCGCTCCGACTCGAGCTCGCGCTCGCTTCGTTCGGCACGCCCGCGTAGCTGACCGATTTCAGCCGCCAGCTCCCGTTCGCGCTCCCGCAGCTTGTTCGCCTCCTGCTCAAACGACTGCTCCAGCAGGCGAAGCTCTTCTTCCAACTCCGCGCACCGCTGATCGGCTCCCCGAAGTCCTTCCATCTGCTGCTGAACCTGCTCCAGCGACGACTCGAGCTTAAAAAAATCGTCCGCCATATTAACAGCCGCAAGCACGGCAAGCCGGGGTGTATCCAATCGCGGAAACACTTTGGCCGTATTGTGCATCTGCTCGTCTACATAAGACGCAACCTTCTTGACATAACCGCTGCTGGAGCTGCCCATCAATTTATATTCTGTTCCGTATATATCGACCGTGACTCTAATTTTATCGCCCGTACTCATAATAGGCACACCCTTTCCAACCTATACAGGTTCACGGATCATGTCGAAAATTGACGGGTTGCGGCGGAAAAAGAAAAAACCGTCCCCATCGCTTATATCATTCGATGTGAACGGTCTTATTTCCTTCTATTTGCGCAGTTCTGCGCCGAATGTTTGTTCAAGAGCGGCTACAACTTTGCCGTGCTGCTCTCCGACCTCTTCATCGGTCAGCGTACGCTCCGGATGACGGTACAGAAGCGCGAACGCCACGCTTTTCTTCCCTTGTCCGAGACGCTCTCCCGTATAAATATCGAAGACGTCGATCGATTCGAGCAAGGCGCCTGCCGCCGCTTCGACGGTTTGCCGGATATCGCCTACTGCAACGCCCGAATCTACGACGATCGCCATATCGCGTCCGATCGCCGGATTTCTAGGCAACGGCTTGTATTCGATGCGGAAATCAGCACGCTCCATCAGCGGCTCCACTTCCACCTCGAGCACATACGTATCGTCCAAATCTTTGGCCTGCTGCAGCTCCGGGTGGAGCTGTCCGATCCGTCCGATGACGCGGGCTCCCGCCCCTTCACCAATCGTGATCTCGGCCGTCCGCCCAGGGTGGAATCCTTCCGGAGCGGCACTCTTGTAACCGACCGACTCCAACCCGAGGTAATCGGTCAGCTTCTCGAATACGCCCTTCATATCATAGAAATCAACCTTGTCGCCTTTATGCCCCCAGTGCGCCGGAGCGCGCCGGCCGGTCCAGATCGCCGCCAGCATCAGCTTCTCCTGCGGCAGCGTCGTCAGTTGTCCTTCGGACGTGACGAACACGTTGCCCAGCTCGTAGATCGATACATCGTCCACGTTGCGGTTCCGGTTATACACCGCCGTATCCAGCAGGTGAGGCACGAGACTCGTCCGGAGCACGCTGCGCTCCTCGCTCATCGGCATCGACAGCGCGATCGGCTTCGCTTCCGGATACATGCCGCTATACTTTGCGATCTGCTCCGGATGCGTGAACGTATACGTAATAACCTCGTGCAGCCCGCTTTCGGTCAGCAAGCGGCGAATGATGCGGCGGATCGACTGCTCGCGGGTTAGCGATCCCGGGGTCGTCGCGCCCATAATCGGAGTCGAAGGAATGTTGTCATACCCGTACAAACGGGCGATTTCCTCGATCAGATCGACATCTCTCGTAATGTCTCCGCGGCGCATCGGAATGCGGACGTTCAGTTCTCCGGCTCCCGGCTCCTCGAAATTGAAATGAAGCCGGTTCAAAATCACTTTGACTTCCAGCATCGCCAGTTCCGTGCCGAGGTAACGGTTGATTTTCTCCAGTGTGATGCGCACCGATAGGGGCTCAGCTTCCTTCGTTACAGCTTCGACGATCCCTTCGTTCACTTCGCCTCCGGTCAGCTCGGCGATCAGCGACGCGGCACGGTTCAGCGCCGGAATGACGGCCTCCGGATTCGATTCCTTCTCGAAGCGCAGCGACGCTTCCGAACGGAGTCCGAGCTGGCGGGACGTCTTGCGGACGGTCGCGCCAGCGAACTTGGCCGATTCCAGCACGATCGTCGTCGTATCCCGCGACACTTCCGAATTGGCGCCGCCCATAACGCCGGCAAGCGCGATCGGTTTCACACCGTCCGTAATCAGCAGCATGTGCGGCTCCAGCGACCGCTCGTTGTCATCCAGCGTGACGAGCTTCTCGCCTTCGCCGGCCAGACGAACATCGATGCGCCCGCCCTCCAGCAGATCCGCGTCGAACGCGTGAAGCGGCTGACCGTACTCCAGCATCACGTAGTTGGTGACGTCCACGATATTGTTGATCGGACGAATGCCTGTAGCCATCAGCCGGTTTTGCAGCCATAGCGGGGACGGCCCGACCTTTACCCGGGTAATCCGTCTAGCCGCATACCGGCTGCACAGCTCAGCCGCCGTAATGCCGATGCTCAGATGGTCCGCCGCCTTCGTCTGGGACGGGTGGAGACCGATCTCATCCTTCGGCAGCTCGACGTTGCGGCCGAGGATCGCCGCAATCTCGTAAGCGGCGCCGATCATGCTCAGGCAG
This sequence comes from Paenibacillus sp. MAH-35, assembly GCF_058135425.1. Taxonomy (NCBI): domain Bacteria; kingdom Bacillati; phylum Bacillota; class Bacilli; order Caryophanales; family Paenibacillaceae; genus Paenibacillus; species Paenibacillus sp. MAH-35. The sequence continues at coordinate 46,194 of NZ_JBYUPU010000041.1, forward strand.
TCGGACCGGTTCGGGGTCAGATCCAGCTCCATCACCTCGTCATCGAGTCCGAGCACTTCCAGGATCGACTTGCCGACCGCCGTATCTTCCGGCAGCACGAGAATCCCTTCCTGCTGCTCCTTGGGCAGCAGCTTGTCATTCAGGCCGAGCTCCTTGGCCGAACAGATCATTCCCATCGATTCGACGCCGCGCAGCTTGGCTCTTTTGATTTTCAGATCACCAGGCAGCTCGGCGCCTACGAGCGCTACCGGAACTTTTTGCCCGGCCGCCACGTTTTTCGCTCCGCAGACGATTTGCAAATCTTCGCCCTGTCCGGCGTCGACCGTACATACGCTCAGCTTGTCGGCGTCGGGATGCTTCTCCCGCGCTTTGACGTAACCGACGACCACATTCGTGACGCCTTTGTTCCGATTTTCCACGATATCGACTTCGATTCCGCTGCGGGTCAGTTTCTCCGCCAGCTCCGAGGCGGTATACCCTTTCAGATCGACGTATTCGGACAACCATTGATAAGAGACTTTCACGTCCCGTTCACTCCCTTTCTCGGCTTCTCGTTAAATGTGCACAAACTGCTTCAGGAACCGGATATCGTTCGTATAGAAATGGCGGATATCGTCCACGCCATACTTCAGCATCGCAATGCGTTCAACGCCCATGCCGAAAGCAAATCCGCTGTATTCGTTCGGATCGTAACCGGACATCTCGAGCACCCGCGGGTGCACCATGCCGGAACCGAGAATTTCCAGCCAGCCGGTCTTCTTGCACGTCCGGCAGCCGTGGCCGCCGCACATCATACAGGAAACGTCGACCTCGGCGCTAGGCTCGGTGAACGGGAAGAAGCTCGGACGCATCCGGATGCGCGTCTGCGGACCGAACATTTCCTGAACGAACTGGAGCAGCGTACCCTTCAGGTCGCTCATCCGGATATGGCGGTCGATCACAAGTCCTTCGATCTGCGTAAACATATGCGAGTGCGTCGCATCGTCGTCGTCGCGGCGGTATACCTGGCCCGGGCTGATGATCTTGATTGGCACCGCGCCCTGGCGTTTCTCCATTGTACGAATCTGTACCGGGGACGTCTGCGTTCGCATCAAAATCTCGTCGGTAATATAAAACGAATCCTGCATATCGCGCGCTGGATGATCCTTCGGCAGATTCAGAGCCTCGAAGTTATAGTAGTCCTTCTCCACCTGCGGACCTTCGGCTACCGAATAGCCCATGCCGATAAAAATGTCCTCGATCTCCTGGATCACCTTGTTAAGCGGGTGAACCGCACCGTGGGCAGGACGACGGCCCGGCAGCGTCACGTCAACCATCTCCGCCTTCAGGCGGTTGGCCGTTTCGGCCTGCGAATATTCGGCTTGCTTCGCTTCGATTACTTCCTCGATAGCGCCGCGCACCTCGTTGGCCACTTGACCGATAACCGGACGCTCCTCGGCGCTTAGCGCGCCCATGCCCCGCAAAATTTCCGTAAGCGGGCCCTTTTTCCCCAAATATTTGACTCTGAGGTCGTTCAGCTGTTGGGCGTTCTCCACCCGCTCCAGCTCCTGCAGCGCCTCCGTCTTCAGCGCGAGCAATCGTTCTTTCATAGTAGCTCCTCCTTCTTATAGCCCCCGCACGGTCATCCATGATTCAGGGTCGTGTACGGCAATTCGGTTCGGACTGGCCAATAGTCAGCCGGACGAGGACGATGCCGATCGGAAACTTTCGCAAAAACACAAAAAGCACCTTCATCCCTGTAAGGGGCGAAAGTGCCGCGGTACCACCCTTGTTAAGACGAGCCGTTCGGTTTCAGCATCCGCCGCGTGAAGCAGCCGGATTCCGTAAGGCGAAGTCGTCTTCGCTTTGCCGGGTTAACGGCCCGGGACCGGTTCCCTCTACTTGCCGTCCGTCTGCATCCGGTGCGCGAATCGCGCCGTCTGGCGGAAGGTTTCAAAGGACTGCTCGGGAGCGAACTTCGGCAGCCTGATTCCATAGGAGCACTCTCAATCTCCGGCGCTCCCTCCCTGTAAGAAGGCGTCTGCTTACTTTTCTCCGTCGTCGCATTTGCATATAGCCCGCCTTTGCCTCTTGTACAAGGAAAGACAGATTTAACTCGTATTATATGCAATATCGTGCAAAGTTGCAAGGCAGGATCTCCCGGGAACGCTGAAAGCAAAGCAAACCGGCGGGGGCTGGACCTGCTGACACACCTTGGAAGTGCGCCATTCGATCCGTTAGTTCTCCTGCTCCGCCTCCAGCCGGTTGTCCGGTTCCTTGCCGATTCCCGCCGCTATCTGCTTGCGCACGCCGTTGGGCGACCTGCCGTATTTGCGGGTGAACGCCCGGGTGAAGGAATAGATGTCGGGATACCCGACCGACAAGGCGACCTCGGTAACGGAGAGCGGGCTCTCAAGCAGCAGCTGCCTGCCCTTGTCCAGCCGGATTTGAATAATATAGTCGGAGGGCGGCTTGCCCACTTCTTTCGTGAAAATTTTGGACAGATGCGTGCGGTGAAGACGGACGTACTTCGCCACATCCTCTACCGTAATTCGTTCCGCATAATAGGCGTGTATAAAGTCGAGGCTTTTGCGCACCCAGTCGTTGTGCGTCGGCTGGGGCTCGTAATCCCGCTCCGGCAGCAGCTTGCTGAAGATGCTATACATGAGGCTGTACATCGTCATCCGGTGTTTGCGGCTGTTGCCTTTGCACCACTCGAACATTTGGCGCAGGACGATTTCCATATCGGGGTCGAGAGCGCCTCTCCGGTACGGCTGCTCCTCCGAAAACCCGGTCATGACCAGCATGTCGCGGGCCTGATGGCCGTCGAAGGTCACCCAGGTCATCCGCAGCGGACGGTCGCCGGGCACCATTTGATACGAATAGATCGTATCCGGGAATTTGCAGAAAATATCGCCCTTGCCGAGAACGACCTGCTTCCCTCCATAAAAAAGCTCCACCCGGCCGTCGCGGATAAAATGCATATTGCCGTACGGCGTCTGCCGCGGGCCGTTCCTGTAATGGTCCTTCGCAATGTTATGTCCGATCCGGACCGGCCAGACGCCGCCAAGCTCTTCGAAGCCGTCCGGCTTGTAAAACCATAAATCGACGAACTCCACCGGTCTCCTGCATCGGTCTGCCCCCTTATGAAAACGCTCCCCCTACGAAATGCCAAAAAGAAACTACCTCGTGATATTCCCTAAATCGGCGCAGCGGGCTATGCTTCAGATAACGGCCGTAGCACGTATGTCATGCTTTATCGTATCTGTTTTTATTCACGGTGTACAGATGGAAACCAAGCGGGAAAACGTACGATCCTTATATCGGAGGGGTTCATTTGTGAAAACGTTCCATACGGTTGCGATAGCGCTTTCTCTCGTCGTGCTTGGGCTGACCAGCTGCTCGTCCGGCGGGCTCCGGAGATACGCACGACTTGGGGAGTTATATCCTTTCCTTATAACACGTCCGGTAGGTATAGAGAAAGAGAATTCATACTACGGGAGAGAGAAGCATGAAAATTCATTTGATCCGGCACGCCGAACCCGATTATCCCAACAAGACGATCACCCCGGCAGGACATCTCGAAGCGCAGGCGCTCGCGCACCATCTGAAGGAGACCGGCGTCGACCGCATCTATTGCTCGCCTGTCAACCGGGCTGTTCACACGATGCGGTACACCGCCGATCTGCTCGGATTGGAGCCGGTTATCGAGACGTGGACGAGCGAGCTGGGCTGGCAGGCTCCGGATTCGCAAGGCCGGCCGTTGGCGGCTTGGAACATTCCGGGCGAGACGGTGCGCGCCGCTCCCCCTTATCCCGACGGCGACAAGTGGCCGGGGCTGGCTCCTTATCGGGAATATGCCGGATACTATGAGGCGATGAGGCGCGATTCGGATACTTTTCTGCAACGCCACGGCTACGAACGGGAACAGGGCCGTTACCGGATCATGAAGCCGAACCGGGAAGCGATCGCCGTGTTTTGTCATCTCGGTTTCGGACTGACGTGGCTGTCCCATCTGCTGGAGCTTCCTTTTCCGCTCGTGTGGAGCTCGTTCTGGCTCCCTCCCAGCTCGGTGACGACGATTTTATTCGAGGAGCGGAGCAGGCAGTGGGCGGTCCCCCGCTGCACCGGTCTCGGCTGCGTTGCGCATCTGCACAAGGCAGGGCTCCCCGTCTCGCCGATGGGTTTGCTGGCCAATCTCGATTGACCGATTCGTTCATCCACGCTTACCAAGGAACGGGCAAGCAGCTCCGTCTCTCTCCGATGAAAGGCAGGCTGCTTGCCCGTTACCCGTTGTACCGCATGGCCTATGAATTTCGCTACTACCGTCCTCTAGGCTGGCTCGATTTTCGATATAGCAGGTGATCAGATCGTCCATGTTTTTTGCGGGGGATGTCCATATGTTTTCGCTTCCGTCGGGAGTACACTTACGGGTATAAGCTACCTTATCCTTATCCTTGTCCTCACTCACCTTAAAGAACCAGCATAATCGGAAAGGACACACTCCTATGAAGGCGACCACCCGCATTTACTTGGATGCGATGCTGCAAAATATTAAAAGCGTCGCGTTTTTCACCTTTCTCGGCGTGCTGATCGCGCGTCTGGGAGCCTCTGACTTCGAAATCGCGCTGTCCAATTCGCTGCCGGCTTTGTTTTGCGCGTTGTCGTTGGCTTTTCTGACCCGCCAATTACCGGTTACGCGCGGGGTGTTTTTATCGAGCGGTTACATCCGTCAGTTCGCCTTTATCTGTATGGCGCTTTCCATCCTGCTGCCGAATCCGATCCCGGTGCTGCTCGTATTCTGGAGCATCAATGCCGTATCCGTCATCGTCACTTCCGCCCAGCAGCCGGCCATCCTGCGCCGCGTCATCGAGCCGGACCGGTTTCCCGCCTTGTTCAGCCGGATCAAGGTGATCGCGCTGTTCGTTACGACGACCGGAGGCTTGCTGATCGGTTTTGCACTGGATGCTTTCGATTCCTACTTTCCATATAATTACGTCGTCTCGATGCTGATCGGCTGTTTGTCCACCTTTGCCGGGATGTCGCTGATCGCCAGTCTGGCGCCGAGAGAAAAAACGAAAATCAAGTTTCAGCCAATCCGACTGTTCCGGGAGTGCGATCGCAACATTTGGTGGATGGCGCTTAACAATGCGGGAATCTTTATGACCCCTCCGCTGTTCACGATCTATCACGTTAAAATCTTGCATTTAAACAACTCGCAGATCGCTTTTTTCGTCGTCACGTCCGGCATCCTGTCGGCGGTTTCGCTTCCCTTCGTCCGCCGTCTGATGGAACGGTTCGGCACCGTGCGCATCTATCGCGCCGCCTTGCTCGGCATGATTGTGTGCGCGCTGCCGTACGGGTTCATTGACCGTTACTGGCTGCTTGTCGCGGCGCAGGCTTGGACGGGCTTTATGCTGGCGGTAAGCGAAGTGTCGACGCAGACGATGATGATGGAAGAAGCCGGGAAGCATAAAGCCGAGATGGCCTACTTCTCCGACTTCCAGCTGGTCATGCAGCTCGGCATGGCGGCCGGGCCTCTGATTGCAGGCGCGATGCTGGCTGCTATGCCTTTGTGGGCCTGCTTTATGCTCATAGCCGCGCTGCGCCTGGGCTTTTTCCTGTCTCGCCCGCTGTTTCCCCTCAAAGGAAAGCGGACGGAGGAGGACGGGGACTCCGTAGGGCTGGCAGCGAGATAGTTGAGTCCGGGCTCTGAGTCCGGGCTTTTGGCTTTTGGCTTTTGGCTTTTGGCTTTTGGCTTTTGGCTTTTGGCTTTTGGCTTTTGGCTTTTGGCTTTTGGCTTAGCTCTGGTTCTGGTTCTTGGTTCTTGGTTCTTGGTTCTTGGTTCTTGGTTTGGCTCTTGCTTTGGCTCTTTACTCCGGCTCCAGGTTCCTGCCCCCGGCTCGCTGCTTCCTACTCCGGCTGGAACTTGCGGTCCTTGGGCAGGAAGTAGGCGACGGCCCCCAGCAGCGGCAGGAAGGCGCAAAACTTCGTAACGAGCGTCACGCTTGTCAGGTCGGCCATCCACCCGAGAGCGACGGAACCAATTCCCGCCATGCCGAAGGACAGACCGAAGAACAACCCGGCTACCGTACCGACTTTACCCGGCAGCAGCTCTTGCGCATACACGATAATAACCGAGAAACCGGACATCAGGATCATCCCGATCGGCACGCACAGCAGCATGGCGACTGCGGGACTAGCGTAAGGGAGCAGCAGCGCGAACGGCGCCGTTCCGAAGATCGAAAACCAGATGACGGTTTTTCGGCCGATTTTATCGGCCAGAGGACCGCCCAGCAGCGTTCCGAGCATACCGGCGAATTGCAGGATGAATAGACAGACTTGCGCCTGCTCGAGCGGCAATCGGTACCGCTCCATATAATAAAACGAGTAGTAACCGTTCATTCCGGCCAAATAAACAAATTTGGAGAATAGCAGCACAAGCAGCACTCCGATCACAAATGCCACCGTCTTACGGCTTGGCGCCGCGTACGTAACTGCGCCTGCATGCGTGACTGCACTTTTTACTTTGCCCGGCACGTTTCCGGTCTCCGCAAGCTCCTTCTGTCCGGACTTAGCGGAATCCGCCCGGTTTTGATGCTCCGCCCTTATCCTCGGCCTGTACCAGCGGCTGACCCCCACCTGAATCGCCATACCGGCTACGGCGAACAACGCGAGCCATAAGAAACCACGTTGACCGCCCGGGACGAGAATGAGCGCAACCAGCAGCGGCGCCAGCGCCTGCCCGGTATTTCCCCCCACCTGAAACACCGATTGCGCCAGCCCTCTGCCTTTACCTGCCGCAAGGTGCGCGACACGGGACGACTCCGGATGAAGGACGGACGAGCCGATTCCGATCGCGGTCACAGCCAGCAGCAATGCGGTCATCCCGGTAGAATAAGCGAGGACGATCATCCCCAGCAGGGAAAAGGCCATCCCCGCCGGGAGCAAGATCGGCATCGGTTTCTTATCCGTGTAATACCCGATCAGCGGCTGCAAAATCGAGGCAGTCACATTAAGGGCGAACGCTACCCATCCGATCTGGCTGAAGCTCAAATTCATCTGCTGCTGGAACAGCGGAAATCCGGCCGGAATGACGGTCTGCATCGCATCATTTAGCAAGTGCGCCGTACTGACCCCGACTAAAGCGTACATCGAATACGTGCGGGTCCGCTTTGCCGCCGCTTGGACTTGCGTTTGAACTTGTGTCTGGACTTGCGTTTGCGGGTTCATCTGGTTCTCTCCTCTCCTATGACTAATAGAGTAGAGGCTGGACGGCACCGCTGTCGCCGCGATTCGTGCTCCGTAATTCCGCAACTTTTGCTATACTGTCCATAGGTGATCGATATGTATATGCGAATCTCTACGGACGAACTCGAATTGTGGAGAATAGAAAACGAATTTACGAACCACCCCCACTCGCACGACGAGCAGGTTCAGATTACGATTCCGATTCAGGGCACTTGCCACTTTACTCACGAGCAGCGGAGCTACTCGCTCGATTCGGGCAACTCGCTGATCCAATATCCGCGGGAAAACCACCATTTTCAGATTGGCGGCGATTCCAGCGTCATTATCATCCAGCTTCAGGCGAACCGTCTCGAATACAATAACCGGCCGGTCGAACTGATGCCGCGCCATTATGTAGATCCACGGGACGTACTGGGCCAATTCCGCGATTGGACGAGCCGGCTGCTGGCCCGAGATCCTTCAGACCGGCTGTCCGTACAGGAAACCGAGTGCAGCGTCGTTTCTTACCTGAGCCGCGTATTCGGGGATCGATCCGATTCGCTCAGCGAAAGACCGGACCGCCGTCTCGTTGTCTCCGACCCGTATATGACCCGTGTGCTCGACTATATTCACGATCACTTCCGGACATCGATCAGTGTCGACGATCTGGCTGCTCTCGCGCTTCAGAGTCGCTACCACTTTATCCGCTCGTTCAAGTCCGCGACCGGCATGTCTCCTTATCAATATGTGATGCATACCCGGATCGAAGAGGCGAAGCGCAAGCTGCGGTCGACCTCCATGTCGGTAACCGAAATCGCGATGTATCTCGGATTCTCGAGTGCAAGCCAACTGTACCGCGCCTTTATGAACGCGGTTGGCACGACGCCTGAACGATATCGGAAGTGAGGGAGGGCGTCCGGGAAAAACACCTGGGTCAAAGAAAATCGTCTGGCGATCCTTGACGAGAAAAATCATTAGTTATTTGCGTTGAGAAATGGGGTGCCCTCTTTTGTACCAGCCGCTCGTTGATGAGGTTTTAGGGGAATAACTCGACTTAATCGCGGCCCGTAAACAGCGTTCATGCGGGTTTACATACAGTCGGATCGGTTGGGCTTCGCTAAAACGAGATGCGTGCGGGCTATTAACAAAATAGGAGTCTCCGGCAGTGCAAACCGCTCTTACTCAAGAAAAACGGCCGTCCCTTCAAGAAAAGGACCGACCGTTTTTTGGTTACTTGCCGTACTTGCCGCTACTTACCACTCTACCGATCCCCGTACCAATCGATCGTCTCCGCCCAGTCGAAATGGCCGTAATAGTCAGGCGCGACGTCCATCTGCCCGATCCATTCCCGCTCGCTGGAGCCGCCCGGCCCGCCGATCCAGACCGAAGCCGTCTCGCGGTTCGTCCGAATCCACGACAAATGCCGGGAAGACGGGATATAGACCGGATTGTAATCGCCGTTCGTTCCTTGCGGGGATGTAAGAACAGCCGACGTACCGTTCTCCGCGTCGACTCGGGCCAGAAACGGCTGCGGCGCACCCGGTTGAAGCGACGAGCCTCCACCCGCACCCTCCTGAATCCGGGAGACGACGATGGACTTGTTGTCCTCCCATACCGGGTCGCGGTCCGCAAACCCTTGCGGCGTATAAACCGACTGTTTGCGAAATGGCGGGCGTTTGATAGTGAGCTTCTTGCCTGTCGTCGCATCGCGTCCGCTGCCGGCGATGAAAGCAAGCGTATCCCCGCTTGGCGACCAAGCGATCCAATCGTTGTACCTTAACATGTCACCCGCCGGAATGATCTTCTTGCCGTTCCGGAACATGACACACAACGTGTTGCTGTCAGCCGACAACGAAGCGGTTGGTTGGGCAATAAACGAGATCCATTTCCGGTCGGCCGACCATTGAAACTCCCCTGTTCCTACTGCGAAAAACGATTTCGATTGGCTCGGAATGCGGACTAACGGCATCGCCTTCTGCATCTCTCCGCCGTACACGAACGGCACTTCATAGATGGCAATATCCGACCAGCCGTCCGGCAGCAGCTGAGCATCGGTGGAGACGAGAAATCCGCCGCCTTCCGGCAGCCACGAGTAATTGCCTACGCCCAGCGCCGCATTTTGAAATTTCTCTTGCTCCGCTTTGTTCACATCCGTCACCTGCAGCACTTCCCCATCCTGAAAAGCAAGCAGGTTGGCGACCGGCGACCACTGATAGTTCACACCGCCTCCAACTTCGATTCGCTGGCCGGACGCCACGTGAAGCAGCCGGATCGTCCGCTCCCCGGACGTATACGCCAGCCACTGCCCGTCCGGCGACCAAAGCGGCCGATGCGCCTGCTCGCCTTCCGTCAGCCGACGTTCCTGCTCGCCAGACTGTAGCCATATATCGCCTTGCCGCACAAACGCCGCCTTCAGCGGAACTTCCCCGTCCCGGGGCAGCTCCGCGTATCCCGCCGTTAACGCAGCCGCCTCGCCCGCCGAAGCCGGAATCGTTCCCGGCAATGACACGACGATCATCATAACAGCCGCGATCAGCAGCCGTACAGCCGACCCGAACCGTTTGCGATCGATCATAGATCATCCCTCCTGCAAGTCACCTAAAAATGATCTTTCCAAAAAGATCCTTTTTAGTATCCTCGCAAGGGCGATTCTTATGCAGACGACGAACATGAGCAGCGTTATTCGCCTCATGGGCATCGACAATACCGTATGCCAAGACCAGGCATCCCGAACATGACTCATTGCTACCATCTGTTCAAGCGTCACAACTGCTGTTTCGCCAAAAGAATATACACTGCAGTTGGCGACTCATCCAGCACTTCCAGCACTTCCAGCACTTCCAGCACTTCCGGCACTTCCGGCACTTCCGGCACTTCCAGCACTTCCGGCACTTCTGCACTTCCGGCACTTCCGGCACTTCCGGCACTTCCGGCACTTCTGCACTTCCGGCACTTCTGCACTTCCGACACTTCCGGCACATCCTCCACGTCAACCTCACCATAGGCGCCGCACCAGACCAAAAACCCGTCCCCAAGCAGACGCTGCTTGATGGACGGGCTATTGAGACGGGCTCTATGCCTCAACTTTATACTCTACACCTCAAACCAAACTCCTCTTACTTCGCCTTCCTGGTAAGCGACACGAGCAGCGACAAGGCGCCCAGCACGACCGCCGCGATCGACAAGTAAAGCGGCAGCTTCGATTCGGAACCAGCACTTCCAGCCTCTTCCGCCGCAGCGGCTCCCGTATCGTGACCGTGCGAGTCGGCCCCGGCCGCTGCGGCCTTCACCTTCGTCACCGAAGCCGGCTTGTCGGAGCCTTCGGCTCCCACCCATTCGACAACGCTGTTATCCTTGTAAGTTTGGTACGCTTTCCAGGACAAATCTTTGGCGTCCTTCTCCACTTTGCCGGACATTTTGAAATCGCCGAACTCGGTAGGCCCGAGCCCTTCGCCCGTAGCCGACCAGATGACGCTCGTAATCTTACCGGAGGCGTCCTTGGTCAAGTCGTATTTCCAGCCCGCCTTCGGCTCGAAGCGCGAAACGGTCACCCCTGCCGGAAATCTCACTTCCACCTTAACCGTCGCAATCTCTTTCTCGTTTGGTACCCGCACCGTAAATACTTCATATTTATTTTGCGCCGTCTCGTTCGGCAGCACGGTTACGTGCGCGCTGGCCACGCCTGCAAAGAGCATCATCACCAGCAGGCACGCCGCGATCAGCGACCCTGTCTTCTTCATCTTGCTTCAACCCCTTCCGCATGTTTGTCAGCACTTCTTACTGTACCCAAAAAGCGGACGGGTGAGAATGACTCGACCGGGCTATTTTTCGGCTCGTTTATGACCGATATGTGTCAGCCCTTGTCTGACGGCGTAAGCAGTCAGCTGCACCCGGTTTTCCAGACTCAGTTTATCCAGTATATTTTTAATGTGGTTTTTGACCGTATTCTCAGCGATGACCAGCCGCTCCGCGATTTGCCGGTTCGTCTCGCCGGCCGCCACACAAGCGACCAGCTCCCGCTCGCGCGGGGTCAGCACCGCCGCATCCGGCTCGGACGAGACCGGATTCGCCCCTCCCCGGAAATGCTGGAACAGCTTGTCCGCCATCTGGCGGGACACTTCCGAGTTATCGTCCAGCAGCGCGTGCAAATATTGCATCCAGTCGTCCGGGTCCATATTTTTGAGCAAATAGCCCTGGGCTCCAAACTGGATCGCAGTGAACAGATCAGCTACATGGTCGGAGACCGTAAGCATGACGACGCGGATGTGCGGGTACGTCTGCTTGATGCGGCGGGTCGCTTCGAGTCCGCTGATGTCCGGCATGTTGATATCCATCAGCACGAGATCGGGCTGCAGATTGCCGCATAGGGCAACCGCTTCGACTCCTCCCGAAGCTTCGCCGACCGTGTCGAACCAGTCATCCTCGTCCAGCAGACTGCGAATCGCTTTGCGCGCAAGCGGATGGTCGTCCGCGATCAATACGCGGTATGGCGTCATAGTCATGGCGTCCCACGCTCCTTTCTCCCGGCCAGCCGCAGCTCCGTGCCGCCGCTCTCCATCGTCCGGACGGTCAGGTCGGCGTCCAGCTCGGCCGCCCGTTTCCGCATCATCGGGATTCCGTATTTACTGGAGTCCGCAGCCGCCGGTTTCATGCCCACGCCGTTGTCGCGCACAGTAAGCCTCCAGCTTCCTGCACCGTCATAGTCGTACTCCCACTCGAGCAGCACCCGGTCCGCTTTGGAATGTTTCCGGATGTTCGTGAACGCTTCCTGGACGATCGCAAACAGCTGAACCTCTTCGGACGAGTGGAACAGCCCTTCCGTCCACTCCCCCTGCCGGTCCACCTCGACGCCCGATAGGACGCTCCATTCGCGGAGCCACCGGCCGAGACGATCCGGGAACGACACGCCGTCCTCGGGGAGCGAGCGCAGATTAAAGATCGCCTGACGCAAATGATGATCGATCTCCGATACGGCCGACCGCGCCTCCTCCGTCTTGCCCTGCTTCAGCTGCACGTTCAGGAAAAACAGCACCTGCGCGATATTGTCGTGCAGCTCCCGGGCCAGCCTCTCCCTCTCCTCATAAACGGCCCGTCTCGACTGCTCCTCGGCCAGCGTTGCGTTCATCCGTTCGATCTTGCGGAACATCCAGTTGGAAAACCAGTACGATAACAGCAAGGTCAGGGCGATGATATAAAAGTTCCCGGCCTCCATCGACAAATAATGGAGCATGAACTCGTGGCGGATCAGCTCGAAGCCGCCGATTACGATCGCCGGAAGAAGAATCGTAAACCATTTCAGCCTTTGCAGCGACAAATGCGTCCCCCCTCTTGGCCGTGCAGCTTTCTTGTGCGCTTGGGCACAACTCAGCTCAGCTTCCGCTGAACACGTACCCTCGCTCTCTTAAAAAGCTCCCTTGCGAGGCGCACCAAGGCGCAGCAGGCAAGGGAGCTTCCCGTCGTTTCCGCTATTAATACAGTCTCGTTTGTTCCGTATACACGGTCTCGTCGTCATTTTTGTCCAGCAGGCGGAACTCCAGCTTCCACAATCCGGCGAACGGCAGATAAGGTCCTTCGGCTTTGTAGCTGAACTGGCCATACGTCTCGTCCGCCGTGAATCCGGCATCTTCCTGATCGTTGACGTGCTCCGCAAGCGGTACTTCAATCGGTGCAATATCCGGATTGTCCAGATTGTGCAGCTTCAGTTGAACCCGCTTCGGCTTGTCCAGCTCCTTCGGCAGCCAGACGTCCACCTGGAACCGGTTGTCCCCCGGCACCTTCGGCGTTATTTGTACGGTCGCATGCACCTTCTCGCCCATCTGGTGCCAATAAAGCGGTTCATTCGGCGGCACCGGACTGATAAAGGTAAGCAACCCGACAAGTACGACGATGATGCTCATCGCACCGAAGTCCATCCTTACCATGTCGCGTAAATCTTTTTCCTTGCGGCCTTTCATCGCCATCCGGATTCCGGCAGCCATCAGAATAACCAGCACGACAAACACAACTTTGGCGATCAGCAGCTTGCCCCACTGCGAATAAAGCAAATAATTCAGTCCAGGCAAATACAGCAGCGTCGTCGCCGTGCCCGACAAAGTGAGCACGATAATCGAGATCAGGGCGTACCTCGAAAATACGGGCAGGAAGCTGTCGATCCACGTTCTGTTTTTCTTCCACGCCGGCACGATCAGCAGTAGCCCCCCAACCCAGACGGCGGCGCCCAGCAGGTGGATGAAATCGAGCGATACAGTCAACACCCGCGGTTCATAGCCCATCGCATGCCCGTTGACGCTTTTGGCGGCAAGCAGCAGAACGATCCATACGGCGTCCCCGGCCTTCGACCGGCCAAGCATCGCAAAGCCGACGAGAGACAGCACGAACGCGATCAGCCACGAACGGCCGACCCACGTACCGGTGAACAGTCCGATCAACTCGCCAAACCCTTGGTCGCCAAGCAGATCCTGATAATGAAAATAAACGAACGCGATCAACGCCAGAAAATGAGTGCGCTGCACGCTCAGCAAACCGTTGCGGTAGTATCCGCTAACCGCCGCGGATTGGTTCAGTCCGGCCGCCATTCCCCAGAACACCCAGCCCGCCACGGCCAGCAGCCCGAAGAAATAGGCGATCCGGGATATGTATTTCAAAATGTCGTACACGCTCATATCCGCCGAGAGCGAATGCCCGGCGTGCAGCGACTCCGGCGAAGCGATCAGCGATCCTTCCGAACCGGGACCGATCGACAGCACGTAGGTGCCCTCTACCGGATGCCCGTCTGCGGAGATGACGTGATAGGTTACCGTATAACGGCCGTTCGACAGCTTCGGCAGCTCCAGCTGCATCGCCTTCTGGTCGCCGCTAAGCGTCGCTTTCCGGTCGGATATTTCCCTGCCGATCTCATCAAAAACTTTGATGTAATACAATTCCGCTTCAAGCCGTTCATTAAACGTAAGCTCGATTCGTTCCGGCGCTGTATTCAGCTGGCTGTTCGCCTCCGGCACCGCCTTCGTCAAAACGGCATGCGCGGACACCCGCTCCGGCGAAATCAACAGAACGGCGCCGAATAGCATAATCGCCGCTGCAACAAGCCATCGCTTCATAAGATTCATGTCGCTGCTCGATCCCCTCGTTGTCTCATAGAGGTTGTTCAAAAAGTCCACTTTTGATCACGAAGCCGATCCGAAAGCCTACTCGACATCGAATATGGAATTCAGCCGGAACTTCCGGTGCTCTCGTAGCTCCCACTACGCTCCGCTCCTCATTTCCTTGCTTCATCCCATCTTCTCGGTGCTGAAAACCGGACTTTTTGAACGCGCACTCTAAGACTTTCTCGTCCTATTCGTTTAACGGCCTTCTGCCGTAGAATCCGTCGTTAAATCCGTGCCAATGCGTAATGCGGTCTTCCCCTTGCCGCCAGCAGAGCAAGACTTCCTCTCCGTCCAGAATAGCCGGAAAATCGATCAGGCCCATGTCCAGATCTTTCAATTGGGCGCCCTTCCTGTGAATGCTCCGGATGATCGCTCTCGCTTCAATCTGACTGAATTCCAGTTCGCACTCTAATGTAAAAAACGGATCGGACTGCTCATCGCGCCGGACCCCCGCCTTCTCCTTCAACTGAATCAGCCTCTTATAGCGCTCCTCATACTCTTTTGCGATCGATTGAACCGCCGCAAGCTCCTCGCGGATCGTCGGCAGCAGCGCGTTGGCTTCCTCCAGCGTAAACCACTTCATCTCCAATCTCCATCGCCTCCCAGCTTCGATTGTACCAAAAGGAGGGAGGCGAATCCAATCACGGTTTGCCGGTGACCCGGATCAGCGCAATTTCCGGGCGGCATCCGAATCGCAGCGGGAGATGGACCGTTCCCAGTCCGCGGTTTACATAGACATGCTGATCCGGCTTCATTTCCTTAAGCCCGGTGTGGTAGCGGTTGTAGGGCCACAAAGACTTGCCGAACAAGCGGATCTGCCCTCCGTGCGTATGGCCGGCCAGCAGCAGGTCGTAGCCGATCGACCGCTGGTCGAGCCACCTGACGATCCCCGGAGAATGGCCGAGCGTAAGCCGGAAAGCTCCTTCCAGCTGCTCTTGCGGCGGGTTGTAGCGCTCCCGTCCGTATACCGAGTTATCGAAGCCGTAGACGAGGATTCGCGAGTTTTTCATCTCGACCAGCTCGCCGTCGTTAGCAAGCACCCGAATGTTGCGCGTGCCGATTTTGCGCAAGACATCGATGTGCTCCGCCTCGGTCAGCTTTCGTTTGCGAAACCCGGTTTTCTCCTCCCATTCATGGTTGCCTGGCACGAAATAAACGTACGTGCACCGCAGCCCGGTCAGCTCCCTCATCACTTCCGGAAGCTGCTCCAGCTTGTTGAACAGATCGCCGGTTACGCACACGATGTCAGGTTTAAGCGAGTCGACGATATCCCCGACCGTACCGCTCCAAAATTTAGTTCGACCGTGCAGATCGGATATTTGAACAATTCGCAATTCTCCGTTCACACGATCGGAGCTCACCTTCGTTTCCGTCACTTCCACATGGATCGTCCCGTAGAACAAGTAGATTAAAACGGCAACAGCCCCGAAGATGGCCAAAACGTATATCATTCCATTCCCCCGTTTCTTCCGTAATGTCGGTTTTGTTCATCGGTCATGACCGCTTGCGATAGACCTGCAGAGCATAACCTCCCTTAATCCCATCATACTACTGGAACCTGCGACAAGAAAAGGGAAATTGTTGAAGAGACCGTGAACGATAAAACAAGTGCCCGCAACCTTCGATCGGGCGCGGGCGGCAAGGCTCAGCTCTCCAGCTCCAGCAGACGCTTCACCCGCATCTCCAGATCGACAAGCGAGAACGGCTTGGACATATACTCGTCGGCTCCGAGCCGCAATGCCAAGGCGATATCGTCCTCGCGCTTCTTGCCCGAGAGCATAAGAATCCGGACATGCCTGTACCGGTCGCCGGAGTCGGACTTCAGCTTGCGCAGCAGCGCAAATCCGTCCAGCTTGGGCATAACCCCGTCGAGGATACACAGATCGGTCCCGTGCGCGGACAAGTATGCCAGCGCTTCCTCCCCGTCGCTCACTTCTGCGACTTCGACAGGCAACTGCTTCAGACGCGCCACCAGAATGGAGCGGAGTATGCCGTCATCGTCTGCGACCAGTACGCGCCTCAGCTTCGGCGGCGCCTCCAGAACTGACGCGGTGCCCGGCTCTATGCTGCCGCAAGATTGCAGAACGCGATTCCGTCCCTGCTGCTTGGCCCGGTACATCGCTTCATCAGCAAGCGCGATCCAATGTGCCGTAGGCAAACCCGCGGTCCACTCGGATACGCCGCAGGAGAAGGTGATCGAGAACGACTGGCCTTCATACTGCGCGACCGGCTGCTTATTCGTCACTTGAAGCACGCTGTTCAGCAGTTGCGCTGCCTGCTCTCCGGTCGTGTTCGGCATCACGACGACGAACTCTTCCCCGCCGTAGCGGGCCAAAATATCGGTCGGGCGCAAATGCTGTTGAAGCAAATGCGCAAGCCCCTGCAGGACGAGATCGCCGATCGCATGGCCGTAGCTGTCGTTAATCGTCTTGAACCGGTCGATATCGATAAAGGCGAGCGAGATCGGGACCGGATATCTGGCGATCCGCTGCAGCTCCAGCTCGACCTGATGATCGAAGTAGCGGCGGTTGTACACGCCCGTAAGCGGATCGCGGAACGCCAGCTGCTCGAAGCTTTTCGTACGGGAGAGCAGGCTGTAGATGCGCGCCGCCAGTTCCTCGTACTGGAACGGCTTCGTCACGTAATCGTTCGCGCCGAGCAGCAGACAGCGCACTTTGTCATGGACGTCGCAGCGCGCGGAGAGAACGATAAGTGGAAGCCATTTTAACGTCGGATCTTCCTTCAAATGATCGAACAGCTCGTAACCCGACTGCGGATGCATCATCAGGTCCAGCAAAATCAGATCGTAGACGTCGTCGTGCAGCATGCCCTTGGCACGCTCCACGGAATCCGCTTCATGGACGGTGTACCCGTCGAGTTCCAGCCGTCTGACCAGAAACGAGCGGAGCACGTCGTCGTCGTCGATGACCAGCAGCTTGCTGCCGAGTCCCGTCTGGAGCTGACGGAAGCCTTGCTCCTGCTGCACGGTCAACTGCTGCTGCCGCTGCAGGATGATCAGCTCCATCTTCAACTGCATCAGGCTCGCTTTGCTGTTCAATACGCTTTGCTTGGCCAAGTGGGCCGCCGCCGGCGCGGACGGCTCCCGCTCCGTCTCCTCCTGCGTCCACTCCCACTCCTCGGCAAGCGACTGCGCCACGGCGCCGATGCTGTCGAAGCCGAATATCGGGGCACTTCCTTTGAGCGTATGGACATGCCGGTACAATTGATTCGGGCGGCTCTCGTCAAAGTCGAGGTCAATCCGCTCCAGCAACCGTTCCATATCCCGGATCTGCTTATCCAGTTCGGCCAGAAACCGGGTTTTCCCTTCGCGCATCAGCCGTTCGTTTTTGCGCTTTTTGTCCAGACTGTCTGTGTTATTCGTCTCTGTCATGTTTCTTCACTTCCACTTCAATGGTGTCCCGGTTAATCTTCAGATCCGCTACCCGCAGCCCTTTTTGCTCCAGCGCAGCGGCAACCGCCGCCTCGTCCTGAACCGGGAAGACGACCGACGCTTGGTGCGGAGTCCGTTCCATAAGACCCGATGCCAGTTCCAGAAGACGGTCGATCGTAAACGGCTTGCGCAAAAACTTGCCCGTCTCCGTCTCCAGAAAATGTTTCGGCGGCTCCAGCACCGTAGATACGATGACCGGAGTGCCGCTATAGACCGGATGCTGGAGCAGCTCCGTTATAAAGTCCCAGCCGGACTTCGCCCCCTCCAGCTGAATATCGACGATGCACAGCAGCGGCGCCCGGTCGGACGTATCCCGCAGCGACAGGATCGCGTCCTCGGCGCTGCGGATGCGGACCGTCGGCGACTGCAGCTTCTCGAACGCTACTGCGATCAGCTTGGACAAGTTCTCGTCGTCCTCTACGATGACGACCTTGCCTCCCAGGCCGGAGACGCTGTACGTCCGCAGACGGACCCGGAACGTCGAGCCTTGGCCGAGCTCCGAATCGAACGATAACGTCCCGTTATGAGAATCGACGATCTCCTTGACGATCGCGAGTCCGAGTCCCGTGCCGCCGATCTGCCTGCGGTCGGAATTATCCACCCGGTAAAACTTGGAGAACAGCTTCTCCTTGGCGTCCTCCGGTATGCCGAGACCGAAATCCCGCACTTCGACGACCGCATGCTCCTCGTCCTTCCACAGCTTCACGACAATCTTGTCGCTATCCGGCGAATATTTGACGGCATTGCTGATCAGATTGTGCATCACCTGCGTCATCCGGTCGATGTCGGCCGTGACGAACACGTCCGGCTCGATGCGGAGCTCGGCCCGGTGATTGTGCTTGCCCTGCCACTGCTCGGCCACGTCGCGGACGATGGCGGACAGATTGGCCGGCACCATCTGATACGTCTGTTTGCCCGACTCCATCCGCTGAAGGTCGAGAAAATCGTTGATCAGGTTCGACAGCCGGTTCGCTTCCTTGTAGATCGTTTCCATATACTTTTGCTGCTTTTCTTTGGCGATGTCGCGGTGCAGCAAAATTTCCATAAATCCAAGCACGGTCGCAAGCGGCGTACGCAGCTCGTGCGACACGATGCTGATGAATTCGTTTTTCATCTCGTCGGCCATCTCTTCGCTCGTCCGGTCGCGGAAGACGAACAGGTAGCTCGGCGTATGCTCGACCGGATCGGGGATTGCATTCACGTACAGCTCGTAATGCCGTTCCCGTCCGTCTTCCCGGCTGATCGTGAAGCGCTCCTGAAGCTCGTCCATCGATCCGTGCATGACGGCTTCCGTAAAGTCGCATAACCGCGTCCTGCCCGGCATACCCGCTTCCAGGTAGCGGCAAAAATCAAGCACGGACGAGCCGGCGAAACGGTCGAACCCGAACATTTCGTTCATCCGCTCATTGGAGAAGACGATCCGCCCATTCCGGTCGCACATCACCATGCCCTCGTGAATCGACTCGACGATTCTGCGGACGAGATCGCGCTGCTGCTGGAGGCCGTCGCGCTCCTGGGACAGCTCTTCGTTCAACTCCTCGAGCAGATACGCCTGTTTGCGGCGCTCTTCGTTCGTCATCTGAGCCGTGAAAGCGAGCGCAAACTGACGGACGAGCCCGTACGCCAGCCGGTGCTGCGTATCGTTCTCCTCGCTTGCACCGTACGCGGTAAGCAGGAGCAGTCCGATCGGACTCGACTGCTCGTCCAGCAGCGGATAATACTGATCCCGGGCATAGGCGTAACCGCCATGTATGCCCCGCTCGTCCGAATCCAGAGGCCGGTTGCGGTACAGCGGCTGCTTCTCCGCCAGCGTACGCCGGCTCGGGCCGAACAGTTCCTTGAAGGAAGCCGGAACGGCGCCTTCGGGATAACCGTACGCATAGATGACGTCGTATTCGGACGTTTCCGGATTTGGCGCGATCAGCACGGCCGAATCCTGATGGAGCGCCTGGAGCAGCGCGGTAACCGAATGATCCAGAAACGCTCTCATCTCCACATGGCCGGCCAGCTTCTCCTGGTAGCTCGAGATCAGCTCCAGCTCCCGTTCACGGTCGGTCAGCTTGAACAGCATTTCCTGCTGCTCGATCTGCTGGGCGGATATTTCCTCGTTTTGCGCTTCCAGCAAATCCCGCTGGTCGATCAGCTCCTTGTTCGTCTCCTGCAGCGCGTCATGCCGCTGCTTCAACTGGCGG
The DNA here is from genome assembly GCF_058135425.1 of Paenibacillus sp. MAH-35. Lineage (NCBI taxonomy): Bacteria > Bacillati > Bacillota > Bacilli > Caryophanales > Paenibacillaceae > Paenibacillus > Paenibacillus sp. MAH-35. The sequence goes on from NZ_JBYUPU010000041.1 coordinate 66,191, forward strand.
GACATGATATTGATGCCGCGCTCCAGCCTCCCCAGCTCGTCATGGCGCGAGCTGACGGCAAGCTCCGCATATTCGCCTCCGGCGATTTGATTAACAGCCCGATCTGCCCGGATAATCGGAGAAATGACGCTGCTTCTTAAATAAATCACAAGCAGCAGTCCTGCAGCGGCCGCCCCCGCCACGGCGAACAAGGGAAGCAGGATGAGCAGGTCCGTCCGTCTCCGGTTGTCGTCCAGCCAACGCTCGACGGATTCGGTCTGGGCAGCCAGAATCGTATTGAAGTTGCGGCTCATCTCGGTTACGCTTCCGGTCGTCGTCGTGCTGGACATCTGCTCGATTTTTTCCATATCGCCGTTCTTCTTCAGTTCGATCACGACCGCGCTGGAATTCCGGTAGTTCGACCACGCTTCGCGGATGGCGTCCCACGAATCCGTATACTTCTCTCCGTAATCGCGGCTCTGGAAACGCCCGGACACTTGATCGAGCATCTCCCCGAACGTTTGCTGCCTATGTAAAAATTCATTCAAAAATTGTTCCCGGCCGAACGCCAAATAAGCCCTCAAATCGGAAACGACAGCTTGCGACTCGCTGTGCAGCTTCTCGACCAGCGCCTGATCCTGGAGCTCCAGTTCCAGCTTCTCCCGCGTCCCCGTAATATGGTTATTCATCAGCAATCCGGCCGACAGCACGACAGCTGCGAACAGCGTCATGACGAGCACGATGAGAAGCGACACTTTGGACGCTACACTTCTGGATGGTAGTGGAATCATGGCTTGTCCCTTTCCCGGCCGGTTAACCGTCGCCCAGCAGCTTGCCGACGTCGTCGATCAATTGAAGCGGACTGAACGGCTTCACGATATAAGACGTAATGCCCGCCGCTTTGGCCCGTTCTTTATCTTTCTCAAGCGCCTTGGCCGTGAGCAGAATAACCGGAATGTCCCGATTCGGCGAAGCGGAGCCGCGCAGCCATTCGCAGACTTCCACCCCGGTCAGCTCCGGCATCATATAATCGAGGATCACGAGATCGAACGTCTCCGCCTCCAGCCATTCCTTCGCCTGCCGCCCGTCCTCCGCCTCCGAGAGGGCATACCCTTCATCCGCAAGCGTCTCCGTAAGCAAGAAGCGGAGCGACGCTTCGTCGTCCGCAAGTAAAATCGTTTTGACCGTCATGCTGCTCTCCCCGTCCCATTCTCGCAAGTACATAAGTTCTGGAATTATTATATCATTTCCTTCGCGATATGGGCGGCGAAAATCGAGTAGGCCCATGCACAATTGCATGGGCCTCTCACAGATCCGGACGTGCGGGTCATCGCATCCGGCTCCTCCAAGATTATCCCCTTTGGGGGTGATGTTCATTGTAAAGCTCAAGAAGACTG
>NZ_JBYUPU010000042.1:0-67125 GCF_058135425.1 Paenibacillus sp. MAH-35
TTTCTCTTCTTTTCAGAATATTATCGACAAATAACTGCGTGATCTAAGGAACCGCCGTATACCGAACGGTATGTACGGTGGTGTGGGAGGTCGGCTACTCAATTAATGGGTAGCCTCCTACCCGATTAGCCACTCAAATCAGGAACATGGCGGCGATCGTCGTGACGACGAGTCCGATAACGACCGGCTTCAGATTGCGTCTGGCCAGCTCAAACGGGTCTACGCCGCAGATAGCCGCTGCCGGAATAAGCGCCCAAGGTACGATCGTTCCGCCGCCAACCCAGATCGCAGCAATCTGGCCTAACGCCGTTAACGTAGCGATACCAGAGCCGATCGCGGCGGCGAACAGGTTGGCGATCGAGCCGGCCAGCGAGATGCCGGAGAAGCCGGAGCCGTCCAGGCCCGTTATCGCTCCGACGATCGTCAGTGTGGCGGCGCTGACGCCGGTATTGATCGGCACCGTTTGGGCGAGCGCAAGACCGAGATCGTTGACGATGCCGTGGGAGCCGGCGGGCAGCATATTGCCGAAAATGTCGGCAAAGGCGGAGTCGCCCAAATAAAAAAACGCGGCGATCGGAATAACCGGACCAAACACTTTAAACCCGAACAAAAAGCCGTCGATCAATTGCGTCGTCGTACGCTCCAGGCCTGCCTTGCGGCTCGATAACAGGGAGAGCACGATCATGACGAGCAGCGCGGTGCCGCCGATCAGGGCGGTTGCGTCTCCGCCTTGCAGGTCGAGCTTGAACATGGCGAAGATATCGAGGGCGAACAGAAGCGGAATCACGACTGCGGCTATTTTTCTGACGGCGGGGGACAGAGGGCTGTCGATTTTGGCCGCCTCGGATTCAGGGACGGTTGTCGCTTTAAGGCCCGTATCCATCGTCAAGCTGCCGTTGCGCATGTCGCGGCGCATATACCAGAAGGCGACGGCGGTCGTAACCGCACCCATGATGATCACGAGCGGAATGCTGGCTTGAATGACGTCCGCTACCGGGATGCCTGCCGCATCTGCGGTCAGCTTGGGCGCTCCCTGAATGACGAAGTCGCCGGACAGGGCGATGCCGTGGCCGAACAAGTTCATTGCCACCGCGACTCCCAGTGCGGGCAAGCCTACGCGAAGCGCAACGGGCAGCAGCACGGCGCCGATCAGCGCTACGGCCGGGGATGGCCAGAAAAACCACGAAATGATCATCATCACGATGCCGATAACCCAGAAAGCGAGCGCTGGCGAACGAATCAGCCGGGTTACGGGCGAAATCATCACTTCATTAATGCCCGTGCGGATCAGCACTTTGCTCAAGGCGACAATGAGCGAGATGACCAGAATCGTGCCGATTAATTCTTTAATAGCATAAATAAATCCGGAAAAAACACCGCCGACCGATTGGCTGACAGACTGGGTGGCAATCAGGCCGAGCGCTAAAATACCGACGACGCACACGGCCGTCGTATCGCGCCGCATCACCATAAAGCCGATAATGAGCAAGACGAAGGCGAGGTAAACCCAGTGCAGCGATATAAGTGTGACGTCCATTTGGCGGTACACCTCCACGTAAGGGGTTACAACTGTACTTCAGTGTATGCGCCGCCCCAAAATGTGTGTTTGCGGAGCTGGAAGCCTGCACCCGTCTACGCCCGTCTTCCCGTGCCGGAATAAACCTAGCTCTTTTGGCCGAAAACGGAAACCAATCGGCCTTCCATTCGTCTATATATCTGGTAGCGTATATGAATAGAGGGGGATATTATGAAGCGGTTATCTTTGGCCAGGTTCGGCCTGTTGCTGGCAGCTTTGTGGGTGTTGGCGGCTTGCGAGCGGGATACGGAACCCAAGCGTGCGGCGTCCGATCCGTCGAAGCTCGATGTCGTCGTTTTCGGTTCGGAGATGGAAGGGATGTATTTGGCGAGAGCAGCCAAGGACGAAGGGCTGTCCGTGATCGTCATCGATCCCCGGGAGAAGCCCGGCGGCCAGCTGATCCAAGGCGAGATGCATTATTTGGACGAAGCGTTCGAAGGCAGTGGAAAATCGCTTCTGCAGGGAAGAGTCAAGCTGCTTTTCGATGCGTACAAAAAGGGAGACATCCGGAAAAAAGAAGAATTCGTTGCCTACTTCAATCAATTGTCCGACGGCATACCGATCGAATCCGGGATATCCATTACGAACGTAGAGATCAAGGAAGATCCGGCGACAAACAAGCGGCGCGTGGAGTCGGTCTCCTACCGGACAAAGGACGGTACGACCAAAACGGTTTCAGCCCGCTACTGGGTCGAAAACACCGACTTTGCCGCCTTGACGAGCAAGCTGGGGTTACAGCGGATTCCGGGCATCGAGACGGTGTTCGGCGGCAAGAAGGATTACATGGCGTCGTCGCTCATGATGAAGTTCCGCAACGTCGACTGGGCCAAGTTCCAGCAAGAAGTGAACAAGCTCGGCAAAAAAGGGATCGAGGAAACGTACGGCGCGGAAACGACCGTAACCGATACGTTCACATGGGGATTCGGCAATGTGGGAGGGCGGTTTAAGCCAAGCAGCAGCGATGTCTTTCTGCGCGGTCTGAATACTGTAAATCAGCGTGACGGCGACGTGCTGATTAACGCGCTGCTGTTATATGACGTTGACCCCTCCAGCGAAGAGAGCGTGCGCCAAGCGATCGAGCTCGGCAGACGCGAGACGGAGCGGGTGCTCCCGCATTTGCGCCAGGAGCTTCCGGGCTGGGAGAAGGCGGAGATTAATGGATATCCCGAATATTTATATGTCCGGGATTACGACCGGTACGAGACCGAATACGTGCTACAGGCGACCGATCTGATGAGCGGTACGATGTATGACGACAACGTCAGCATTGCGGGGTATGCGCTCGATCTGCAAGGGACGAAAAATCACGTGTGGGGCAGCCGCAAGGGGGTCCCCGACAAATACGGCATGCCACTAAGATCGTTTATCCCGAAAGGATATTCGAACGTCATAACGGCAGGCAAAAACGTAGGCGCCTCGGCAGTCGCTTACGGAAGCGCCAGAATTCAGCCGAATACGGCGTTGGCCGGCGAAGTGATCGGCATCCTGCTCGCAAGGCTTGACGATAAGCGCGTCCTGTCGGAGCTGTCTGCCAAGGAGATGAAGGAGCTGCACAGCTATGTGCAGAAAAAACACGGTATCCGGCTGAGCGGAGTGACCGGTGCGGACAAAATCAAACATTTGACCGATGAGCAGCGGCGCCAGCTGAACGAAGGCAAACTTGTCATCGAATAAAATCAATTAGCTTCCAGCTGTCTGCGATCCGATCGCAGGCAGCTTTTTGGTGTTCCTATCCATCCTAATATCATTTGCGGCCCGATATGCGGCGGTACTGGGAGGGGGATAAGGAAACTGTCTGCTTGAACACCCGGTTGAAGTGGGCCAAATTTTCGAATCCGACCTGTTCCGCGATATGAAGCACCTTCGTATCGGTTTCGCGCAGAAGCCGTTTCGCTTCGCCGATTCGGATATAGGTCAAATATTTGATAAACGAAAATCCGGTTTTTTCTTTGAAAATCCGGCTGATGTAATGCGGGCTCATATAAAACGTTTCGGACAATTGCTTCAGCGTTACCGGGCTCATGTAATGGTCATTGATGTATGCGGCGATTTCCGTAATTTTTTGGTGAATCGGCGTATCGAACGGCGTAATTTCCAGATCGTACCGTTCCATGCATCGCGATATGAACAGCAGCATCTCTGTAACAAGCAGCTTCACCTGCAGCGAATGGGCGGTCGGCTGCTCCTTCAGGTCCTGGATCATGCGGAAAACGATACCGTCCAGTGTCAGCAAATCTTCGGCCTTCAGCCGCAGCGTCCGAACGCCGGACAAGTACGGACGAAGCAGCACTTCTCTATACGTTCCGCCAAGCATGACGTCGAACAGGTCGTCCGAAAATTGAATGAGGAACCGGTCGTGATGCGGGGGGCCTGCGGCCATCGTCCGGTGCAGATCATATTTCGGTACGAAGACGAGGTCTCCTTTTTGAATCGGATACAGTCGGTCTTTAATAAAAAAATGACGCTTTCCGGACATCAAGTAATACAGCTCCAACGTTTCGTGCATATGGTTGTCCGGCATGTCAAACGTTCCGTAATATTGCGAATAACCGACAAGCAAGTTGTCTTCGAGTAAAACGTGATGTTTCTGCGGGGGGGTAACGATCATGCGGGTCCGATTCCTCCTTTACGATTACTGTAGCAGAATGGAACGGAATCAACAACAAAAATTGCATAGGTAGATGCAAAAATTGCCGTTTTTGACGCAGAACCATGCATCATTAATACGGTATGATCGATTCAGAAACTAGTGAATGCGCTTTCGTAGAGGGGAGGAAATAAACAGTTGCGGAGTTCGACCGCAGAGGACAAATATGATTTTTTCTTACGTCCTCCAAGTAAATCCAACGTAACCCAATAAAACCAAAGTGATGAATACGAAAATCAACAGATCCGACAGGGAGGTACACCAATCAGATGAGACATAAAAAAGCAATAATGCCGGCCGTTTCCTTGATGATGCTGTCGACGCTTGTGCTGGCAGGATGCGGGGGCAAAGAAGAACCGGGTTCGAGTCCGGGCACGACAACACCTGTACACCAAAAAAGCGAACCGGCCGAGCTCGTATTTTATACGAACAATGGCGACTCCGAGGAAAGCTTCAACCTCCGGTTCGGCGATTCGATCCGCAAAAAGTTTCCCGAGCATACGATCAAGTTCATCAGCAGCGCCAACAAAGGACCTACCTTGGCCGATCTGATTGCAAGCGGTCAGCAGATCGATATTTTTTTCCAGTCGATCGGCAATTTCGAGAGCTGGGTGCTCGATACGGGAATCCAGTACGACATGAGCGAGCTGATCCAAAAACACCGGATCGATATGAACCGTTTCGAGCCGACGATTGTGGATGCGCTTCGCCAAGTGGCCGGAGGCAAAATTTACGGGCTTCCGGTGTTTAACAACAACATGGTGCTTTATTACAACAAAGACATCTTCGATACATTCGGCGTCGCCTACCCGAAGGATGGCATGACGTGGGACGAAACGCTGGAAATCGCCAAGAAGCTGACACGAAGCGAGGGAGGCAAGCAGTATCAGGGGTTTACGACTTCGCCGATCCATCTGATCCGGATGAATCCGTATTCGCTCGGTACGGCGGACATGAAGACCGATACGCCGCTGATCAACAAAGACGAGAAATGGAAACGGCTGTACCAGACACTGTTCATCGATCCGGCAACTGATGAAGGGTACCGCGCTGGACTGGCCCAGCTTACTTGGCCATCGAATGTGAACGAGTTTATGAAAACCCAGACGTCTGCGATGTTCGCTTATTTGTCCAGTTATTATATGATCTCCCCTACGGAACTGAGGGCGATGAACTGGGATATGGTTTCCCTGCCGACCTTTAAGGACGCACCGAACGTAGGCTCGCAAGCGTATCCGAGTTACTTCGGCGTAACGGCGATGAGCAAATACAAAGATCAGGCGATGGACGTGCTGAACTATATGACGTCCGATGAAGCGCAGACGGAACTGGCCAGGAAAGGGATCATCCCGGTCGTCACCAATGACGCCGTCCGTAAATCGCTTGGCCAGGATTCCGAGTTCAAAAGCAAAAACTTGCAGGCGATATTCCGCAACAAATTCGCGCCGATTCCGCCGAAAGCGCCGTACGACTCGAACCTTGTTACGCTGTATGGCAAATATGTACTCGATATGGAGCGGGGAACGATTGATATTAACACCGCATTCCGGAAAGTTGAGGAGGAGTCGGTGAAAGCGATCGCCGAGTATAAATCCAGGACGAAATAAGATCAGGCCGAGTCAAAACCAAACGAATGCGAACCGGATAAGGTTACACTGCTGCGGGAGACGATAGGCCGGACGGTCGTCTCTCACGGTTCCCTACCTATTAAAGGAGGTTGAGATGATGTCAAAGCAAGCTGCCCAAATAAGCAGGCGTAAAATGCTGGCCGCACTTGGAATGGCCGGGGTTGCGGGAGTGGCCGGAATGAGCTTGAGCGCCGCCGAATCGCATGGACAATCGGTGACGTCGCTCGTGTACGGCAATCCGGGCGGAGGCGAACCGAATCCTGAACATGTCGTAACATTAACGCTCGAACAGTTGCGAAGCCGTACGAATGTATCACCCGAACTCGTTTATCTGGTCCGGTACAACGGACACGAGGGAATATTTGTGTGCGATCCCGCCGATACCGTTTCTGCAGACAATACAGCGACTGTTGTTGTAACCGCTTCAGGTATGAGGCTAAAGCGGTTGTACGAGGGAGCGTTAAACGCCGCTTGGTTCGGAGCGGAAGGAAACGGAGCAACCGACGATACGGCTGCGATTCGCAGCGCGCTTTTTACGATTCGGGACAACGGCGGCGGCAAGCTTGTAATACCGAAAGGAACGTACATCATAAGCGGTACGCTGAACGTATACTCGAACACGATTTTGGAAGGGGACGGCGAGGCGACGGTTCTTCTGGCCAAGGCGGGACAAGAAGGCTTTTCTTTCATATTGTTAGGGTATACAGGGCTGTTTACGTGTAAACATGCGCAGATCCGGAACCTGGTGCTGGACGGCAACATCCAGAACCGGCCGGATATTCGGAGAGGAAACGGCTGCCTGTTTTTAGGCAACGAAGCGCAGTATAATCTGGTGGAGAATGTCACGATAAGAAATTTCGGAAACAACGACAGAAGCGGCAATTTTTATACGATCGAAGCAACCGAACAGGATACCGGAGATTGTCACTCCAACGTCATCCGCAAATGCCGGTTTGACGACCCGTCCCGGATGTCGGGCTTTGCGGTCCGCTACTTTACGAATTTTACGAACGTAAACTTGAGCGATCATCAATTTACGAAGTTTGTCCGAAATAACCTGGTTGAAGATTGCGTTTTCGAAGGGTTTACGTTTAATGTGATCGAGTTGGCCGGCCCGGCCACCATTTACAATACGATCCGGCAATGCACGATCCATGATACGAACGCGGTCACCTGCATCGAATCGGACAAAGGAGGCTCCTACAACCGGTTTGAAAATAACGATATTATGAAGATGTCAGGTCCATTGGAAGGTGTCAAGGTTGACTCGGAGACACCGCAAACGATAGCGATGCGTGCCCAAGGGGTCATTTATACGGGATTGAACCATGCAGGCGTGCAAGTTACAATCGAGCGGTATGCGCGAGGCAATCTATTCATCGGAAACAAAATAAGGAACGTGCCGAAAGGAAAAAGCTCCTCGGGAGGACTGCTTCTGAGCAGAGCGATCGATACGACTGCGGTAGGAAACGACTTTCAGTCGATTGTCAGCGAGAACCTGACGGACATTCATTCCTGCATTATGCTTGATGCTTACGTGGAACGGGCGACGATCACCGGCGGGACGATCTCGGACTGCAACGCCGGAATTATTACGACAGCCGGGATGAACTACTTGTACAAGGACATTACGATCAGCAATCTATCATCCAAAACAAAAGGCACGTTTTACCGCTCCTATACCGGCGGCAACAAAAAAGGATTTACGTTAATCAGTAATCAGGTGGAGATTGAGACCGTGAACGTATCCGCCATCGATTTGACGGAAGAGGAAATGCTCATTACGGGCAACCGGCTCAGCGGGGCGGGCGGCTGGGGATTCGGCGTGATGGTCCGGCCCAACTCGAAGCCGACTATTGCGGGAAACCGGATATCCGGCTTCACTTCAACCGTCCGGCCGCTTCCGGACAGCGCGTTCTCTCGTTCGGTCGTTGCGGACAATACGGCGTTGAATTTGACCGGTGCACCGGTCGATCCAATTCAGACGAGCAAATCGGCCATGCCCACAACGGGAAGCTGGGTACGAAACGATATCGTGTACAATCAAAATCCCGTTCTTCTCGGAACGGCGCCGGACGAATATTTTGTAAGCTGCTGGGTGCGCCTGACGACCGGGTCTGAGCATATAGCCGGAATCGATTGGACGGAGCAACGGGTGTACGTACAGACGTTGCCGAACTCCGAAGCTCGGGGGCAAGTGCTGCCGGTTAAGCAAATAACAGGTTCGGCCTACACCGCTTCCCTTAACGACTATCAGATGGAAGTCGACGCAACGGCCGGACCGTCGGTGATCCAGCTGCCGAAAGCGTCCGAGCATCCGGGACGCACCTTCCTGATCATCAAGGCGAGCCCGGGACGGAACAAAGTAACGGTTCAGGCTGTTGAGCACGATACCGTAGGCGGGACCCGGTCGATGAAGCTGCAGTCGAGAAACGAATCGGTCACTCTGATGTCAAACGGAGTTAACCGCTGGCACGTCCAGTCCCGCTATTCGCCGGACGACGAAGACGATGATTGATCCCGATCAGCGCCAAGCAACCCGGCTGTCCATAGTCCATATGGGCAGCTTTTTTTCGTTTGGCTTGCCTGTCAGGGGGACAATGGACTGCCCGACATGCGGCGATATTGGGAGGGGGACAGCTGAACCGTTTGTTTGAACACCCGGTTGAAGTGGGCCAGGTTCTCGAAGCCGACCTGATCGGCGATCTCGAGCACTTTCCGGTCCGACTCCCTCAGCAGCCGCTTCGCTTCTCCGATCCGCACGTAGGTCAAATATTGGATGAAAGAAAAACCGGTTTTTTCTTTGAAAATCCGGCTGATATAATGCGGACTGAGTGAAAACGTCTCCGACAACTGAGCTAAAGTAAGAGGGCGCATGTAGTGCGTGTTGATATAGGCGGCAATGTCCGATATTTTCCGATGGATGGGCGGATCGGATTCGGAGTCGTCCTCGGCGTAACGTTCCAGACAACGGGCCAGAAACAGCATCACGTCGATCGCGAGCAGCTTTACCTGCAGAGCATGCGCGGTTTGCGGGTGTTTCAAGTCCCGGATGATCCGGTATACGATCCCGTCCAAGACGAGCTGCTCCTCCGGCTTCGGGCGAAACGTCCGTATCCCGCGCAAATAGGGATGGAGCAAGATCTCGTCGTAGGACTCGCCGATCGTTTCCCGGAACAGCCGCTCGCTGAATTCAATCAGAAACCGGTCGTGATGCGGAGTGCCCGCGGCTAACGTCCGATGCAGCTCGTATTTCGGAATAAAGACGATATCGCCTTTCCGGAGCTGGTACAGACGGTCTTTAATGAAATAGTTCCGCTCCCCGGACATGAGGTAATACAGCTCGAACGTGTCGTGCATATGGTTGACCGGCATATCGAATGCTCCGAAATATTGCGAGTAGGCGATAAGCAGCTCGGCTTCCTGCAGCTTGTAATGTTTGGCTTGTATGTTCAATACCGCTCCTCCTTTCCTCTTACTGTAGCATCCCTCCCATAGAAACGACAACAAGAATTGCAAAGTTTATTGCAATTTAAACAATAATCCATGCAGAACCCTGCATTCTTTATCAGGTAAAATCGGTATAGATTCAAAATGAATCCACTTCGCAAAAGTTGCGAGAGGAACGGTCACAAGGGGTTTCGGTTCGGTTCATCCATTACTTAAACAAAAGGGGAATCCGCAAAATGAACGATCGAGGAAATCGTACAGGGAAAGCGGCTGTCGGAGGGATGACGGCTATCGCGATCGCTTCCATGCTGGCATTGTCAGGGTGCGGCGGAGGCGCAGGCACGCCGGCCGATCCGGCCAAAGATCAGCCAAACGCGGGGGAACAAACGACGAAGCCCGGCGCGCCGGCGGTTGATACGAGCCCGGTTACGCTGAAAGTATTTTTCGGCACAGGGTTCGAGGACAAAGATATTCAAAACCTTATTGCGGACCCGGTCAAAAAGAAATTTCCGTACATCTCGATCAAGACGTACAGGCCGGGGCAAGGCACCAGCATTCAGGAACTGATTGCCGCAGGGGACACGCCGGATATCGTCTTTACCTGGAACGGGGATCTGGGCTTGTTCAAGGAGCTCGGTCTGCTGGAGGATATGAGCGGGCTCGCTTTGAAGCATGGAATCGATATTAACCGGTTCGAGCCGGTCGTCCTCGATGCGATCCGCTCCATGTCGAACAACAAGGAGCTGGCGGCGCTGCCTTTCGCGGTTAACTTTAATGCGCTGTATTATAACAAAGATATTTTCGACAAATTCGGCGTTGCCTATCCGAAAGACGGCCTGACCTGGGAAGAGCTGATTCCGATGGCGGAGAAGCTGTCCCGGATCGAGGACGGAACGACTTACCGCGGGCTGGACCCGGAAAATATTAATCGGATGTCCATGCCGCTCTCGCTTACGATGGTGGATGCCAAGACGAATAAAGCGTCCGTTAATAACGAAGGCTGGAAGTCGGTGTTCGAGCTGGCCAAGCGGATCTGGTCGATACCGAACAACAAGCCGGGAACGTTAAACGCCACAGGCCGGACGCAGTTTATGAATGACAAAAACGTCGCCATGCTGCCGGTGCAAAATATTTTGAATCTGGGACTCGAAGCGGCGGCGGCCAAAGGCTTGAACTGGGATATGGCGCAATACCCGAGCTACAAAAACAGCCCGAACGTATATGGTCATGTGGATACGCATATTTTCTCCGTAACGAAGCCGAGCAAATACAAGGATCAAGCGATGCAAGTATTAAGCGTAATTACGTCCGATGAAGTGCAGCTGTTAAGCACCCGCACGACGGCCAGGCTGTCGCCGCTGAAAAATACCGAGCTGAAGAAGCAGCTTGGCGCGGACATGGCTTTCCTGAAGGGCAAACATTTGGAGGCGATCTTCAAAAGCACGCCGGCCCCGGCGCCAACCTTTTCGTTGTACGAGTTCCAGGCGCGCGCGATCGTCCAGAAAACGTTTCAGTCGTACTTTGACGGTACGGATCTGAATACGACGCTGCGCGATGCGGAGATGCAAGTGAATCAGATGCTCGAAGCCAGCGTAAGAAAATAACCGTCCCTTCTGAAAAGTCCGGAAACTGCCGATTCTCGCGGCAGCTCCGGACTTTTTATGTCCCGGATCGCCTCGTTACGACACCAGCTTCAGCCCGACAGCCGCACCAAGCACCATTGTAATAAATAAGATCCGTTTGAAGTTTTTCGGCTCCCCGTACAGCATCATTCCGAGAATCGCCCCTCCCGAAGCTCCGATTCCGGTCCAGATCGCATACGCCGTCCCCATCGGCAGCGTAGTCATGGCGATCGCGAGAAAGATGAAGCTGGCTCCAAAACCGGCGGTCATGAGCAGAAAAGCGGTCGCATTGCGATCTTTGTGCAGTTTGTTGATCATCGCAACGCCGAACATCTCAAAAATTCCGGCAAGAATCAGAAATACCCAGTTCATGCGGCATCCGCTCCTTTCTCTTTACTGTCGCCCGTTACCAGCTTCAATCCGATGACACCCGCCAATAACACGACGATCAAGATCATTTTGGCCACTTTAAACGGCTCGCCGAAAAAAAGGATTTCGGAAAGCACGGTGCCTGCGGTTCCCATCCCGACAAAAACGGCGTACACGGTGCCGACCGGAAGATGACGCCCGGCCATGATCATCATATAAAAGCTGACGATAATCGCGACGATCGTCCCGGCCCATTCCAGCACGCTGTCCGCATGCTTCAATCCGATCACCCAGAATACTTCAAAAAAAGCGGCTACAAATACTTTGACCCAGTTCATGTTCATGTTGGTTCGCCTCCTTATGGTAGTATGGACCAGAAAAACAAAAAACCCGGGAGATAACCGCATTCGAAATTCGAATGCAGTTATTCTCCCAGGATTTTATCCTTCCGTGGCACAGCGGTTAAGCTGCGAGTTTTCCCTCGGACCTGACCAGACGAAACTGCGGAACCCTAGAAAACTTAATATGAACTTGCTTCTCATTATACACACTTCCGGGGGAAGTTCAATAGAACAATGGAAGGAATACCGTCCTTTCCTGTTCATGCAAAATGGTCTTGCCTTTAGACATGCTTGCAGTGAAGCTTCTTGCTTTTATTTCAATCAACCGTGGTTCATTGTGGTATAATAGAATGAATTTATCCGGCCTGAGGCCGGCAGAGGAGGCGGAAGCGAACGTGAAACCGATTCCCGATCATTTGGACTACGGCTTATCGATTTTGTTCATCGGTTACAATCCGAGCGTACGATCCTCCGAAACCGGTCATCATTACGCGAATCCGAGCAACCGGTTCTGGAAACTGATCCACGAAGCCGGACTCACCCCGCGCAAGTATAAGCCGGAGGAAGACGGTGACCTGCTGAAGCTCGGTTACGGGTTCACGAATATCGTCGCGCGTCCGACGAAGACGGCGGCCGAGATTACGAAGGAAGAATACAAGGCCGGACGCTTGAGGCTAATGGAGACGATCCAGCGTTACCGGCCCAAGGTCGCATGTTTCGTCGGCAAAGGCGTATACGAGCAGTATAGCGGAAGGACCGGAATCGAATGGGGACCGCAACCGGAATCGGTCGTTCCGAAAGTCGTGGAGTTTGTCGCCCCGTCGTCCAGCGGCCTGGTCCGCATGAGATCCGAAGAGATTACGGCCATTTTTCGCCAACTGACGGTTTATTTGAAGGAAAGCACGGGTTAAGGAAAGGCGGGACGCGTTATGATCATCGGGATTGTATCCGACACGCACTTGACCGGGCGCAGCCGCAAGCTGCCTCCCGATCTGATCGAAGGGCTGCGCCGGGCAGACGCAATTCTGCATGCAGGCGACTGGATGACGCTGGACGTGTACGAGGAGCTGTCCGGGCTCGCTCCGGTGCAAGGGGTTGCGGGCAACGGCGACGGCGAAGAGATCATCCGGCATTTCGGCATGAAGCGCATCGCGGTCTACGAGGGCATCCGGATCGGCATCGTGCACGGCCACGAAGGGCCGGGGAGAACGACGCCCGAACGGGCGAGACGGGCGTTTCTCGAAGATCCGCCGGATATCGTCGTATTTGGTCATTCCCATATTCCGCTGAAGGAGCAAGCGGGTTCCGTGCTGCTGTTTAATCCCGGTTCACCGACGGACAAGCGGCGTCAGCCGTTGTACTCGTACGGCCTGATCCATATTCGTGACGGGGAGTTTACCGCAGAGCACCATTTTTTTTCGTAAGCGAAGCTGACATCACATTCTAGAGAAGAGGCGCTATCATGGAAATTGTTCACTATTCGAAGCCGAGTCCGCAAAAACGCGAGGGAGAAGACGCACTGATTCTCAATCCGTCCTGCGGCATCTATGGAGTGCTTGACGGAGTTACGCCGATGGCATCTTTTACCGACGAGAACGGTCATAACGGAGCTTATCTCGCCGCCAATTTATTCAAAGCCGCGCTGGAGAGAGAAAATATCGAAGGAAGCTTGACGGAGGCGATCGCCGAAGCGAACCGCGAGCTGAACCGCAAGATGGTATCGTACGGAGTCGACGTCCGGATTAAGCATGAGTTGTGGTCGACCTGTTTGTCCGTCGCTCAGGTTACGGGGGAAGGGATTCGATACGCCCAGCTCGGCGACAGTATGGCAGTTGTCCGTTACGCGGACGGCAGCGTCAAGGTACTGACGGAAAACCGGGTAAGCGGAATTAGCGCAAGAGCGAAAGCGAAGCGAGAGAGAGACCGCCAGAACGGGCTTCACGTTGAAGAGGAAAGCTTTTTCGCCGAATTGAACAACCGGATGGCGTATCATCGGGGCATGGCCAACACGCCGGAAGGATACGGCGTCGCCAACGGGATGGCGGAAGCGGCCGATTACATCCAAACCGGTCTCGTACCGCAAGAAGGGCTGACGCATCTGCTGCTCATCTCCGACGGCATGTTCCACCCCGACTATCCGCTGGAGAAAACGATGGAGCTGCTGCTGGAACTGGGCTTTGACCGTTACGTCGAACAGGTGGAAGCGGCCGAGCAGGCGAAGCAAATGCGCCCCGACGACCGTTCCGCGGTTCTGTTTCGTTTCTGATAGTGGTTCCGGAGGAGAAAACAGCGGAGGAGGAGACGCGGATGAACCCGGACTTCATTAAGCTGAAGCCGCTGGAGGGCGAATTAAAGCTGTCGCACAAAAAGAGGCTGTTCGGCATCACGGTCTCGACGAAAGAAGTGGTGCTTCACAAGCCTCATGCGAATTATTATTTGCATTTAAGCGATATTGTCAGCATTACGCCCTTCGAATCGAAGCAATCGCCGAATCTGCGATTTGTAAACAAGCAGGCTTCCCAGCAAGAGATCGTTCAAGAGTCGGATGGCCCCCCGCATTACAACGTGTATGTGAAGCAGGCGACCCTCCATAACCGGAGCGGGTTGTTCCCGCTGGGCAAGATGCGGTTTATTATTCCGATCCATCACGATCTGATGCAGGTGATCGCACAATTCGGCAAATGGGACGTAGCGCTGGATATGTAAAGATTCGCGGCCGGGTTTGAAAGGTGCCGTCCAGCTCTGCGGTCTGGAGATTAAGCGTCCAGCTCCAATACGCGCTGCCACATCGCTTCGTCGACCGGAATACCGTCTCTCTCATTCCGCTCGCGGACCCGCAGCGTCTCTTCGCCAGGGTAGCGGGCTTTGCCGCCGCCTTCGTCAGGAGTCGCCTGATGCAAATCTTCGATCATCTCGTTGATTTTATCGCGAAGCGCGCTTTGATCCGGCAGCTTGCGCGTATCGATTGCGAGAAACAGCTGGGAGAGGTTGCGTTCCGCACCGAGCTTGCCCATATCCATCGAGGAGTTTCCTCCGGACAACATCGTAACGACCAGATCGAGTACGAACGACAAGGCCGAGCCTTTCCAGAAGCCGATCGGCATCGCTCTGCGGGTCTCCATAATAGCGGCCGCATCTCTCGTCGCGTTGCCGTCGCGGTCGAAGCCGCCGTCTACGGGAAGAGGCTCGCCGCTTTTGGCGTGGATACTCATCTTGCCGTAGGAAAATTGGGACATGGCAATATCCAGCACGACCGGTCCTTCTTCGCGGGGCACGGCGATGACGACGGGATTGTTGCCTAGCTTATTATCCTTGCTGCCCCACGGAGGCATGTTCGGGATCGTATTCGTCCAGCATATGCCGACGCAGCCGGCTTCCGCCGCCTGCCAGCCGTAGCTGCCCGCACGCATCCAATGGTTCGTGTTGCGGATCGCCACGCAGCCGATCCCGTGTTCCTGCGCGAGCTCGACCGCCCTTCCCATTGAGAAGTGGGCGTTCAGGTTGCCGGGACCGGATCGGCCGTCCCATCGTTCTACGATACCGATCCGCTCCAGCAGCTCCGGTTCCGCTCCCGGCTGAACATAGCCCTTCCGGATAAAATCGATGAATAGCGGAAAACGGTTCAAGCCGTGGGAATAAACGCCGTCCCGGCTCGCCTCGGCGAACAGGCGCGCGCAGAGCCCGGCCCGCTCGGGGGTGAAGCCGTTTTTGATCAGCACAGAACGAAATCGTTCGGTCATTTGTTCGAACGGAATACGCATGAGGACCAACTCCTTAGTCACGTTGATAGTTTCCGATGCACGATAAGTATACCAGACTATCGGGGCGGAGTAGAGAGGAAGGAACCATATCGTATGAAGCGACGGGGCGAGGAAGAGGCAGTGACCCGCAAGATGAGCTGCGAGGAGTAATCCGAACGGATAAGATTTCCGCAACCCAACTATACGACAATATATCGTAGAAGCTAATCAGAGAACGGAGTGTGCTAGAAGATGAACCAAGAACGACCTGAAGCGATTCCGTATATTCCGCTTACGATGCAGCGTCCGAATTTAGCAGAGATTCCGGACGCGCCGCTGCCTGCCGGTTACGAGGTGCGCACATTCAGACGCGGGGACGAGACGGCTTGGGCGCGGATCGAATGTGCCGCCGGGGAATTCAAAACCGAAGAGGAAGCACTTCAACATTTTCGCAAAGAATTTGGCGAACATCTTGCCGGGATAGAGGAGCGCTGCCTGTTCATTACAGATGAACACGGCGACCCGATCGGGACGACTACGGCTTGGTACGGAGAGTTTCAAGGGGCGGTCATCGGCCGGATTCATTGGGTAGCGGTCGTCCCCGAGCATCAGGGGAAGAAGCTGTCGAAGCCGCTGCTGTCGCAGGCGCTGAGAACGATGGCGAGGTTTCACGAGCAGGCGTATCTAACGACGCAAACGACAAGTTATAAAGCGGTAGGCATGTACTTGAACTACGGATTTATCCCGGTATTTGAGAACGAGAAATGCGAAGAAGGCTGGCGGATGATCGGACAGCTGCTGAACAGAACGATCGATACCGGCCGCGCAACATAAGCTGGAATTGGCGTTATTGGAATGAGGTCTAACATGAAAAGCAAATGGTTTGTTATGGCCAGCATCGTCTTGGCTGTGCTGGTTTCTTCGATCGATTCGACGATTACGAACACGACCGTTCCCCATATCGTTAAGGAACTGGGCGGATTCGAGCTGTACGCGTGGAGCTTCGTCGCTTATATGATTACTTCTACGGTGCTGACCCCGATTGCAGGCCGGCTCTCGGATATATTCGGACGGAAAAAAGTGTTCGCCACCGGCATTGCCGTCTTCCTGATCGGCTCGACGTTGTGCGGCAGCGCGGATACGATGCTGCAGCTGGTGCTGTTCCGCGCCGTTCAGGGGATCGGAGCCGGCATTATGAACCCGTTTCCGGCGATCATCGCAGGCGATCTGCTGACCGTAGAGAAGCGGGGGACGGTACAGGCGCTGTTCTCCGGCATGTGGGGCATTTCCGCCGTCATTGCGCCGCTTCTCGGTGCCGTATTCGTGGAATATGCGAGCTGGAGATGGATTTTCTACGTGAACATCCCGGTTTGTCTATTGGCGTTGCTGCTGCTTATCCCGTATAAGGAAAAATATGAGCCGAAGCGCGCTCAGATCGATTATTGGGGGGCGGCGTTATTTACAGGGAGCATCAGCCTGCTGCTGCTTCTGACGGTTGTCGAAACGAACCTGGTCATCTATGCTGCGGGCGGGATAATCCTGTTGATCGGATTTGTCGCTTGGGAGAGGAAGCATCCGTCGCCGCTTATCCCGATGACGTTATTCCGCAACCGCAATGTGGCGTGGATGATCGCGAATTCGTTTCTCGCCTGCGCTTCGTTATTCGGCACCTCCAGCTACGTCCCGCTGTTTATGCAGGAAGTGGGCGGGTACAGCTTGTTCGAAAGCGGGCTTCCGCTGCTTGGCGAAGCGATCGGCTGGATGCTCGTCTCGGTGCCGGCCGGACGCTGGGTCATCAAGTATGGGTACCGCAAGCTGCTGATCTACGGCAACGCGCTGCTGGTCGGATGTGGAATCCTGGCTGTTTTCCTGAACGAGAACAGCGGATTTTGGTACGTATTTTCATTCATGTTCGTAGAAGGTTTGGCATTCGGCCTTATTTTTACCGTAACGACGATCGGCGCTCAGGAGCTTGTCGGTCCTCATCAGAAAGGCATATCGACCTCGATGCAGTTTTTCTCACGCAACATCGGTGCGGCTGTCGGCACTACACTGATGGGAGCGTTTCTGACCAAGGCGCCCGAAACGATGACCGGCATTCATCAATTGCTGATGTACGGGTTCTGGATGACGCTCATCGCATTCGTCAGCTGTTTGTTCATTCAGTCGGTGCGGGCGGTTCGGACGGAAGAGCGGGCGATGTGAAAAAAAAACCATTCTCCAAATGTTACGTATACAACAGTGAGTACAGCGTAACGTAGACAGGAGGGTGAGAAATGTTCAAAAGACTGCTGTTATTTTCGCTTATGCTAGGCGTCCTCTCCGGCTGCTCCTTGCTGGACAGTGTGAATCAATCGTTGGATTATACGAAAGAAGCCGGCGCCTTTATCCAGGAAGCCTCGCAGTTCGGCGGTTCGGTTCAGGAGCTTGCGCAGCAGGCGGCCGCCAGCACGGAGGCGAAGGAGAAGCTGACGCGGGAACTAGAAGCGATGAAAGCGCGGATTACGGAGTTTAAAGGAATCGAGGCTCCGGCTTTTGCGAAGACGATTCATGAGAAGCTCGTCGGGCTGAACGATACGCTGCTGACCGATATTAACGGTTATTTGGCGCAAATCCAAAATGGCGTTACCAGCCTGCAAAATTCCAATATCGTCCAGACCGTCAATAAAATTAACGAAACGATGGAAATGATCCAAAATTTGCAGCCGAAGTGATGGTTGTCGTGCAGCTTTAACTGAATCCTATCGTTCCAAAGCGAACCCTGTTCATTGTTGAGCAGGGTTCTTTTTGTTTCCCGATTCAAGTGCCGGAGTGCAAAAAAAATGAACGATTATCCAACACGAAGTGCAAAAAGAACGATTTATCCTCCAAAGCTTTTCGCCCGGCTCCCGCGATAAAATTACGGTAACAACGCGAGTTGTAAGCGTTTGCGAAAAGAGGGAGAGCATGAACCTTATCACAAAGGAGTCTGAGAAAAAGATGAACAACGCACCACGAAGAAGCTTTTCTATGATCGGTCTGATCGCGGTAATGCTGGTAACCCTCCTCATGTCGGCCTGCGGTGGAGCGGGCAAGGAAGCGGCACCGCCGGCGGGAACGACGCCGGAGGCAGTTAAGCCGAAAGCCGAAGATCCGGCATCGCTCAAAGGCGAAGTCGTCTGGCAATACCCGAACACGACTTGGCCCGAAGCCGACATCAAAAACATGATCGCCGACTTCAACAAAAAGTATCCGAACATTTCCGTGAAGCCGGTGCTCGGTCCGCTGGAGCCGATGATTGCCGCCGGCAACCCGCCGAACGTGGCGACGAACAACCGTCTGGAAGCGAACTGGATTATGGACGGGCTGTTTGAGGAATTGACGCCTTACATCAAGAAAGATCCCACCTACAAGCCGGAAAGCCTGTTCCATCAAGTGCTTTACGAGATCCCGCAATTTGAGAAAGGCCAATACGGCCTCCCGATGTATTCGAATCCGACTTACGCCCTGATCGTCAACAACAAAATTATGAGCCAGTACGGGGAGAAATCGATTCCGAAGCTGCAGGGACTGAAGGATACCGACGAATTTTTCAAAAAGTTCTGGATCATGAAAAACGGCGAATACGAAATGACAGGTGAAAATCCGCTGTTTTATTACGGCATCCTGTCCGGGCTGTTCTTCGTCGCTTACTTGAACGGAGCGGACCCGTCCACGTTCTGGAATCCGGAGACGAAAAAAGTCAATTTCAACGATCCGAAAATCGTCGACGCGCTCGACTGGCTGTACAAATTCAACCGGGACACGATCAACCAGCAGGCGTACACCCAGCTCAAAGCCCAGCTGCCGAAAAACACGCATCCGTTCGTGGCGGAGAAACAAGCGATGATGGTCGTCACGTCCAATCAGGTGAAAGATTTCCGCAAGGCGAAGCCCGATCTGGATATTACAGTGCTTCCGGCTCCTCAGGCGAGCATGTGGAACGGCGGCTCCAACCTTGCGATCGTGAAGGCCGGCAAGGACAAGGACGCCGCGTGGACGTTCATCAAATGGATGACCTCTTCGGAGGAGGGGGCGGAATCGTTGTATAACCGGCTTGGCTTACTGACGCCAATGAAAACGAGCAAATTTTTGACGGAGCAAAGCAAAAACGATCCGGATCTGAAAGTGTTCCTTGAGATTAACGCTCAAGCGAAAAAATGGATTCCGCAGTTCCCGGTCGCTTACGACACGGAATACAGAAAGCTGTTCCCGGACTTCCAGGCCGGCAAAATTACGGCCAAAGAAATGATGGACCATGTCAACAAGGAAGTGCAGAAGCGGATCGACGATTTCTACGCAAGCAAGAAGAAGTAAGGCGGTACGAGCGGACGGTTCCTATGAAACGGAGCCGTTCGCCGATCTTTCAACGATTCTGGAGGAGGAACGATCATGAGCCAAGCCGATCGCCACAGTAAGGATCAACCGGAGAAGCCGCAGCAGGAGTCATACCCGAAGGAGACCGCCGATTGCACGGACCCCGGCCATATCGCGGCGCAAAAGCTGAGCCGGCGCAAGCTGCTCGCCTCGATCGGGGCGGCGGGCGCCGCCGCCGTCGTATACGGCACGACATATGGAATGGCTAGTGCCGGCAGAGGCGGGAAGGACGACCCGGATGTAATCGATGCCGTATACGGGGATAGCCGGATCAACCCGAGGCCGCCTAAACCTCCGAAACCCCCGGTTCCCCCGAAGGAGCTGGCCTGCTGCGATTTTGTAAAAACGACGCTTGCTGAGCTGCGCGCCTTAAGCGCTCCCAGCTCCGACGTGGTTTATTATATGACCGACCCGGGGATGGAAGGCTCGTTGCTGTACGATCCGTCCGACACCACGTCGGCGGACAATACGGGGCTTGTGGTCGTCTCCTCCTCCGGAGCCCGCTTCAAGCGGATTGTCGAGGACGGCCGTTATAACGTCAGATGGTTCGGAGCGAAGGGCGACGGAGTTACCGACGATCTGGACGTGATTCAGGCGGCGATCGACGTCGTTTATGCGCTGGGCGGCGGGACGGTATTTTTTCCGAAAGGCACGTATATCGTCTCCCCGCTGCTGCAGACGCGGCGGATCGTCCCGAAAAGCAACGTGCATCTGCTCGGCGATGGGACGAACTCGGTCATTAAAGTGAAGGACGACGCCGGCGACTATTGGACGATCATCGGCAATTTCCAGACTTGGCCGAAGGTGAGCAATGTATCGATTCGCGGCCTGAAGTTCGATCAAAATCCGAGCGGCAATACGACGTGCAATATCGATCATCGCCGGACGGACTACTATTGGACGCAATTCTGCATCAGTCTGTTCGATTACGAAAACATCGAGATCGAGGATTGCACCTTCGATCCGATCTGCGGCTGGAATACGGTTGTGCTCAATAATGCCGCTTCCCGCAACGCAATCGTCAACAACTGCACGTTCCGCTTCGTCCACGCCAGAGGCTTCGACGGTTACGATAACTCGGCCGTATACATGAACGGCTGGTCGCACGTCGTCACGAACTGCCGTTTCTATGCCGCTCCGGGAGAGAAAGCGATGGGCGCCATCGAGACGCATAGCGGCAAAAGCGTCGTCTCGGGCAACATCTCGGACGGTTACGTTACCGGCGTCCATATCCAGTCGAGCGAGACGAGCGGCGACGGAGCGGACATTACCGTGTCGGGCAACACGTTTACGAACGCCGTGCATGCGATTCAGTTTTGGCCGTATAAGCAGTATTCGCTCAAAAATGTGACGGTAACGGGCAATACGGTCAGTTTGGCCAACGCGAGGCAGCAGCGCAGCATGATGGTCGGGATCGGGGCGTTCCCCGGCGTGTTGCCTCCGGATCACACGGGAACGTTCGAGAACATTACGATAACCGGCAATACGATCATCTGCGAGGAGGAGTTCGTCAAGCGGGATAACGTGCTGGAGGGATTCTGCTACGGCATCGGCTTCGTCCGTGAAACCGACGTCAAACATATCGTCATCGCGGGCAATATCATTAAAAACGCGCCGATCGCGGCGATCCATATCGGCAATACGCCGAAAGTCGGCACGATGTCGAACATTCAGATTACGGACAATATGATCGTGAACGCAGGTCATTATCCGGCGGGCAATGAAGCGTACAAAGCGGCGATCCTGCTTCGTTCGACCGTGGCCGGAGCGAAAATATCCGGCAATACGATCCGCGAAACGTATACGACGTCGCGCGGTCTGTATTCGATCCGGCTGAACGCCGCAGACGGAACATTTACCGACGTGGAAGTAACCGACAATGTCATTACGTCCGTTCAAGGCGGCCTATGGCTCGATCTGCACACCTCGGTTCGTACGAACAGCGCCGAGAAACATCTGAAATTTACGGACCGCGCTTTCGACGACCCGCTGCTGCCGGCAGGCACGACGTATCAGCCGGGGACCGTCGTGCTGGCGACAGGCGGTACCGTCGTTCCAGGGCAGACCCCGGCGGGCTACCGCATTTTGAACGGGGGCACGTTCGGCACGCTAACCGGCGTAACGGCGACCGGGACGGCGGGCTCGTACAAAGTAACGGTGAACGATTCGTCCCAGCTTCGGGTCGGACAATGGATCAAGATTACCGCGGGAGACCAGACGCGCCGGATTAACCGGATCGCCGGCAACGAGCTTCGGATCAACGCTCCGCTGTCCGTCGCCGTCGCGTCGCCGAGCGCTGTATTGTACGTTCCGCCGGTATACGAGCCATTCGGCCATACCGGCAAGCTGCCGGCTATCGCCGATACGTCGGGACTGTCCGTCGGCCAGCTCGAAACGGAGCTGAACGCGCTGAAGCAGGCGATGCGGAATTTCGGCATCATTAACGTGTAAGGAAAGGAGTCGCTCCCTATGGCAGGAGTATCCCTGCGCAATCTGTATAAAACGTATGGCAAAAATAGCCCGTATGTCGTAAAGGACGTCAGTCTGGATATCGAGGACGGGGAGTTCATGGTATTCGTCGGACCGTCCGGCTGCGGGAAATCAACGACGCTGCGCATGGTGGCCGGTCTGGAGCGGGTAAGCCAAGGCGAAATCTATATCGGCGACGAGCTGATGAATCAT
Source organism: Paenibacillus sp. MAH-35 (assembly GCF_058135425.1). Taxonomy (NCBI): domain Bacteria; kingdom Bacillati; phylum Bacillota; class Bacilli; order Caryophanales; family Paenibacillaceae; genus Paenibacillus; species Paenibacillus sp. MAH-35. Next base: position 22,451 of record NZ_JBYUPU010000042.1, read on the forward strand.
GTGCCTCCGAAGCGGAGAGATATCGCGATGGTGTTTCAAAACTATGCGCTGTATCCGAATATGAGCGTCTTCGAAAATATGGCGTTCGGCTTGCGGCTCCGCAAAACGGAGAAGCATCTGATCGATTCGTCGGTGAAGCAAAACGCACGGACGCTGGAAATCGAGCATCTGCTGGAGCGGAAGCCCCGGCAGCTGTCCGGCGGCCAGCGTCAGCGCGTCGCACTGGGGAGGGCGATCGTCCGGCACCCGCAAGTATTCCTCATGGACGAGCCGCTGTCCAACCTCGACGCCCGTCTGCGCGTGCAGATGAGGACGGAGATCGTCGAGCTGCACCGGAGACTGGGGACGACGATGATCTACGTCACCCACGACCAGACGGAAGCAATGACGATGGGAAGCCGGATCTGCATTATGAAGGACGGCGTCATCCAGCAGGTGGGTGTGCCGGAAGAAGTGTATATGCGGCCGGCCAATATGTTCGTGGCGAACTTTATCGGCTCGCCGCCGATCAATTTTATGGACGGACGGCTGAAGCCGGGCAAGAGCGGCGGTCTCATCTTCGATACGCCCCGCTTCGCGCTGCCGGTGTCTCTGGAGAAGAGCAGGCGGCTGCTGGAGATGGGGTATCTGGATAAAGCGGTCGTGCTCGGCATCCGGGCCGAATATGTGCAATGGCAGGACGCGGATGCCGGCGAGAGCCAGCCCGGGGAGGCGCCGATCCGCGGAGAAGCTTATTTCAGCGAGCTGGTCGGGGCGGACCGGTTCATCCGCGTGAAGGTCGGCGACGACAAAATCGTGGCCAGGGCGGCCGCTTACGATCGGGTGGCAGAAGGGACGAAGCTCCTTTTAACGTTTAATCCGAACTACACGCTGTTTTTCAATCGAGACACACAGCAGTTGATCGTTTAAGGGGTTCCCCTGACAAGAAAGCGGAGAATGCCGTAAATCGGCCCCGCTATAGGGGAGCTGCTTCATAAGGCACAAGGGTGGAGAGGATTGTCGATGGGAACGAAATCTGGAAGTGCCGTGAAGCTCGCGCTGGCGGGAGCGCTGCTCCTGGTGCCGTGCGGCAGCCTGTTCGCCGGCGGCAACGCAGCCGATTCCCGGCAGGACGGCCGTACGGTCAGACCGCCGGTCGAACGGTTGTCCGAAGCGTATGCGTCGTTATACTCGCAGACGCTTCTCGAGTGGAACGAGAAAGGGTGGAAGGATGCGCCGGCCGACGCCCCCCGTGCAGCGGCTAACCGCTTCTCGGCGGCGTCTTCCGGCGTCTCGGTCCGGTCGGACCGCTTACTGGGCAAAACGGGCATGCTCCAATTTACGCAATCCAAGGATTGGGCCGAATTCGAGATCGACGTGCCGCAGGACGGCTTATATACGATCGATTTGACGGTTTTGCCGCTGGAAGGGACGCTTGGCCCCGTTCAGATCGGGGTGAAAATCGACGGTGTATTTCCTTTTGCGGAGGCGAGAAACATCCAATTGCCGCGCACGTGGACGGAATCGGTGTATCCGCCTGCCGTCAATGAGCATGGGGATCAGATCCGTCCGTCGCAGCAGGAAACGTCCGAATGGAGCGTGCGGCCGCTGACGGACGCCAAATTATCTAGCCCGGGTCCGCTTCGCTGGAAGCTGTCCAAGGGCAAGCATACGATCCGGCTGGAATCGGTGCTGGAGCCGTTCGCGTTGGCGGAGCTGGCCGTCAGGGCTCCCCGCCAATTGCCGGCCTACGAGCGAGTCGCGGCAAGCTGGCAGTCGCTGCCGGATAACGTCCAGCCCGGCTGGACATCCGTACTGGAAGCGGAACAGATGAGCGCCAAATCGGACCCGTCCGTACAGGTGCAGGCAAGCAACGACAACCTTGCCGCTCCCGCTTCGAACGGCAAGATGATCTACAATACGATGGGCGGCTACCGATGGAGCAGGGGCGGGCAATCGGCGGAATGGACGTTCGACGTTCCGAGTGACGGTCTGTACTATATCCATTTCAAATATTTGCAAAACTTTACGAAGGACGCGATCAGTTTCCGGGAAATCCGCATCGACGGCGAAGTGCCGTTCCGCGAGCTGCAATCGTATCCGTTTCCGTATTCGCGCAACTGGAACGTGGACCACTTGAAGGATGATCAAGGGAAGCCGTACGCAATCTATCTGACCAAAGGAAGCCACACGCTGGGACTGACAGCCGATTCGTCCCCGACTACCCCGATCCGCGAATCGATTCAGGCGATTGTCGATGCGTATCAGGAGCTGAACCGTCAAGTGGCGATGGTGACCGGCGTCAAAAACCGCAGCATGGTGGATCAGAACCGGGATTGGAACTTGTCGGATTCGATGCCGGGCATCGAGACGCAGGTGGGCTCGCTCGCCGACCGTCTGCAGCGGCAGGTCGACAAGCTCCAGCAGCTGTACGGCAATTCGCTGCAGGGGGCGGAAGGGCTGCGCTCGGTCATCTTCGATCTGCGCAAGATGGCTGCACAGCCGGATCTGCTGTCGAAGCGGCCGCCCGAGCTGCATGCGCAAAACCTGGAGAAAATGACGATGTTTATCGACGCATTGGCCCGGCAGCCGCTGACGCTTGACCGGATCTACATCACCGCGTCTCCGGAACAGCCGGCCAAGCCGCCGGGTACACTGGCCGTTCTGGGCGATCTGGTGCAAAACTTTTTCCGTACGTTCTCGCCGGACTACCACTATTACGGCCGCCGCGATTCGGACGGAATCGACGTATGGGTCAACCGGGGACGCGATTACGTAGCGCTGATGCAGCAGCTGGCGGACGAGTCGTTCACGGCGAAGACGGGAATCAAGGTCAACATTAATCTGATGCCGAACCCCGGACAGCTCATCCTGAGCAACTCCGCGGGACGCGAGCCGGATGTGGCGCTCGGGATCGCCGAAGGCACTCCGGTCGATTTCGCGATGCGCGGCTCTTTGACGAAGCTGAGCGACTTTCCGGACTATGCGGCCGTGGCTCCACGGTTCGTACCGGGTACGCTGATCCCGTTCACGTATGACGGCAGCGTCTATGCGCTGCCCGAGACGGTTGCGCTGAACGTGCTGTTTTACCGCACCGATATTTTGCAGCGGATCGGCTTGAAGCCGCCGGACACGTGGGAAGAGATGTACAAAATGCTACCGACGCTGCAGCAGAAAGGGTACGATTTCTTTTTCGCCAGACAAAATTATGTGCCTCTCTTCCTGCAGAACGGTGCGTCCTTTTATACAAATGACGGGTTAAGCTCCGCCTTGAACTCGAGGGAGGCGTTCAACTCGTTCAAGCAGTGGACGGAGCTGTTTACGGTATACGGATTTCCGACCGAGGTGCCGAGCTTTTATATGCATTTCCGCCGCGGCGATATGCCTGTCGGGATCGCCGATTACAACGCCTACATGCAGCTGCTTGTGGCGGCTCCGGAGCTGGCGGGCTCTTGGGAGATCGCGCCGATTCCCGGCATGAAGCAGCAGGACGGAACCGTAGCCCGCTGGTCCGGCGGCAACATGACGTCCGGGATGATCTTCAAGTCGTCGAAGCGGCAGAACGATTCCTGGGAGTTTCTGAAATGGTGGACGTCGACGGAGACGCAGTCCCGGTTCGGCAACGAGATCGAGCTGCAGAACGGCGTCGAGTTTCGCTGGAATACGGCGAATGTGGCGGCTTTTCAGACGCTGCCTTGGCCGGAGAAAGACCGAGAAACGATTCTTAGCCAGTGGAAGTGGTACAAGGAAGTGCCGAACGTGCCGGGCGGGTACTTCACTTCACGCGAGCTGACGTTTGCCTGGACGCGGACGGTGCTGCAAAACGGCAACTACCGGGAAATGCTCGAAAAAGCGGTGTTCCAGATCGACAGCGAGCTGAAACGCAAGCAGCGGGAATTCGGCTTCGTAAACGATCAGGGAGACACGGTGCGAAAACTGCAGGTGCCCGATGTGACGATACCATGGGAGGAGGCGGGCAAACGATGACGATTCGTTCACAACAAGGCGGTCCGCAGGTGGTTCCGTCGACGACAGGCACACGGTTGGGCGGACGCCGGGCCGTCCCGTTACAGGAGAAATGGCGCAGTCTGCTTTCCGAATTGAGGAAGAGCTGGGTGTCCTATTTGTTCGTTGGCCCCTTCTTTCTGCTGTTTGTGCTGTTTATCGCGCTGCCGACGGTAGCGGCGATTGTACTCTCCTTTACGAGCTTTAACGCCATCGAGCCGCCAACCTTTGTCGGACTGTTTAATTACCAGGTGTTGTTTACGCAGGATCTCGTCTTCTGGCAGTATGCGCTGCCGAATACGTTTTTGTTCGCCTTGATCGTAGGCCCGGTCGGTTATGTGCTTTCATTTATGCTCGCTTGGCTGATCGCCCAACTGCCGGACAAAATCCGGGCGTTTTATACGCTCGCCATGTACGCGCCGTCGATGACCGCCGGAATCGCCATGTCGGTCGTATGGCTCATTTTGTTCAGCGGCGACCGGATCGGTTATCTGAACAACTTTCTGCTGTCGATCGGTTACATCAACGAGCCGAAGCTGTGGACCACGTCGCCGGAGTACATTATGAAGATTATGATCGTCGTCTCGTTATGGGCCAGCATGGGCGTCGGTTTTCTGGCGATGCTGGCCGGCATCCAGAACGTCGACAAGCTGCTCTACGAGGCGGGGCGGATCGACGGAATCCGCTCCAGGCTGCAGGAGATCTGGTACATTACGATACCTGCGATGAAGCCGCAGATGCTGTTCGGGGCGGTCATGGCGGTGGTAGGCACGCTGAAAGCGGGCTCGATCAGCGTCGAGTTGACCGGCTCGAACCCGTCTCCCAATTATGCGGGGCACCTGATGATCAACCATATCGACGATTACGGTTTTATCCGTTACGAGATGGGGTATGCATCGGCGATATCCGTCGTTCTGCTGATCATCATCTATTTGTCCAGCAAGCTGTGCTGGAAGCTGTTCGGTTCGAAGGGGGAGTAGCACATGGCATTCATTCCGTTCCGAAGGCGCCGGAGGTTGCATCGGACTTCCGCATTCCAGTGGGTGCTGACGGCGCTGCTTACGCTGCTGGCCGTCTTTATGCTGCTGCCGATGGTGTATTTGTTCAATCACGCGCTGAAGCCGTATCACGAGCTGTTTTTGTACCCGCCGATCTTTCTGGCGAGGCAGCCGACGCTTGATAATTTTTACGACCTGCTCATTGTCACCAAAACGGCAATCGTACCTGTCAGCCGTTATATTTTCAACGGGGTGATCGTCTCCCTGGCTACGATTTTTCTCGGAGCGCTCCTTTGCGCGATGTGCGCGTACGCTTTGTCCAAACATCAGTTTATCGGCAAAAAGTGGATGTTCTCGGTGATTATCGTCTCCCTGATGTTCGCGCCGGAGACGGTGCAAATACCGCGATATTATGTGATCAGCACGCTGGGCATTATGAACACGTATTGGGCGCATATTTTGCCGGTGATTGCACTGCCGGTCATCGTGTTTCTGTTCAAGCAATTTATCGATTTGCTGCCGGATGAGCTGCTGGAGGCTGCGCGGATGGAAGGAGCGAGCGAGTTTGTTTTGTTCGGCCGGATCATCCTGCCGCTGTGCATGCCGGCGGTGGCAACGGCGGGCATTTTGCTGTTCCAGTCGTCGTGGGGCAATATGGAGGCGTCGACGCTGTATATCGAGGACGAGACGATGAAAACATTGCCGTTTTATGTCAGCTCGCTGACGAGCGGACTCGCCAATAACGTAGCCCGTCAAGGCGTGGCTGCGGCGGCCGGGCTGCTTATGTTCGTTCCGAGCTTCGTGCTGTTCCTCTTCCTGCAGCGCAAGGTCATCTCGACGATGGCGCACTCCGGACTGAAATGACCGGCACAGGCAGCGGGAATACAGGAAAGGGGATGGTAAGAGCGATGAGTGGGAAGTTGGTCAGACGAAGCTTGCTTGCGCTGCTCGCGCTCGTTGTCTGCGGATTGGGGAACGGCGCAAGCGCGCGTGCCGAAGTACCGTACGGAACGTTTATATACGACTTGAGCGGCCGGGAAATCCCGGTTCAGCCGGCCTATGTGCCGGAGACGTTTTTTCACGGCGGATTGAAAAATCCCGAAGATTTGTTCATCGATGCGAAAGACCGGCTGTTCGTAGCCGATACGGGAAATAACCGGATCGTGCAGATGGACTTGCGGGGCGAGACCCGACGTGTCATCCAGCCGGAAGGGGCGGGCAAGCTGAACGAGCCGGGCGGCGTGTTCGTCAGTCCGGACGGGACGATTTACGTCGCGGATACGAAAAATAAGCGAATCGCCGTGTTCGACGAGACAGGCGGTTTCCTTCGTTCCATCGGCAGGCCGCAAGCTCCCATGATCCCGCCGGATTTCGTGTTCGAGCCTACCAAGCTCGTCGTCGACGAACGGGGATATATGTATGTCGCGACGCGCAACGGATATCAGGGACTGCTGCTGCTTGATCAGGACGGAGCGTTTGAAGGATTTTTCGGCGCGAACAAGGTCGATTTCCAAATGTCCGACGCGCTGAAACGCGTATTTTTTACGAAGGAGCAAATGCAAAAGGAGCTGCTCAAGCTGCCCGGCACCGTCTCCAACGTCACGGCAGGCCCGGACGGCCTGTTATACACGACCTCGATGAAGGTGACGAGAGGGCAAATCAAAAAGCTGAACTACGACGGCAAAGATCTGCTCGGCGAGCAAAACTACGGCGTCAAACGGCTGCTGGCCGGCCAGCAAAAGCAATTTACCGACGTAGCGGTCGATTCTCTCGGCAATATGACCGCCGTCGACGCGTTGTTCGGCTTGCTGTTCCAATACAACTCGGCGGGAGAGCTGATGTTTGCATTCGGCAGCAAGGACGAAGGCTACGGCAAGCTCGGGCTGTTCCAATATCCGTCCGCGCTGGCGGTCGACTCGGCGGGAACGTTGTACGTGCTGGACCGGACGGCCCATATGATCCAGACGTTCAAGCGTACCGAATTCGGAGCGCTCGTCCAGAAGGCGACGGATCTGCACCTGCAGGGGCATTATGACGAAAGCGCAGGCCCGTGGCGGGAAGTGCTGCATCTGAACAGTAAATACGTCAGGGCGCATCTCGGTCTCGCCAAATCGTATTACAAAAACGGAGAATATACCGAGGCGATGCGGGCGTTTCGGGAAGGCGGCGATACCGGAGGATATTCCGACGCGTTTTGGCAACTGCGGCTGCTCTGGATGCAGCGGCATTTTACGCAAATGGCGGCTATCGGGGCAGTCGTTCTGCTGATCGCATTCGCCGGATGGAAGCTGAAAACGAAACGGGCCCGAAGGAAGGACGGTGAACGCATTGAATCTGCAGCCTAACGACAACGAAACGAAGCGGAGAAGACTTCCGTTCCGTATACCGTCCGCTGCCCTGTTCGGAGCATCGGGTTACACACCGGACCTGCTATCGTCCGGTTTCTGGTCGCAGCTGGCCAGGGATGTCGGCTATCAGCTCAAGCAATCGTTCCGGGTGCTGAAGCACCCTTTCGAAGTGTTCTGGGAAATCCGCTACCGTCCCGAAGGCAGCATGTGGGCGGCGGTGCTGCTGCTGGCGGCCGGCTACTCGGTACATGTGCTGTCGCAGCTGGCGACTTCTTATTTGTTTAACCCGTCGGGCGAGGATATGGTGAACCCGCTTACGCTGCTGCTGCAATCGCTGCTGCCGTGGGTTACCTGGGTGTTCGCCAATTATTTGATCGGCTCGATTATGAAAGGCCAGGGCCGCTGGACCGAGGTGTTCGTCGGCAGCGCTTATGCGCTGATGCCGTTTCTGCTCCTCTCTTTGCCGCTCGCGGTTTTGTCCAACGTATTAACGCTGAATGAGAGGGTCGTATACGATTTCGGCAATGTGGCGATGGTGTGTTGGACGCTGTTCTTATTTTTCGTCATGGTGAAAGAAATCCATAACTACGACATCGGGGAGACGGTGCTTAACATCGTTCTGTCCGTGCTGTTTATGATCGCCATCTGGATTCTGCTGTTTATTCTGGCAGGACTTACGTTCCAGCTGTACGACTTCGTCTCCCAGATTGTGAAGGAGGTGTCGTACCGTGGTTAGACGTGCTGCTACGGGGATGATTATAGCCGCGGTGCTGGCCGTCGCCGTATATATCGTAGTGTTCGGCGTGCCGTTCGGCCCGGCGGCGCCGGATAGCTGGGGCGAACCGGCGGCTGCGGCGAATCCCGCTTCCTTCGCAAGGATGGAATACGAGCCTGCCAGCTACCGGAAAGTCGCGGAGAACAGCAAGCTGGAACTTCACGTAAACGATGCCGGGCATCTCCGGGTGTTCGACAAGCCGGGCGGACGTTTCGTCTGGCAGAGCGACCCCGATACGTCCAAGGAGCCGGACTTGAGGGGAATCTGGAAAAGCAACGCCGATTCGCCGTTTTTGCTGGATTATGCGGACAGCTCGAAGCAAACGACCGGCGTCCTGATCCAGACCGCCAATCTGAGCGACGCCAAAACGAAAACGACGGTCGAGCCGGCGGCCGGCGGTGCGAATATTACGTTTGACTTGCAGACGCTGGGCATCGAATTCAAGACCGAAATCCGCTTAAAGGACGACTACGTGGAGGTAACGATTCCGGATAGCGGCATCGTCGAGAAGACGGCCAAACAGGTCGTGTCGATCTGGCCGTTCCCGTTTTTTGGCGCGGCGCAGAAAGGCGACATCGAACAGGACGGCTATATGCTCGTGCCGCTGGAGATGGGCGCCATCGTCCCGATGAAGCAGGAGCATCAACTGCTCTCCCGCGTATCCGCCAAGCTGTATGGCAGCGACCGGGCGATCCCGGGCCAGCCGGGATCGAATTCGATCTTCCCGGCGTTCGGGATGAAGCGGGATTCGCATTCGTTCGTCGCGATCGTCGAAGAGGGGGAATACACGTCGACCGTACACGCCACTCCTGCGGGATTGTATACGTCCTACCATTGGATCGCCCCGCAGTTCGTGTACAGGAACGAGTATTTCCGCCAGACGAGCAAGCTCGGGGCAGGCTACAAGACGGTAGAGAAGACGAGAATCGCAGAAAGTAGGCGCATCCGGTATTATTTCCAATCGGGCGACCAGGCGGATTATGCCGGAATGGCTGCGGATTATCGCAACTATCTGATGGAAACCGAAGGGATGAACCGGATCAAGCCGGTTTCCGAAGCGTTGCCGCTGCTGCTGACCTTGTACGGAGGCGCAGAAGAGAAAGGGCTGTTCTCGCCGAGATTCGTCCCTGCCACTACGTTCAGTCAAGGCGGCGACATTTTACAAGGGCTGCACGGGGCGGGAATCGGCCCGATCCACGTACTGTACGCCGGCTGGTCGGCGGGCGGAGACCGGAGCGTTCTTCCCGAAGTATCGCCTGCGGAGAAAGAGCTGGGCGGCAATCAAGGCTTGACCGCCTTCATCCGGGAAGCGCAGCGGCTGGGCGACCGTGTCTATTTGCAGGCGGACTATACCCGCTCGCGGCAAAACGACAGCTTCGTCGTCTCGCGCGATGCGATGAAAGACATTAACAACAAGGCCCCGTTCAGCAAATGGCTGGGCGAGAACGAATACGTGAATCCTGCGGCCGTCGCGCTCCGGCTGTTCGGCGAACAGGTCGGGAAGTACGAAGCGCTCGGCATCGACGGAATATCCTTTACCGGCCTGGAGAGCGTCTACTCCGACTATCGCGCGAGCCACCGCGCCTCCCGGGCCGATGCGGCGGCGGATTACCGGAAGCTGCTGGCGCTGGCCAAGGAGCGGCTCGGTTCGGCCGGCACGTCGGAAGGAAGCGGTTATTTGCTGGGCCGTACCGACTTCATCCAGAGGCTCCCGCTCGGAGCGAGCTACGATCTCGTTGCGACGAAGTCCGTCCCGTTTCTGCCGATCGCGATCCACGGTCTGGTCGATTATTCCGGCGGCTGGGGGAATATGCGGGAGACGGGGACGTCCGAACGGCTGCGCTCGATCGAATTCGGCGCGCTTCCGCAATATTTGCTGACTTATGAAGATCCGGTAACCCTGCGCAAGACGTCGGGCGAGTTGATCCTCAGCAGCAAGTACGACGAATGGAAAGAAACGATCGCAACCGAATACAAAAGGTGGAACGAAGCGTTAGGTCCGGTTCGCAGCGTCTTTATTACAGATCACCGGGAGCTGGCGCCAGGCGTCTTCGAAACCCGTTATAAGAACGGGACTTCCATCGTCGTCAATTACAACGACACGCCGTATGCCGGCAAAGGCGTCAGCGTGCCGGCTCAAAACTTTGCCGTCTACAGCGGCTTGGGGGGATAAGATGTTACCGGCGCAAGCAACGCACAGCAAACGTTCCCGGCTTTCGATCGAGACGCAGCAGGCGATATCCGGCTATCTGTTTCTCATCCCGTGGCTCGTCGGGCTTGGATTGTTCGTCCTGTTCCCGCTCGGATTTTCCCTGTACATGAGCTTTCAGAAAGTCCGCTTTACGGGAGACGGGATGAAGTTCGAATACAAGGGCTGGGAGAACTACTCATACGCTTTTTTGTCGGACAATACGTTCGTCACGGCACTGATCAATATCGTCAAAAATACGATGCTCGTCATCCCGATTATCGTCCTGTTTTCCTTGTTCGTGGCGATTTTGCTGAATATGAAGTTTCGCGGCCGGATGTCGTTCCGCGCGATCTTTTTCCTTCCGGTCATCTTCAGCACGGGACAGGTGTTATCGGAAATATTCAACCAGAAGGCCGGAAGTCTCGACATGCTGAACAAATACGATATCGCCGGCTTCGTCTCGGCCAACGTGCCGACCTTTTGGGCCGACCCGATCTTAACCGTGCTGAATTTGTTCGTCGTCATTCTCTGGTACTCGGGCGTGCAAATTCTGATCTACTTGGCCGGCTTGCAGACGATCGGCTCCAGTGTGTACGAAGCGTCGCTGATCGACGGGGCGACGGCCTGGGAGATGTTCTGGAAAATTACGCTTCCCGCGCTGACTCCGTTCATCCTGCTTAACGTCATCTATACGGTCGTCGACATGTTCACGGTGCCTCTGCTCAATCCGGTGCTAAACATGATCGTTACGAATATGTCCGCGCCTAATCTCGGCTACGGCTACGCTAGCGCGCAAGGCTGGATTTATTTCTCCGTCGTGTTCGCCCTGCTGTTGGTGGTGCTGGGGCTGTCGCGCAGATTCGTTCATTATTCCGGGGAAAGGTAGGGGAGCGCCATGATAGGGAGACATTGGGCGGACCGGGCGCGCACCTTGCTGCTCGGCGACCGGGAACGGAAAGGAATGATCGTGCTCGTCATCTTGTATCTCGTTCTGCTGGACATCGCGCTGATGTATTTGACGCCGTTTCTGTATATGCTGTCGACGATGTTCAAGACGACGGCCGATCTGCTCGATCCGACGATCCGGTGGGTGCCGACATCGTTCGAATGGAGCAATCTGAGACTGGCGTGGGAGGGGCTGAAATTTCCCGAAGCGCTCAAAAACTCGCTGCTTTTGTCCGGCAGCTCGGCGATCGGGCAAGTGTTATTTTGCTCGCTCGCCGGTTATGCGTTCGCCAGGCAGAAGTTTCCGGGCAAAAATATTTTGTTCGCGCTGCTTATTTTCAGCTTCCTGATCCCACCGCAAACGCTGATTATTCCGCTGTACGTCCTGTTCAAAAATTTGGGACTGCTCGGCACCCATTGGGGCATTATCTTGCCCGCCCTGCTCGGGCATGGCATCCGGGGAGCGCTGTTCGTCATTATATTCCGTCAGTTTTTCATGACGCTGCCCAAAGAGCTGGAGGATGCCGCGCTGATCGACGGCGCCGGACCGTTCCGGGTGTACTGGCGGGTGATGATCCCGCTGGCGAAGCCGGCGATCGTCGTCGTATTCCTGTTTTCCTTCGTCTGGCATTGGAACGAGACGTTCACCACCGGGATGATGCTCGGAGGCAACGATATGCCGCTGTCGCTCAGCTTGTACAGCCTGAACAAAGTATTGACGGGACTGTACCCGGATGCGGAGGGCGGCAGCTTCGATCTGAACGAAACGATCCGGATGGCGGCCAGCTTTCTGATCATTATGCCGCCACTGATCGTCTACATGATCGCCCAGCGGTGGTTTGTCGAAGGGGTAGAGCGGACCGGTCTGGTGGAATAGGGAATGAAGACATTCAAATGAATCGTAGAATCGAGGGTTAAACGATGGGTATGGAGAGAGGCAAGGTGAAATTTGCCGTCGTCGGCTGCGGAGGCATTTCGTTCAGCCATTTTATCGGGATCGAGCGGGCTCCCGAAGCGGAATTGGCTGCCATTTGCGACGCAAACGAGAGCCGGGCGGCGGAATACGGCAGCAAATACGGGGTTAAAGCGTATACCGATTACGGCAAGCTGCTCGCCGACCCGGACGTGGAGGCGATCTGCTTGTGCACGCCGAGCGGCATGCATGCCGAACAGACGATCGAGGCGGCGGAGGCGGGCAAACATGTCGTCGTCGAGAAACCGATGGCGATCTCGCTATCGGATGCCGACCGGATGATCGAAGCTTGCGAGGTGATGGGTGTCAAGCTGGCGACGATCTTTCCCAGGCGCATGTCGCCGGCTTCGCAGTTCGTCAAGATGCTGCTCGATGAAGGCAAGCTTGGACGGCTGAGCCTATGTAGCGGCTATGTCAAGTTTTACCGGGACCAGGCCTATTACGACAGCGCCGGATGGAGGGGGACGTGGGCGATGGACGGCGGCGGGGCGATGATGAATCAGGGCATTCATACGATCGATCTGCTGCAATGGCTGGCCGGGCCGGTCGAGACGCTGCACGGCTACGCCCGGAACATTTTGCGAGATATCGAAGTGGAGGATACGGCCGTCGTCTCGATGCAGTTCAAGAGCGGGGCGCTCGGTTCGATCGAAGCGACGACGACGGCCTACAATCAGCCGGACCACCGGATCGTCATTCACGGGGACAAAGGGACGATTGAGCTGACCGGCGATGAGATTACGGCGCTGGATGTGATCGGGGAAACGGTGCACATTCCCGCTTTCGAGCCGTTCTTCGTCGTGCCGGACGGACATGCCGCTCAAATCCGCGATATGGCGCTCGCCATACGGGAAGACCGGCCGCCCGTCGTAACGGGACAAGACGGCAAACGATCGCTAGGAATTATCCTTGGATCTTACGAGTCGCAGCGAAGTCACCGGGAAATTATTTTGATGTAACGGGGTGCTGTCCCGGGGTGAGCCGGTTTACTTGATAATCCGGTATCCCCCGGACAGCGTCTTGGCATATTCGGAAGGCGTCATATCGGTCGACTTCTTGAAATGCCGGGAAAAATAGTGGACGCTGCTGTAGCCGAGCAGCTCGGAAATTTCCGTCAAATTGTAAACATCTTCACGGATATACATTTTCGCCCGGTCGATCTTGAGCTGGTTCAAATATTCCATGACGCCGCAGCCGACCCGTTTTTTGAACATAATGCTGATTTGCGTACGCCCGATCGCAAAATGGTCGCACAGCTGGTCCAGCGTCAAATTTTCCCCGATATGCTCGTTCATGTAGGTGATGATTTTGTCGGCCATCCCGATTTCCTGCTTCTCGCGCGGAACGGGAGCAGCCGGGAGCTCCTTGTCGGCGTGGCTGGAGCGGATCAGGTGGATGAGCAGCGTCTCCAGATGCACTTTGAACAGCTGCTCGCTTCCGAAGGGGGCGTTTTCGCGGGGGGTCAGGATGCGTCCGCTGCCCGTCGGATTCGGGCCGAACGAATTCCACCCTTCCTCGATCAACTGGGCGAGTACGAACCGTTCCTTATCGGTCAGATGAAACATTTTGTTGCGCAAAAAAAACGACATCGGCTCGGAATCGCATTCGAACGTCACGACGAACACGTTGGGGGATACTTTGCCGTTGCTGCGCGGGCTGTGAAATTCGTCGGGCTCATGAAAGAGCAGATCGCCCTGCTTCAGGCAGAAGTGGCCGGAGTCCGTATCCAGCTCGATCTCCCCTTTGTCGACGTAAAATATTTCCCAGAAATCATGCTTCTCGCCGGCATATTTGTAGTTTTTGGACAGTTCGAAATAGTAGCACGAGATCAACTTGCGAATGTGTAGTTCTTCTCGGATTTCGTAACGCGGGAATCGCATCGTCGAAATGGCCCCTTCCGCTGAAAACGTTTTTTTTCTTCATTTCCACATTTATCGGCAAATTCCTCTTCCATTGCAAAAATGATTGCGAGCCGGAAGAAAGTGCAAATGAATCGAATAATTGTACAAAACCTTGTGCAAAAAAGAAGCTCCATCGTCTAAAGATGGCTGTCGGATTCCAAGGTATGATTACGTTGAAACTACGACAAGAAACGGAGGCGCATCACGATGGAAATCGGCGTCGTCAATATTTTGAAAAACAACGGCAATTGCTTCGAGCATGTCAGCCAATTCGGGCTGAACGTCTGCCAGCTGATCGGATGGAATCCGGAGCTGTGCACGACGGAGATCGCCGATCAGGTCGTCCGCGAGTCCGAGAAGCACGGCGTGAGAATTTGTGCGATGTGGGGCTGGGTGGCCGGTCCGGGCAAATGGAACTTTACGGAAGGGCCCGTTACGCTAGGGCTCGTTCCTGAGGCATACCGGGAGGAACGCGTGCAGACGCTCAAAGGCTGGGCCGATTTCGCCAAACGGATCGGCGCTCCGGCGCTCGTCACGCATTGCGGCTTCATCCCGGAAAACGTCACCGATCCGAACTACGAAGGCGTCGTGGAAGCGATCCGCGAAGTGGCCGCTTATTGCGAGAAGCTCGGCATCGGCTTCTGGTTCGAGACCGGTCAGGAAACGCCCGTTGTGCTGCTGCGGACGATCGAGCGTGTCGGCACATCCAATCTGGGCATTAACCTCGACCCCGCCAACCTGATCCTGTACGGTAAAGGCAACCCCGTCGACGCGCTGGACGTGATCGGCGCTTATGTCCGCAATGTCCACGTCAAGGACGGGATGTACCCGACAAACGGGGACTTGCTCGGCAAAGAGGTGCTGGTCGGTACGGGCAAAGTCAATTTCCCGGCTCTGCTGACCAAGCTTCGCTCGATCGGGTACGACGGGGAACTGATTATCGAACGGGAAATCGCCGGCGAGGAGCAAGCCCGGGATATCCGGGCGACAGTCGATCAATTAAAGGCGTGGCTGGCCTGATCAGCCGGGAGGAGATCGGATATGAATCTGTTTACGACTTTAAAGGGTTCTCTGATGGAACAATTTTTCCCGGCAGGCTGGGATCTGGAGAAAATCGACCGCTGCGCCGGTTTGCCGCGGCAGGAAGCGCTTGCTCGGGAAGCACACTGGAACGCGTCTTTCGAACCGGTATCGTGCGCAAGCCTGGAGCAGTTCGACACGTATATGGGCCATGAGATCGCCCTGCTGATCAAGCAAACGCGCGACCGCGGAGAGAAGCTGGCGCTGATCCTGCCGGTCGGACCGATGGGGATGTACAAATGGACGATCTATTTCCTTAAAGCCTGGAACGTAAGCGCTTCGCACGTTTACGGGTTCAATATGGACGAATGGAGCGACGCGGAGGGCAACACGCTGCCTCCGACGAACCCCGGCGCGTTCCAGTACGCGATGGAAAACAGCTTCTACGATCAGCTCGGCGAGCTTACGGTACCGGAAAACCAGCGTAACTTCGCAACCAAGGAAAACTTGCCGCTGTACGCGGAGAAGATCGCGAAGCTGAGAAGCGAAGGCGCCAAGCTTGCCGTCGTGTACGGGATCGGCCGCGTGTTCCATATTGCGTTCTGGGAGCCGCACTTCGCCGGGGAGTACGAATCCGAGTCGTTGTGGCGCGCCGATACGCACCGGATCGCCGCCAAGCTGCATCCGCTGACGATCGAGCAGAACGCGATCACGAGCTTTAAGAGCCGCACGACGCTTGTCCCTTGTTACGCCAATACGATCGGTCCGGGCTTGTTTTTGCAGGCGGATTATGCGATCGGCGGCGCAGACGGTCTGCTCGGGCGTGGGATGATGTGGCAGGGCATGTCGCTGCTGACGACGCTGAAATACGGACCGGACCCGTGGGTGCCGTCGAGTTATATGCCGACTTTGCCGGGCAAGCTGTTTTTCCTGAACGATCTGGCAGGACCGCTTGTGCCGGAATTGAATTGACAGGCCGGTTTGAGGAACGAGAGGAGTAAACCGAATGAACATATTGGCAGTAGGGGCCCATCCGGACGATATCGAGATTTCCTGCGCCGGAACGCTCTCCAAGCTGAAGGAAGACGGCCACCATATCGTAATTTGCCACGCCTGCAAAGGAGACAAGGGACATTATACGATCCCGCCCGAGGAGCTGACCGTCATACGTCGTGCGGAAGCGCAGGAAGCCGGAGCGGTAATCGGCAGTGAAGTATTGTCGCTTGGCTTCGGGGACGGCGAGCTGATTGCCGAAAGCCAGGAAAACCGGATGATTTTCATCGATCTGGTCCGGTATGCGCGCCCCGATATCGTCATTACGCATGCGCCGAACGATTATATGCCCGATCATATCGCGGTGAGCCAGCTTGTGTTTCATGCGACGTTTTTCGCTACATTGCCCTGGTTCAAGACGAATCATCCGGCCGCGGACAAAGTTCCGGGGCTGTACTACATGGACAATTTATCCGGTCTCGGCTTCGAACCGACCTTTTACGTCGACGTTACCGGCCATATGGAGACGAAGCTGGAGATGCTGCGCAAGCACCAAAGCCAGCTCGTCTGGCTGAAGGAACACGATAACGTCGATATCGTCGATTTCGTTACGACTCTTGGGAAGACAAGGGGCATCCAGGCGGGCTGCACGTATGCGGAAGGGTTCGTTCAGCATCTCGTATGGACGAGGCCGAACGCGGTCCGGTTCCCGGTTTGATCCGGGGTCATCATTTAATGTGGGGAGAGAAACGTATGTTGAAAGTGGGCTTGGTCGGCCTCGGATTTATGGGGCGGGCGCATCTGACGAATTACCGGCGCTTGGAGCAGGAAGGCTATCCGATCCGGGTGACGGCGATCTGCGATACGGATGAGGACAAGTTTCGCGGCATTTTCGCAGGGGGCAACATTCAGGTCGACGAGAGCAACCTCGCTTTGTCCGCCAGCCGCCACTATACGGACTACAGCCGCATGCTCGAAGAGGAGGAGCTGGATATCGTCGACATCGCGATGCCGAGCTACCTTCATGCGGATATGACGGTGCAAGCGATGGAGCGCGGACTGCACGTGCTCTGCGAGAAGCCGATGGCGCTGAGTACCGCAGAAGGAAGGCGGATGCTGGAAGCGGCGGAGCGGAGCGGCAAGAAGCTGATGGTCGCCCAAGTATTGCGCTTCTGGCCCGAGTATGAATATTTGAAGGAGACGGTAAACAGCGGCCGTTACGGCAAAGTGCTGTCCGCTCATTTTTTCCGCGGCGGGAATCCGCCGCAATGGACGCACAACGATTGGATGGTGCGCACGGAGACGAGCGGAGGCGGGCTGTATGACCTCCATATCCACGATATCGATATGGTGAACTGGCTGTTCGGCAAGCCGGATTCGGTATCGACGTTGGCGCTCGACGTACTGCCGGGCAGCTCGTTCGATATTATTTCCACCCAGTACGTTTATCCCGACCGGAAGGTGGTCAGTTCGCAGAGCGACCGGACGCTGGCCGGCGAATTCGGCTTCGAGATGTCGTTCCGCGTTAATTTCGAACGCGGCAATCTCGTCTACGAGAAGCGCGTGCTTCGCGACAATCCTGGGGACGGCAAAGCAATTGTGCCGCAGTTACCCGACGAGCCCGGCTATTACCGGGAAATTAAATATTTTGCCGACGCGGTGCTGCATGACCGGCCGATTGTGAGAGCCAAGCCGGAGGAGACGCTCGCGTCGCTGGCGATCGCCGAAGCGGAAGCGCGCTCTGCCCGGGAGGGCGGATCGCTGGTAAATATTGCGTAGATGTAAATTCGCGAAAAATCGCAAAAATAGCCCGGCCGGGGATTGCTCCGGACCGGGTTGTCTGTTATCGTTAAGAGAAAGGAGGGGAATCGCATGCCATTCAATATTGGTTGGACAGGGATCGTTCTTATCGTCTTGATCGCATTGCTTCTGTTCGGACCATCGAAGCTTCCCCAATTGGGACGCGCAATCGGGGACACGATGCGGGAATTCCGCAAAGGCAGCCGTCAGATGATCGCAGACGCCGAACAAGAGAACACCGACGACAGCAAAAAAACCGAGCGCAAGCAGGTAAACTGACGGTTTGATGAAGCCGGGAGATGACCGGACGACGGGAAATGGTCGGATGTGCATCCGGTCGTGTCAAGCGGGATGTTCTGGCGGATTTGTTTGAAACCGTTATCATGACCTATAATCTGGAAGATTTGGACTTGGACCGGACGTTCCCGCCTTTGCGGAGAAGCGTCCGGCTTTTCTTTGTGCGCTTTTTTTGCGTTTTGAACGGACCGATGGCAACGAAGTCGACCCGGTCGCGGTCCCAGAAATAAGTACGGTTTCCGGTCGCGTTTCCGTTGCCGCCGCTGAAGGCGGTCTGCTGCTTGCTGAACGAGCCCCAGAGCGGCGCCCGGTTGTTGCCGATAAAGACGCCGCTGTTCGGTCCCATCTCATTCACCCGGATTTCCTTAAAGATGATCGCTGATTGGGGAATCGCTGCCCCCTCCTTTCGTCCGGAAGCTCCGGGTGTGTGGTCAGCTACAGCTTACGCGGGAATAGGGAGCGCGGGTTGGGCGAATGACCGCATGGGTCCGAATCTTGCTACGGAGCTTTGTACGAATAACCCGAGGACGTTCGGCGGAGGCCGTCTGCGCCCGCCGGATTGTCTTCGCGGCCCGGTCGTCCGGCGCGTTTTTTTGGGGCGTCTGAGGTGTTCGCGGAATTGGGAGTTTGCGGCGGTGTCTGCTTGCCCGCTTCTTTGCCCCGAAACAGTGATTGCGGATCGAATTGGACGTCGAAGTTGTTGCCGAGATTCAGCGAACCGCTCAGTTCCTCGATATCCAGGGCGTCGAGCCGGAACGTTACATTTTCCACGACGGGGTGATGGACGTTCAGCTGGCGCACGACAATATTTTGTTTTCTCGTTTCGTTGGCCAGCGACCGGACCGTCTGTTCAAGCCGTTCGATTTGTCGTTCCAGCCGGGCCAGCTCATGATCCGCACTTTCCCGGGGGTCCGGCGCCGGTTTACCGCGCTGCGCAAACCATTTGAACATGGCCATTGTCCTTTGTGTACGGGATTTTGACAACTTGTCTATAACAGTATATGGGCTGACCCTGGAAACGATGCTTGCGCTTTGCCGCGGGCACGAATAGGACAACAAAGACCGGTCATATATATGGTTTATTACGACGGAATGGAGGGAACGGCATGCCGGGAACGATTATCTTTAACGGGATCTATGTGAACGCTCAAGAGACGAACGGCGCCATCTTCGTCGGCGAAAATGCGGCCCCCGGCTGGGATTCGCACAATAAAAACCAAATGTCGATAGGCTCGATTACGAACGGCTTCGGAGGCGGCGGCAATTTCTCGGGCAACTTGAACCTGCTGTCGGATAACGATTTCCTCGATACGCTTATTTTCGACGGATTCGAGAAGGAAGGCGGGGGCAGCATTCAATCGTAAGGAGGAGGCGGGCGGAGGCCATGCTCGATACGAAGTTTCTCGTACAGTTCGACCGGATCGTCGTGAATGTGATGGAAACGAACTCGGGCGTATTTATCGGCACGAACCTGCAGTACGCGTGGAGCTCCCACAGTAAAACGAATGCCAGCATTACGGGCATATCCGGCGATCATCATGAAATTACGGGCAACATCAATGTGATTTACGATAACGATATGATCGACACGCCGATCGACGACCGGGACGTTATCTTAAGCGGGCAGCAGGTGGCGAAAGCGTGCTAGCCGGGGTCTCACGGCGGCGGCTGAGAGCGGAAGGAGGGGATGAATATGCGCCGTTCAAACGAGGAAGAGGCTCCAGCCGGACGCGCTCCGTTTGACTGGGACGACTTTCAGAACCGTTTTTTCGGCGAAGGCGGGTGGAAAGAAACGTGGAACGGCGCATCCGGGACGATTCCCTGGGTCGACCGGTACGTGAAAGGCATCCTGGCGGAAGCGGTGCCTGACTCCGCTGCGGCGAACTTCAAGCCTTCCGCCGCGCCTTCCAGGCAGACGGCTGTCGCTTGCAACGTATTCGAGACGCATCGCGCCGTCATCGTCAGAGTGAAGCTGTCCGGAGGCCCGGCCTCGCGGGACGTCCGGGTGTTCGGCACAGCTTACGAGCTCCGGCTGGCCGGGTTGCCCGGAGGAGAGGCAAGAACGATCAAGCTCCCCGTGCCGGTAAGGCTCGATGGAGCCAAGGCGATCTGCAAGGAACAGATTTTGGAGGTGACGCTGCCGAAAGAGTCGGAATCGCCCGTCAAGGAGATTCCGGTCCGGTTTATGGGCGACAGCTGACCGAATCGGCTGGAGACGGGGCGGGCGAAACTGAAACTGAACGGTCCACCCGCGAGCTGCCGGAATCCCCCGGCAGTTTGTTTTTGTTGGAGGACGGCGCTCTGTCCTGCTTCTCTGCTTCTAGCTGGGGGGAGGGAGGCCCCGAATAGGAGCGGTTTGCAGCTTTTATTTGGTCCGAAAACCAGCTTGGTCGCTACCAATAAGAGCGGTTTGAAGCTCTAATATCCCGCAAAAAAGGCGCAGACCCTTTCAGGTGGCAGAAATAAGGGGTACAAACCGCCTCTATTTGTCACTTTCCTCCCAAGATGCCGAAAATAGGAGGTGCCAGAGACTCTTATAGAGTTAGTAGCCTGTACGCATGACGTTTCCGTTCCGAAAGCGAAATTTGGGTTCGTCTGTCCCGGTTCCTGATGCGCATGTGACCGCCTTCCGCATACGATATCCCGAGGATGTTGAATCGGATCACGGAAGCGGAGGCGGGGGACATGGCGGAAGAGAAAGAGAGGGACCCGTGCGTCCGCTGCGGACATCAGCCTGAGAAAGCCGACAAGTATTGCGTCCGCTGCGGCGCACCTTTGATGAATCGCTGCACCAAAAAGAAAAGCCCTTTGCACAAGGGCTGCTCGAAGGTGAATCGCCAGGATGCGGCGTTTTGCTCAGATTGCGGATCGCCGACCGTATTTAGAGAATCGGGATTGCTGTAGCCAGCCGGCATGAACTTCCTGCGGTTCAGCCTTATTTGGCGACAAGGTCGGCTTGCCCGGCCGATTCGCGCACGAGATCGGTAAACCAGCGGCGAATCGGCTCGGGAATTTCCTTGGCTTCTTCGCCGGACAACCAGTCCATAAAATCCGAATCGTCCAGCGCTGAGTGGATTCCGGACAACCTGTTGTTATTTCCGGTTACGTCGCCGAACCCTTGGTTATGCTTTTTGTTGCTTTGAAAATGGGACGGAAAGTTATTGCCCATATTGACGCAGGATGCGCCTTCCACGCTGCCGATCTCGATATGCCCGATCACGAAGTTCGGGGAAAACAACGAAGCGGCCATGATCTCGAGCCTCCCATCGCCCTGTTATGAGGATCGCTGCGGACGTTTCTTCTGAATATGTATGCCGCCATGCGCCTGATTGCGGGTTCCGTCAAACGAGCCCATACTTTCGCTGACTTCCTCCCGGCTCGTTCTCCCGATAATGACATTGATTCCGGTATTAACCGACGAGCTGTCGGTCAACTCGTCGATCCGGATCGATTCGAATCGGATGCGTACCATTCGGTTTTCCCTCCCTTAATCCGAAGCATCGTTGCTCGGCTCGCTGTCTGAATCTGCAAGATCCGCCGGATCGATAACGATATCGACCGGAGAGTCGGCCTCGAGCTTCCGGAGAAATTCGACGGTCAGCAGTCCATCGCGTATACGGGCTTTCATACCGGTTCCGGATATGCCGGGAGGAAGCTCGACCTTGCGGTGAAACGGCCCGAAAAACCGTTCGGCTACGATCAGCTCATCTTCCTCCACCGGATACGGACAAGAAAGGTCTCCCCGGATATGGAGCGAGTTTTTGTGAAACGACAATTTGACGGCATCCGCCTTGCAGCCCGGAAGCTCGACGATGACGAAGAGCCGGTCCGCCGTCAGGTAGACGTCCGTGCGCGGTTGCTGCGTAGGAATCAGTCCGGATATATCTTGCCAAAATTGATCGCCCAACGTCCGGTCGGCTTGGGAACGAAGGTTTTTCCAAAATTGGCGGGGGATTTCGCTCACGGCAGCCTCCTTTCGGCATGGGCCGGTTCGTACTCTTTTATTATCGTATGAGCAAAGCGGCGATCCCATGACGTCGGAGAACGGTCTCGCTCTTGGTTGCCGATTATCTTCGGCGGAATCCGTATGGTTTGGGGGACAAAAAAATAAAGCCGGAAGCACGCAGCGAGCGTCTCCCGGCTTTATTGAAACGGTAGCGACTAGGACTATACGAGTTTCACCAAGTGCACGACCTGCGCGTCCGTCCATATCCGGATCACGTGGTTGACGGAATCGTACTGTACTTTACCTTCGCCGATCTCGATTGTAGGCTCGGCCCCGAGCCCGTAGAAAATATCGTCGGCCAGCGTACACATATATTCGATCTGCTCCTCGCGATCGAGTTCCTCCCAGTCCGCCCGCTCCATAGCAAACGATTCGTAACAATTGTCAATTTGTCCGAGAGCATGTCCCAAATCCCGTACGATGTCGCGGTATTCGCGATTGAACCTGACGCCCATAAGCTGTTCACGACCTTTTTGTTTTCACATTTAGCTATATCTTACCAGATGCGGCGTGGTGGAATCCAGCAGGCGACCGAACAAATTGATCGGCCGGATCGGTACAGTGGAACGGAACCATCCGATTCTGATAAAATTGGATCAATTGCAAGCTAATGAAGAAAGGATGGTTCCCGTATGAAGGCTGAGGCCAAGCAGTTTTTGCTGGACTTGCTGTCGACTCCGTCCCCCTCCGGTCAGGAATGGGGCATACAGCGGAAATGGATGGATTACGTAAGACCGTATGCACAGGAAATCCGGACAGATATGGCGGGCAATGCGATTGCCGTTCTTAACCCGGAGGCGGAGTTCAAGGTGCTGATCGCCGGACACTGCGACGAGATCGGGCTGATCGTCAGCCGGATTGACGAGAAAGGGTTTATTTACTTTGACGCCTTGGGAGGAATCAGCCAAAAGCTCGCGGTCGGCATGAAGGTGGATATATTGGGCTACGGAGGCCGGCTTACCGGGGTAATCGGGGCTAACGCCCAGCATCATGGCGGGCTGAAGGAAGAATTTGAATTCTCCGATTTGTGCATCGACTGCGGAGCGGCGAGCAAGGAGGAGGTTGCCGCTTTGGTGCAGGTGGGCGATCTGTGCGTGTACAAGCGGGAGCCGGAGCTGCTGCTTAACGACAGGCTGAGCGGGCGCGGACTCGATAACCGCACCGGGGCGTTTATCGCCGCAGAGACGCTTAGACGCGTTGCCGGGCGGGGGGCGAAAGTCGGCGTGTATGCGGCCAGCACGGTCAACGAGGAGACGAATATGGGAGGGGCGTATTTCGCCGGTGCCGGGGTTGCTCCGACGATGGCGATTGCGGTCGACGTTACGTTCGCCACCGATTACCCGGGAGCGACGTCCAAGCATGAGATCATCGAGCTGGACGGAGGGCCTGTGCTTGCCAAGGGAGCGCCGATCAACCGGAAAGTCAACCGGCTGCTCGAGCTTAGCGCGCAGCGGTTGGGCATGCAGCTGCAATACGAGCTGACGCCTCGCAAAACCGGGACCGACGCCGATATGATTCGTACGACAGGCCGGGGCGTTCCGATCGCGCTCGTCTCGCTGCCGCTCCGTTATATGCACGCTCCTGTGGAAACAGCCAGTTTGCGGGACATCGAGCAAGAGATCGAGCTGCTGGTCGATATGATCGTACATTTGTCCGGAAGCGAAAATTTGAACCCGATCCACGACGAGCTGTAACACTGGAAGCCCCGTACTGCCTCAACAGGCATGCGGGGCTTCCTCGCAACTATAAGCAGGCAGATGTCCACGGGGAAGATGGAACCGGAAACATTGCGAATCGATCCAGCTGCTGTATTCTGGGAATTAAAGTGATTAACCACATTAATGACTGTCTACGGCCCTTCCCCCCAATCGCACAAACTGATGAACCTAGGAAGGGGATTTGCAGCGTCATATTAAAAATTCGCCTGAGCCCTAATAAAGTAAACCGCGACTGTTCAAACCCCATATACCGCTTCTTCCCGTTGAAGCGTTCCTCTGTCTGGATGAGACCCCGCTCAAGCTTTTATTTAATTCCATTAATTAATTAAGGAGATGTTCTTCCCGCACATATCGCTGTTTCTCTTCGGCAATCGGCTGGTTATAATCAAATTACAGAGAACGTTGCTGGATAAGGAGGCGGCTTATGGACAGACGGACATTTATCCGGAGGATGCTGGCAGCAGGCTTCCTGACGGCCGCCGCTGCGGGAGGCGCATGGACATTCGGGCTGGACCCCGCAGAGAAGCCGGGCTTAGACGAACCGGCCGGACACACACGGCTCGGAGAGCAAGGTATCGTATGGGGCAATGAGGACGATCCGTCCGGTGCGCTGCTGTCATTTATGATATTGAGCGACTTGCATATCAATAGCGGCGTTTCGTATCCCAGCGACAATTTGCGCCGCGCGCTTGAAGATATGAAAGCTTTCGAATCGAAGATCGAGTCGATCGTACTGACCGGCGATATTACCGAATCGGCGACCGAAACCGACTATAAGGAGTTCCGGAACGTGATGAGTCCGTACAAGCTCCCGCCGGTATACGCCAATATGGGCAATCATGACTATTACAACATCTGGATCGACGCAAACGGAGCGTGGAGCAAGGAAACGATGCCGAACGGCAAGTCCGATCGGCAGTCACGTATAATGTTCATGGAACAGTTCGGTCTGGATAAGCCGTATTCGGAAGCGGTGGTGAACGGTTACCGGCTGCTGCTGCTGTCCCAGGAAACCTACGTTCAGGAAAAACTGGACGTCGGGGAAGGCGCGTGGTATTCCGACGAGCAGCTGGCTTGGCTTCGGGAGCGGCTGGCGGCGCGGAGTGACAACAAGCCGGTCTTTATTATGATTCATCAGCCGCTGCCCGCCGCCGGACGCAACGGAGGCAATCATTCTATGATCCGGGCGAACGAATTCCGGGATATTTTGCAACCGCATTCCCCGGTTTTCGTATTCTCCGGCCACACGCACCAGGATTTCCAGAACGGCAGGGAGCATTACGTCAAGGAGACGTTTCACTGGTTTCAGAATTCGTCCGTCGGCCGGGTGTTGAACGCCGAGTTCAGGCCGTTCAGGGAGCAGGTGTCGCAAGGCTTATACGTGCAAGTTTTCGAAGATAAGATCAGGCTGCGGGGAAGAGAATTTATCGGGCGTTCTTGGATCGAAGAGGCAGACTGGACCGTTCCGCTGGCCTGACATCCCGTGCGCGGTTACCGCTGTTATGAACCTGACTCCTGCTACTTATGCAAAATATTGTGCCTGACGATAGCCTGGACGAAGCGAGAGACGACTATTTTGAGCGGAGTCCGGTAGCGGCGTTCTCCATCCTGGAGCGAGGCGACACTTTCCCGCTAGGGGAAGGGTACGTTCGATGGTTTACTTCGGAGCAGCTGCGGAGCGAGCTGGAGGATACCCCTTTTCAGCTCGAACGATACGAAAGCGACGAGCTTTATGACGGGGCCGGTTATATCCGGATCGCCGAGCTGTCCAGACTGGGGTAGCTTGCCGGTGCGGGCATTGTGAACCGGAGGGGGAAAGCCATGAATAAAAGCGTGCCGGGTAAGATTGCTTTCCTGGCGGTAACTTTGATTGCACTGGCGTCCATATATTTGAATTTGCAGCTTTACGACCAGTTGAAGGAGGAACGGCATCCGATTATACTTACCCATTTCGACCGGTATGATTTGGAGTTGTTTAACGATTTCGCCGACCGGTTTCAGCAAGGAAAAGGGGGATATGTTCTCCTGATCCCGCCGGTCGTGGACGGAGGTTACTGGATTCATGACGTACATTCACAAGGAAAAGAAATCAGATGGACGATCGACAACACCCGGGACGGAATGACCGGCGAGGCCGACAGAGGGAAGCGGGAGTTTGTCTGCCGTGCGATCGAGCGGATTGACGGCGGGACGAGCTACACGTTCGCGCTGAGCCGGTGCAACGGTTATAATGAGGGGGAGAAGATCCCTGTACTTTCGTTTAATAAAGACGAACTCTAGAACGGGGCGGTCGCCCCCATTATGTAGACAAAGAAGGTCGATCGGCCGGAAACGAGGGATACTTATGGATTTGTATGAAGCGATAAAAAGCCGGAGATCGATTGGCCGGGTCAAAGACGAGACGATCAGCCGGGAAACGATCGAGCTAATCTTGGAAGCGGGCAACTGGGCGCCGAGTCATCATGCGACGGAGCCTTGGCGTTTTTATGTCATGAGAGGCGAAGGGCGGAGCGTGCTGGCCAAAGCGTACGGCGATATCGCCGTCGAAACGGCGAAGCCGGGCAATGCGGCGGATGAAGCCGAGCTGCGGGCGAAGCAGGGGGCCAAAGCTTTTCGGGCGCCTGTCGTCATAGCCGTCGCCGCCTCGCCTTCCAAAGAGCCTCAAGTGAACCGGAGCGAAGAATTCGCCGCCGTCCATGCCGCCGTGCAAAATATGCTGCTTGCCGCGCATGCCGCCGGTCTCGGCGCGATCTGGCGTTCCGGCGAGCCGATGTATCATCCGATCATGAAGCAGGCGTTCGGTTTGACCGAAGACGAGAAGTTAACCGCGCTGATCTATCTGGGCTATCCGGATATGCCGACTCCCGCCAAGTCGCGACGGCCGGTTCAAGAAAAGACGGTGTGGATCGATACGGCGGCCCGGTAACTCGGAGCCGGGAAGAAGAGATGGCGACGAAGCGGCACTTGCAGAGTGCCGCTATTTGTGTGGAAAAGTATCATGTTTTTTGTTAGCGCTTTTACTGTGAGGTATGAAGATTGAAGGTTGGAGTCTCCGTCACTTCAACCTTGCATTCATTCTCCGGTAGGCCTGCGGCGTCGTCCCGGTCCGTTTTTTGAACGTTTTGCAAAAGAATGAGGATGAGGCGAACCCAAGTTGCTCTGCGATGAGGGAGACAGGGAGTTTGGTATGCGCGAGTTGCTTACGCGCCGCCTCGATCCGAATGTCCGCCAATTTCTCACTAAAGGTTTTCTTGTACATCCGTTGCAGGACCCGGTTCGTTTGACGAGTGCTGAGATGAAGCAGGCTGGATAAATGTTCAAGCGTCAAATGAGAGGAATAATGGTCGAAGTAATCATCGATCAGCTGGCTGCGCGTATCGTCGATACTTGGGATAGGAATCGGAACGGATACAGCGCTGAAGCCGGTTAAGGCACGCATAAGCTCGACCAGGATCTCGTTGAAGCCTGCCTGCACAATGGTGTAGTAACCGAGACGGCGCTCTTGCAATTCACGGGTGATCCGTTGAAACAATGGGAGCAGGCACTCCTGATTCGGGATACGGCGCAATTCCTTGGAAAGGAAAACAGCTTTTAACGTCTCAGCCTCTTCGGGCGGGCCATCCGAGTGCTCATCGGCTTCGACATATTCGAAACGGAACGTGTATTTGCGTAACGGTGCGAAGCGATCCGATTGGAAGGCGTGGTACAGGCCGGACGGAATCAGGTAGGCCGTATGAGGGATAAGCGCTTCCTCCTCCTCCTGTCCGCTCAACGTTAACAGCCCGGAACCCGATGCAACGAAGTGCAGTTCACTCATCGCATGATTGTGCTGATTCTGCATCGCGGGCGAGCCGTCAGATAGGAACGTTCCATCCATATGTATGGTGAACATCAAGCTCCCGATCCGGGTCTGGACTATAAAATTCGTTGCTGCGATGAATTCCATAACCTTCCCCCCACTCTCCCATGTAAGCTGAAATAGCACGATAGTGACATGTTTCTGCAAAAGATGGCGCTTGGCCGGCTACTGCCTTCCTCCCCTTCAAGCTATACTCGGGGTGCAGCTAAAAAAATATTACTACAAACGGAGGAAACAAGCTATGGCGCAACCATTCGTCAAAAAACTATCCCAACTTCCCGGCTATGAGGGGGAGGGCGTCACCTTCCTGGAAGAGCACGAAGCAGAGACGATCTCCAGCAACTATGTGAGGCTCTCCAAGGGCCAGAGCACAACGGTCGGCAATCACGACGATGAAGAGGAAGTCTACATCATCATGGGTGGCCGAGCGAGTCTCAGGCTGAACGAAACCGTTTATGAAGTCGAATTCGGGGACGTCGTCTACATCCCGCGCGATGTAGAGCACCAAGCGACCTGCATCTCCGAAGAGGATTTCGAGTACATTTGCGTCGCGAACTGGCCGGATCGAATCCCGGGCCAACCCGTCCATCACAAGTAAGACGAAGGCAGGGGAGAATGATGCGTTTCGGAGTTGCAAAAGATTTGATAACCCCGGATTTGCCCACGTACATGGGGGGATACGGCTCCTTTTTCAATAAGCCGTTTCAAGGCGTTCATGACGATCTGTACGTGCGGGCCTTACTTGTACAAGACGGTGAAACGAAGCTGATATTCGTATCGCTCGATCTGTTATTCCACGATTTCGCCCTGACTGAAGAGCTGCAGAAGTGGAGTGAAGCCACCTTTCATATCCCAGCAGACCATTTCTTCCTGACCTACAGTCATACGCATGGCGGTCCCGCAATGGTGGGCTATGACGATGCAAGTCAGCATTCGCCTAGCTATGAGCGATTCCTGCTATCACGAATTAAGAGCTGCGTGTCCAGGGCGATGGTCAATACATTTGAAGGGACGCTGCAGGCTGGAGGAGTGAACGGGGACTGGAATATCAATCGCAGGCTGTCGGCAGACGGAGAAATACAGAACTTGCCAAACCCGGAAGGGGCAAAAGATGATCGCTTGCATGTGCTAAGGGTGTTGGATTTAGATGGACGGACCAAAGTCGTTTTATTTAATTACGCCTGCCATCCCGTCACGGTCCGAGATACGTTGTACCTTTCGGGGGACTACCCCGGCCGGATTTGTCACCTCCTTGAAGCCGAGTATTTCGGGGCGATGGGCATTTTCTTCCAGGGGGCGGGCGGAAACAGCCGACCGAAGGCGACGGCATACAAGGGCATGTTCATCACCTGCACCTATGACGAAATAAATGAAATGGCGATTTCGATCGTTCAAGCGATCAAGCTGCTTTTGACCAATCCGAAGGCGATGGTTCAAGTACAACCGGATGTGGCGGCCTGTCAATTCAAGGTTCACCTAGAAATAGATCCGTATCCAAAAAGCCATTTTGCTGCAATCGCAAGTGACCCAGCTTCGCGGCCGGGGTTGGTCGGCATGGCGAATCGAGTACTAAACCACTATGATCACATGCCGGACTATGTCATCCTGCCCGCCGGGCTTATCCGATTAAGTGCCGATCTCTACATCGCCTATATGGGCGGAGAACCGTGTTACGAAGTGAAGCGGAAGCTGGAGCGGCTGTTCCCGGGTGTCACGCTTCTGTTCTGGGGGTATGCGGATGCGACTGCCTATATACCCGACGACCAAATAATCGTGGAGGGCGGCTATGAAGCGGAAGGGTCTGTCGTTGAATACGGATTGAAAGGACCGTTCCGGCCCGGGATCGACAAGCGGATGGCGGAGGCGTTTACGGCGGCCTTTCGTGCTTTGTAGTTGATAGGGGCACTATCGTGAGCAACGGCGTGAACGAGAACCGGCATGTGCAGCCGGTCGCCTGCTTCGAATGGGATCGGGCGTTCCCGTCACCGGCCGTCAATCGAAGGCGAGTGGTTGAAGGCACACCTTTGGTATCGACACGGGCGGGTCGAATATGGAGCCGAAGCTGTCAACTGGTAGTAGCTTTTATCGACTTTTGCGCTTACCCGGGAAATGGCGAGTGTATTTCCCATAGCGATCACAGCTAGTAGAAATAGGTTCGAGACGTGGATGCAAGTCCAAGCAACTCTACCCTTCTCTCATATATTGAATGCAGAGGAGGTGATAGAGAGAATGAACAAAGTTGTAATCTTGCAAACATTCCCTAGGCTGTCGCTCTATTCCGACGAGAACTTCAGAGGACGGGTTCGCGTGCTGCGCGGCAACTTGGGAATCCGGAATCTCGACGGCCGGTTTGATGTGGAGAGCCTTCGTTTTTTCTCTACAAGCTCCAACGCGACTCTGGTCTTATTCTCGCGCCGTAATTTCCAAGGAGCGTTTCGCGTATTCCGAGGCAATCGCAGTATTGCGGATCTGGACGATATCATTGCAGGCAACGATGCGGATTCTCTTATTTCTTCGAACGTCCGCCTTACTTTGGCCCAGATTCGGGAGATTCGCAGAACGGGCAGACTACCAAGCGGGTTTAGAAGAATTTGAGAAGACTGGAGATGCACGAAAAACGGCGCCTATCCCGCGCCGTTTTTTTGTCGTCATACGGATATTGCCGAGGCAATTTAATTGTATCCGGAATACTAGGGACACGCTGCGCCGATCGGGTAAACCATGGGATTGCCGGGATGTTTACTCGGAGTCGGCATTGCGCAGGTCGTCCAGCAGCTTGCTCATATCTTCCGGCAAAGGCGCACGCACTTCCATCCGTTCGCCTGTCCAAGGATGAACCCAGATCAGTCTCTCGCCGTGCAGCGCCTGCCGGTGAATGTACCGGCGCGTTCCGCCATACATGCCGTCCCCGGCCAGCGGGTGGTGGATCGACGATAAATGAACGCGTATCTGATGGGTGCGTCCCGTCTCCAGCCTGAGACGGACAAGCGTATGGCCCGCGAAATATTCGACGACCTCGTACAACGTCACGGCCGGATCGCCCGTTTCGCTGACACGTCTGCGTGTGGAATGATGGCGGTCCTGGGCGATCGGTTTATCGATTTTCCCTTTCCGTTGCTCGAAGGCGCCTTCGGCCACCGCCAAATAGATTCGTTCAATGGTTTTCTCGCGCATCGCCTTATCGAACTCGTAATGAGCCAGCTCGTTTTTGGCATAGAGGACAGGACCGGTCGTTTCTTTGTCCAACCGGTGGATATGCCGCACCCGGCATTTTTGCCCCGATGCTTCATAGTAGGCGGCTACCGCATGAGCGAGCGTCCCGCGTTGTCCCTGCGTGCTCGGATGGACTTCGACGCCGGCCGGCTTGTTCACGACAAGCGTAAAGTCGTCCTCGTACAAAATGTTCAAGTCGACCCAGTCGCCGGGAAAACCGGGAGATTCGCTGGGGAACAGCTTGATCCGAAGCAGCTGGCCCTGCTTAATAATGCTGTTCGTAGCGGTTAATCGACCGGCTACCTTGGCAGGGATCGGGAACGATTTCAAAATGACCCCAAGCGGAGCGGACGCCAGCGAATCCGGGAGCTTAAACTCCATCCATTCGCCTTTGCGGCGGCCCGATTTCAGACTGACCGTTTGTTTCGGGGCCGGTTTGCCGCTTGGCCCCGGCTTGGTTAACGCGGCGGGGACGTCGCGCCGGTTTGTTCTCGCCTGGGCTTGCTGGTTCTCGTGACGATGATTCGTTTTCCCCACAGGAAGCTGTTTATCGGAACGGCTGTTTTTGGCAGCCGAGTTGGATTTGTCATTGGGATTCGCTTTTTTGGACCCCGGCTTTTGCCGGCCGCTCCTGCCGCCGCCTGGCGCCGGTTGTCTTGACCGCCGACCCGATTCTCTCACTTGCAACACCACCGCGTCTCATCTCTATTTTTCAATACGATTTATTTTACGATAAATCAAAGGGAAAGCAAAACGAAAATGAATAGGATGGTTTCAAATGTCCGAATTGATACATGTTATTACCTATAATTACATTATATCTTGACTTGTGACTCGAGATTCCCTTATACTGAGAAGGTCAGATGGGAATAAGTGGGAGTGGTGCGGGTGTACACCGTAGAGGAAGTTGCCAAGTTATTGGATATGCATCCTAGAACGATTCGCAGATATATACGGGAAGGCAAGCTGTCCGCAGGCAAGGTTGGCGGCGAATGGAGAATCCGGGAGGAGGAGCTTGAGATGTTCACAGGGCAGGCGGTGAAAGTGATTCACGAGTCGGCGAAGCGGGATATCGAATCGTTTCTCAGCGAACATCAACCGGGGGAGGGGGAGAAATACCAGGTTTGCTCGGTCATCGATTGCAGCATTCGACAGGACGAAGCGGCGCGGATCGCGCAGCAATTGATCGTGTTCATGAACGAAGACAATCCGGCCCGAGGCAAGGCGAAGTTCCAATATTTTTATTTGGAGGAAGAGAAGAAAAGCCGGTTTGTCCTGTGGGGGAAGCCTTCGTTTGTCGGCAGGCTGCTCACGGCGATTGGGGAAATGGCCGAGAAGTAAGATGAACGCGGAGCCGCTGCCAGCCGCGTATGATACGTATAAGGAGATGCCGCGCGGCTCTTAATGAAGCCTTTGTTCCTGTACAGAATGGATTTCGTCACGAGTGCATGTCCGGATATTCTGATCCGGAGGCGGGAGGTGGACGTTGTATACAGGCTGCTTGCTTTGGATATTGACGGCACGTTGTTAACATTGGACAAAAGGATATCCGCTAAGACGCTGGAAGGCGTGAAGGAAGCGGTAGCGGCAGGCATTCAAGTCGTATTGTGCACAGGCCGCAGTTTGCGGCAAAGCTCCGACATTACCCGGCAGCTCGGCTTGGAAGGACCGGTTATTACCCATAACGGCGCGGTCACGTCGGAGATTGGGAGCAGAACCGTACTGGACCGGATGTCGTTTCCGGTGGAGGCCGTCGCCCCTTTCATTCACTACTGCCGCGGGCGCGAAATTCCTTTTCGAGTGTATACGGCATTCGATATGGTCGTGGAGCGGCCATACAACGAAAATCTTAGGGACTATTCGATACGGAAAGATGTTCTGGCGGAGCGCGAGCCGGTAGTAAAATTAAAAGTGGAGGACGATCGCAGAATGGGCGGATGGCAATCGATTGGGACAGCCTTAAGAAAAACGGTGAAAGATTATACGATGGACATCATGCATCCGAACGCAAACAAGGGCGAGGCGCTGGCGCGGTTGGCCCGGTCGATGGGGATCGGCCGGCAGGAGGTAGCGGCGATCGGGGATCAATATAATGATCTGAGTATGATTCAGTATGCCGGATTGGGCATCGCTATGGGGAACGCTCCTTGGCAGCTTAAACAGAGAGCGGACGCCGAGACGGCTTCCAACCAGAATGATGGGGTTTACAAAGCAATCGTCAAATATGTGCTGCGATAATTTCGCGGAAAGGCGGCCGCTGCAACGATGAAAAGGAAATATGCGAACCGTGCAGACTGGTTGCGGATTCTAAGCAAAAGATACGAGCAACAGCGGCTGGATCATGCCGGGTTTCACGGGTATATAACTTGGCTGTGGCTGGACCGGGTGAAGCAGCCCTTGGAGGTGGAGGTACAGGGAGTCCGCCGTTGCGTAGCCGACGACGGGTACGTATGGATGCAGTTGTTTCCGGACGGCGGGCGCCATACGCTCACGATCATGCTCGACCGTAAGCTGCAGGTGAGGCAGTGGTATTACGATGTTGCCAGGGAAGTCGGACTATCCTCGGACGGAATCCCTTATTGGGACGATATGTATTTGGATGTCGTCTGTTTTTCCCCCTACGAGCCCGATCTGATCGATCAGGACGATTTGGACGCTGCGTTGGAGGAAGGAGTAATTTCGAAGGAGGACTACGAAGAAACCTGCCGGGAGGCCGAGGCTTTGCTGCAAAGCGTTAAGGACGGTACGAACCCGTTGATACGAGTCGGACTGGAACAGGTGGAATCTATGGCCGCCGGACTGAAGTAAGCTGGAATAAAATAATGAGAGAGTGCAGAAGGATGCAAGGGATAAGCTGAACTACGCACATTACTTGATGTGATTAATTATTCAGGATATTAATGTCATTAAATAAATGCACTGCTTCGGCGGACGGAGGTTGTTCGGATGGCACAATATGACGGGTTTGCGATGCAGTACCGGGAAATTTTGAATAAAGGCGGAGCCGGCGGCCCGGAGCCCGCTTTCCGCTATATGGAGGAGCAGCTCGGATGGCTCGGGGATTTGGCCGGCAAGTCCATTTGCGACATCGGCTGCGGCCAAGGACAGCTTAGCATCCGATTGGCCGGCATGGGAGCGAACGTCACCGGTGTCGATTTAAGCGCCGAACAGTTGGCGTATGCCGCAGCCGAAGACGCTTCCGGACAGATTGTCTGGGTGCGGGACGATGCGATGAGCTTGAGCAGCATCCAGGACGAATCGTTCGATTTCGCCGTTTCGAGCGTTATGCTGATGGACGTGCCCGATCATCGTTCGGTCTTCTCGGCCGCTTGGCGGATCTTGAAGCCGGGCGGTTATCTGATATGGGTGATTATGCACCCGTGCTTCCAGTCGCCGTTCAGCCATCCGCTCGGAGACGGAGGGCGGCACGTATCGGAGTACCGCGAACAGTTCTGGAAGTCACGGGGCCACGGGACGATCCGATCGACATTAGGCGCCTATCACCGGCCTTTGTCGGTGTATATCAACGATTTTATGCAAGCAGGCTTCCGGCTGCTGCGAGTCGACGAACTGGACCGGCTGGAGCCGACGGTCGACGTGTTGCCCGGACATTTCGCCGCTGTCGGACGGAAGATGGACGATGCCCGTTGACCGCATATTTGCAGCAAGAAAGCCTCGCTTGGATAAAGCGATGACAGCCCTGGATGCCCGGGGCTTTTTTGTCGTATATGCCCGGACAACCTGCTTATTGCCCATCAAATGAACAAAACGGATTGGATTTTGTCGAAAAGCTCCGCCGGTTATAGTACAATGGGACTAATTGCCACTAGGGATTTGGATACCGGTCGGGAGGGTTACGGGTTGAAAAGTTTACAGACTCGCATCGTGCTGTTTTTCTCTGTTTTAATGCTGATTGCAGGCAGTGTGCTGAGTTATACCGTGTACACGTCGTCAGCGGAGCTGATCAAGAAATCGCTCGGCGACCAGGCCAAGACCATCGCCGCGCAGGCTGCGGGCAAAATCGATACCGCCGCATTCCGCTCCATGCGGGCCGACTCCGATGCGTACAAGCAGCTTCGGCTGCTGCTGAACGACATGAAAGAAACGAACGGCTTGAAATATTTGTATACGATGACGGTCCGGGAGCAGAACGGGCAAATGGAATACGTCTATGCCGTCGACGGAGCGCCGCTTGATGCCAAGGAGGACGTGTCCGAATTCGGTCAAGTGGAGAAGGAGCCGTATGCGGAACTCGCTCGGGCGTTCACGGAGAAGCAGGAGCAAGTCGGCGAGCTGACCAACGACGATTCGTATGGAGCGACCGTTACCGCTTACGTGCCTATTATCGATCCGGCGACGGGGGACATGCTCGGTGTTGTAGGGGCGGACTTTGACGCGACAGCGGTGTATGAGCGGCTGCAGGAAAACAGCCGGTATATGGTGTGGGTAACCGGGGTTATTTTACTTGCGGCGGTATTGGCGACCTGGTTGCTGGCCCGGATTCTGCTCGGTCCGCTCAAACGGCTGACCGCCGCTTCGAGGCTGGTGCAGGCCGGAGACTTGACCGTACGCGTCGAGACGTCGCGAAGCGATGAGATCGGAGTCCTCTCGCGGGCGTTCCAGCAGATGGTCGGCGAATTGTCCGCGATGATCCGCTCGATCAGGGATAACGCGGTCCGTCTCAACGAGGCGACGGTTCAGTTGAACGATCATACCGAGCGGACGAGCGAATCGGGAAGACGAATGACGCAAAGCATCCGCGAAGTCGCGTCGGGGGCCAGTGTGCAGGTGCAGCGGTCAGCGGAAACGGCCAAATCGGTGGAAGAGGTCAGCGACGGGGTACAGCGAATTGCGGAATCGAGTTCCGTAGCGGCGGAAGCGTCGCTCATCGCGGCCGATCAGGCCAGACTCGGCAATACCCGTGCGGAACGCGCCATGGAACAAATGACGTTTATTGCCGAAACCAGCGAATCAAACGTCGAGGATATGAAGCGGCTGGAGCAGCGAACGGCTGAGATCGGACAGATCGTGGTGGCGATCGCGGATATTTCCTCGCAAACGAACCTGCTTGCGCTGAACGCCGCGATCGAGGCGGCCCGGGCGGGAGAGCACGGCAGAGGGTTCGCCGTCGTAGCAGATCAGGTTCGCAAGCTGGCGTCGCAAGCCGAGGAGTCTTCCCGCCACATCTCGCAGCTGGTGGATACGATAGCCGAAGAGACGAGCCGCGTAGCGGGGTCGATCCGTGCCGGCTCTAAGGAAGTGCTGGACGGGCTGGAAGCCGTCCGGCAGGCGGACGCCGCTTTCCGCGCTATCCTGAGTGAAGTGGAGCGCGTAGCCGCTCAGGTGCAGGACGTGTCCGCGGTCTCCGAAGAAATCGCCACAGGCTCGGAGCAGGTAAGCGCGGCGATCGACGAGATGGCCGTCATCTCCCAGGAGGCGGCCAAGCATTACCGCAGCGCCGCCGACTACTCGGAGACGCAGCAGTCCTCGATCGAGCAGTTGAAGCGATCGACCGGGTCGCTTCAGGAGATGGCCGCCGAGTTGAACGTGACGATCCGCAAATTCAAAGTGTAAACGGATGGCATTCCCGGTTTGCAGACAATCATGGTAAGATGGAGAAGCTATTGGCGAATATGAACCGGAGCGTGCTCCGGACCGGGAGTGTAGAAAATTATGATTACCCGCATCGTGACCCCATCCGAAAGCGGCAAACGGCTGCACCGATATATAAGATCCTTGATGCCCAACTATCCGCTCGGCCAGATCTATAAGATGATCGATCAAGGCAAAGTGAAAGTAAACGGCAAACGGAAAAAAGATACATACGAGCTGGCGGCCGGCGACGAGCTGACGATATGGATCGAGGAGGAAACGTTCAAGGAGGCCGCGATCGGAGCGGTCGATAAAAAAGTGAAATTCGCCGGCGTCATCTCGAAGATCGACGTTATCTACGAGGATGCGGAGCTGCTGGTCGTGAACAAGCCGGCGGGACTGCTCACTCACCCCGATCAGACAGAACAAAAGGATACGTTGATCACCCGCGTTCACGCTTACCTGCACAAAAAGGAGGAGCTGGACAGCCGGATGTTCCTCCCCGCGACGGCGAACCGGCTGGACCGTAATACGAGCGGACTCGTGCTGGTCGGCAAGACGGCGGGGATGCTGCACCAGTTGAACGATTTGATCCGCAAGCGGGAACTGGACAAATTGTATATGACGGTCGTTGAAGGAACGGTTGCTGAAGGCGGTACGGTGGACGCCCGGCTGATCCGGGACGAGCGGGGCAACCGGACGAGGGTCGTGAAGGACGGAGCGGCTGCCGCCGGCAGCGGCCGGGAGCAGGAGGAGAAAGACGCGGTTACGCGCTACAAGCCGATCCAAGCCGGCAGAGGGTATACGTTGATCGAAGTCGAGCTGATCAGCGGCCGGACGCACCAGATCCGGACGCATATGCAAAGTATCGGCCATCCGCTGCTCGGAGACGTCAAGTACGGCGGCAAGCCGTTCGAGGATGTCCGCCATCAATTGCTGCATGCCTGGAAGATCGTCCTAGCGGACGGCCGGACATTTACGGCGCCGCTTCCGACGTTGTTCCGCTCGGTGCTCCGGAAGACCGGCATCGACTTCGATTTGTCGAAATAGAAAGCTTAGCTCAAGACTACTCCCCGATCACCGTTCAGGGGAGTTTTTTGGTTCCGTGGCCCCGTACCGATCCAGTGGGTTCGACGGCTAACGAATCGTGACGTGCTTATGGGCTGAAAAACGATCATTAGCCAGACTAACGAATCCGGACGTCGTTATCAGGCCGGAAGCGGAAAAATAACGATCCGATTTGCGGAAATAACGATACAAGAGTTCGTTACAAATGTAAACGTCCGCATTCAGCTGTAATAACGATGCCCCGGTTCGTTAGCCATTCCGCCGACAGAAGACAACAAGACTTCAACAGCGGTTACTCCGGGTCGTACTTCAAGAGAATTCATCAGTTCAATCCATAGCGCTCAAACAAACCGACTATCCTTGCTGCCGACGCAGCGCAGCGGCTCCTGCCGGTGACCGTTCTTCGTACGCGCAGGTTTCATCCTGGAAGCGGGGAGGAGAGGTTGCATGGCTGACAACAGGGACCTGGATGACCTTGCTGATGACAATACGACCTTTATCGCCGAGCAAGCGGACTCAGCGGCCGTTATCCGGCTGTATCGAACCTTTTTCACCAAGTCCATGTAGATTCTTATAACGGAACGAAAGTTTGCAGCTGCCTTTACAAAAACCTCTGATGAGCTTGAAAATCATTCGTTGACTGAATGGAAACCGCCCACTATAATGAGGTTGACTAACTCAGGAAATCGATTACTATGGGAAGCTGGCAGCCTGTGATTCGTTACAAATCAAGTGCAATCGCGCACGTTTCGTTTCAGGGATGTGCGGGGAGAGAGGGGATAACCGACTATGTCGTCTATCGAGGATCTGCAGAAGTACGGGCTGGGCATCTATCATGTCAAGGATCAGCTGAGACAGTGGGTTTACGATCGCTCCGAAGCGGCGTTCAAAGCCGGCGACCGGGCGCGCGACGAGATCCGTACTACCCAGGAGCTGGAAGCAAGGCGCACGTTCATGCGGGAGAAATGGCTGGAGTCGGCCGGCGGGCTGCCGTCATCCGATCATCCGCTCAGCCCGGTCATCACCGGCACGGTAAACCGGGACGGCTACCGGATCGAGAAAATCATCTTTCAGTCCAGGCCGTCCACGTATGTGACATCGAATATGTATATCCCAGACGATCTGAACGGTCCGTCGGCCGCTGTGTTATTCCTGTGCGGACATTCCGACAACGGAAAGCAGTACGATACTTACCAGACCGTATGCCAGCGACTGGTTGCCGAAGGCTTGATCGTTTTCGCGATCGACCCGATCGGTCAAGGCGAGCGGTTAAGCTATTACGATCCGGCAACCGGCAAAGCGGAGATCCGGCCCGGCACAAGCGATCACGAATATGCCGGAAGCCAGAGCATTCCGCTCGGAGACGGACTTGCCCGTTATTTTATTCACGATGCGATCCGTGCCGTCGATTATCTGTGCACCCGGCCCGAGATCGATCCGGCCCGGATCGGGGTGACAGGCAATTCCGGCGGGGGACTGCAGACGAGTCTCGTCATGTTGTGCGATCCGCGTATCGCGGCGGCGGCTCCGGGAACGTTTATCATGAACCGTTCCAGTTATTTGTACTCCGGCCAGGCGCAGGATGCGGAGCAAGTATGGCGCGGAATGAGCAAGCTCGGGTTCGATCATGAGGATCTGCTGATCGCGATGGCGCCGCGTCCGGTGCTGGTGCTTGCGGTCACCTCCGACTTTTTCCCGATCGAAGGCACCCGGCGTACGGTCGCCCGCACGAAACGTTTTTGGGAGATGTATGGCGTGAACCATAGTCCGGGCATCGCCGAGGATCGGTCTACCCATGCGTATACGCGTCCGCTCGCCGATGCGGCGGCTGAGTTTTTCGCTAAGCATCTGTCTGTGCCTGGAAGAGACACCCGTAAGGAGATCCGGATTGAACTGCTGGGCCAAGCGGAGCTGGACTGCACGAAATCCGGTCAAGTCCGCGGAGACTACGCCGATGCCCGCGCCGTATATGAAGAAAACGGAGCGCGGCTGGACGAGCTGGAACGCCGGCGGGCAGCGCTTTCCGAGGAGACGCTGAAAAGCGAGGCGCTCGGATGGTTGAAGGAACGTGTATACGGAGGACGCGAGCGATGTGAGCTGAATCCCCGCTTCTTGAGGCTGAACAATGTGGAGAGCTTGGCTCCGGAAAGCTATTTGTGGTGGAGCCAGGAAGGCTTGTTCAATCATGGGGTAGCGTTCCGGGACGAGCGGTTCGACGGCAAGCAGTTGCCCGTATCGATCGGACTGTGGGAGCGGGGGACGACCGTCGCCAGCGAGAAGCTGTCCTGGATCAAGGAGACGTGCGCGCAGGGGAAAATCGCGTTTGTCCTGGATGTGTCCGGCGACGGGATCTGCGCCCCGAGTGCAATCAGCCCGTACTCGATCTGGAGCAGGTTCGGCACGCTGCATAAGCTGACCGCCGACTTGTTCTGGCTGGATGACAGTCTGGTCGCCGTCCGCGCCTATGACGTCATTCGGGCGCTGGATATGGCGGAGCAGCTGCCGGATGCGGCGGCGGAACGTGTGGAACTGTACGCCGA
The DNA here is from genome assembly GCF_058135425.1 of Paenibacillus sp. MAH-35. Lineage (NCBI taxonomy): Bacteria > Bacillati > Bacillota > Bacilli > Caryophanales > Paenibacillaceae > Paenibacillus > Paenibacillus sp. MAH-35. Next base: position 62,672 of record NZ_JBYUPU010000042.1, read on the forward strand.
GGGACGTTATGCGTTGTATGCGGAGCTTGCCGCCGCACTCGACGAGCGAATTGGCGGGCTTCATATCGGGAACGGCCCGGATAGCGTGGCATCATGGGTCCGGTCGCGTCATTACGATCCGTTCGATTTATTAAGCACGATATTGCCGGGAATGCTGCGCTACTTCGACTTGCCCGATTTGCGCCGCTGGCGGAACAGGTAACGATTGCATAAACCGCCATGTGAAATAAGGAAAAGAGGTCCGCGCGGCAGCGCCGGGCTTTTTTGCCGTACCGGATCAGAGGAGGGGGCCCCCGTCTATCCGCGACAGAAGCAGCTAGCCGGAACCGTGTTCCGTTCGCCTGTCGAGTAGGCTATAATGATGGGTAGCAAAGGGGAGTGCTCATGTCACGTATTCGGTTAAGTGTATTGGATCTCGTTCCGTTGATCGGAACGGAGGATGCAGCAGCGGCGCTTGGCGAGGCTGTCAAGCTTGCGCAAGCGGCGGAGAAGCTCGGTTATGCCCGCTACTGGCTGGCGGAGCATCACGATATGCAGTCGGTCGTCTCGTCAAGTCCGGAGGTGCTGCTGGCCCATGTCGGGGCGAGGACGGAACAGATCCGGCTCGGCTCAGGCGCCGTGCTTTTGCCTTATTACAAGCCTTATAAGGTGGCGGAATCGTTCCATATGCTGGCGTCGCTGTATCCGGGACGGATCGATCTGGGGATCGGACGTGCGCCAGGCGGCTCGGCTCATGTCTCGCTGGCGCTTGGCGACAACTTCCTCGAAGGGGTCCGCCGCATGCCTGAGTCGCTTGAAGCGCTGACTGCGCTGTTGGCGGACGATTACCGGATCGAAGGCGAGAAAGTATCGGCACGTCCGCTTCCTCCAATACCGCCCGAGCTGTGGCTGCTGGGCACTAACGAGAAAAGCGCGCAGTTCGCTTCCAGGTTCAGTGCGGGCTATGTATTCGGCCATTTTATGAGCGACCAGGACGGTCCGGCGATCGTCCAGAGGTACCGTGAAGATTATCGTGCGTCCGGGCGGGATACGGAGCCGAAAGTCATCGTAGCGGTTCGGGCCGTCTGCGCGGAGACGGAGGAGAAAGCCGCTGCGTATGCGGAACAGGGGTTGAAGCAGCTGTTCGGCACGTCCGGCGGCGGACCGGCTGTGCAGCAGCCGTTCCCGGGCCGGGCGCTCGTCGGATCGCCGGAGGGCGTAGCGGCAAAGCTCAGCGAGCTGAGCGAACTTTACGAGACGGATGAGTTCATGATCGTTACGCTGGCGCCGACTTATGAAGCGAGAATCCGCTCTTACGAGCTGCTGGCGGACAAGTTGCGAATCGGGACAAAGGAGGAGTAAGCATGGACAACAGAGCACTTCGGGAACTCGTGCGGGACAGCCGCAGCATCGTGTTTTTCGGAGGGGCGGGGACGTCGACGGAGAGCGGCATTCCGGATTTTCGCTCGTCCACCGGATTGTTCCGTACGGCGCACGGAACGTCGCATCCTCCGGAGGTGATGCTGAGCCGGGATTTTTTCGACCGGTATCCGTCTGAGTTTTACCGGTTTTACAAGGAGAAGATGATCCACAGGGCCGCCCTGCCTAACGACGGTCACAAAGCACTTGCCGATCTGGAAGCGGCAGGCAAGCTGAAGGCGCTCATTACGCAAAATATCGACGGACTGCACCAGCTGGCGGGCAGCCGCAACGTACTCGAGCTGCACGGCTCGGTTCACCGGAACTTCTGCACCGTATGCGAACAATCGTATACGCTCGGCGACCTGCTCGCCCTGGAAGGCCCGGTTCCGAAGTGCCTGAGCTGCGGAGGGACCGTGAAGCCGGACGTCGTTTTGTACCAGGAGCCGTTACATACAGGAGTCTTCAACCGGGCCGAGGAAGCGGTCTCTCAGGCGGATATGCTGATCGTCGCAGGCACCTCGCTAAGCGTATACCCTGCGGCGGGACTTATCCGATATTTTAGCGGGCGCACGCTGCTGCTGATCAACAAATCGGAGACGAAGTACGACAGCTTCGCCACGCATATCGTGAACGATTCGTTCTCGGCCGTGATGACCCGGCTGACGGAACCGGAACGGGGCTGAGCCGGAGACTCCCGGCGCTTTTACAATTTCCCACAATGTTTTAAGTTCATCTTAAGCAACGGATGATACGATGGGTTCGACGCCATTCGAAGCCGAAAGGAACAGCGCAAGCCCATGAGCAAAATTTTGATCGTAGACGACGACTTAGCGATACGCAAGCTGGTCAAAGCTTTTTTGCAAAAGGAAGGATTCGCGATCTTCGAAGCTTCCGACGGTCAGGAGGCGATGGACGTGCTCGGCAACGTCAAGATCGACCTGGTCGTGCTCGATATTATGATGCCGGTCATGGACGGCTGGGATTTTTGCCGCGATCTCAAGAAAACGATGGACCTGCCGGTCATTATCGTAACCGCCAAAGGCGACATCTCGGAAAGACTGAGAGGATTCCAGCTGGGAACCGACGATTATATGGTCAAGCCGTTCGACCCGATGGAGCTCGTCATGCGTGTCAAGGCGCTGCTGAAACGGTACCGGATCGAACATTCCGAGACGGCTCAGGTAGGCGATCTGACGATTGACCGGCGAACGTTCGAATTAACGGTGAACGGACACAGCTCGATGATTCCGCCCAAAGAATTCGAGCTGCTGTTCAAATTCGCGAGCAATCCCGGCCACATCTTCACCCGGGCCCAATTGATCGAACAAATATGGGGTGTCGATTACGAGGGCGATCCGCGCACCGTGGACGTTCACGTCAAAAGGCTGCGGGAGAGGCTGGAGCAGCAGCAATCGGAGAAGGTGTCGATCGTGACGATCCGCAACCTCGGCTACCGGCTTGAGGTGCTGCCGTGATCCGCACGCTGTACCTGCGCATCGCCATCGTCATTTTTATCGTCGTCTGGTGCAGTCTGGCCTTGTCGAGCCTGATGTTCTCGCATTATTTCCGTGTCCAGCTGAACGACCGGGTGGAGGAGCTGCTGCAAAACGCCGCCAAGCTGGTCGTCCGGCTTATCCAGGAAACCGAGCCGCAGCAGCTCGGCCAGACGGTCAGCATCGCCGGCAAGCTGAATCGCGGACAGGAGCTGCAGCTGTTCTCCGACTCGGACGAGCGGTTCTCCTCCGTACCCGGCGCTAAAACAAAATGTGTCATTCCCGCCACGATCGTTAACGAAGTGTTAAACGGAGGGTCTTACAGCAGCTTCCAAGGGGAAGAGAGGGAGGACTGCCCGCAAGGCAGCGTGGGGACGGCGTTCGAGTACAGCGGCAAGCGTTACGCGCTGTTCGTCTCTCCGAGCGGACCGGCTCCGGTCCGCCGTATCGAATTTCTCGATTTCCGCAACTTATCGACGATATTGTTGATCAGTTCGTTTCTGATCGCACTGGCGGCAATTTATCTGGTCCGTCCGCTGAAGAAGATTACGAAGGCGACCCGCAAAATCGCCGGCGGCGATTTTAACGTTCAACTGAATATCCGGCAAAAGGACGAGCTCGGCCAGCTCGCCTCCAGCATCACGCATATGGCCCAAGAGCTGAACAAGATGGAGAAAATGCGACAGGAGTTCGTCTCCAACGTCTCCCACGACATTCAGACGCCGCTTACGTCGATCCGCGGGTTTTCCAAGCTGCTGCAGCAGGACGGACTGGATGCGCAAGAGAAGATCAGCTACCTCAAACTGATCGAGAGCGAGTCCGAACGGTTATCCCGCTTGAGCGAAAATTTGCTGAAGCTCGCCTCGCTCGACGCCGATCAGTATCCGCACCAGCCCAGGCCGCTGCAGCTGGACGAGCAATTGCGCCGATGCGTCGTAGCGGCGGAGCCGCTCTGGTCGGCGAAACAGCTCGACATCGAGCTGGATCTTCCGCCCGTCCGGTTACCGGCGGACGAAGATTCGCTGGGCCAGGTATGGACGAATCTGCTGCATAATGCGATCAAGTTTACGCCTTCCGGAGGGCAGATTACCGTCACTTTGCACGAGGACGAGAGGCAAGTGTCGGTAACGGTAGCCGATACCGGGATCGGGATCTCGCCCGAGGATCAGCAAAACATATTCCGCCGTTTCTACAAAGCCGACAGCTCCCGGCACAATTCCGGATGGAGCGGCAGCGGGCTCGGGCTCGCGATCGTACAGAAAATCGTCGGGCTGCACAAAGGCAAGCTCACGCTCGTCAGCCAGTTGCACGAAGGAACGAGCATACGGATCGATTTTCCGAAAGAGAATAAAAAAAGCTTGTAGATGAAGCGTTCTTCGCAGTGAATACCCCTGCGTCAGCAGCCGCCTTTCCTTCGATGTGAAGGAGGGGCGGCTTTTTGTGCGCTTGGCAGCGCTTCGACTAAGGAGTGAAAGTCTCCTCTACACCGCGTGGCGGCGGAAGTAGTAGCTGACGCATAGTGCTCAGTCCGTGAGGATGGGTGCGGAGGTAGCGAAGGCA
>NZ_JBYUPU010000043.1:0-64377 GCF_058135425.1 Paenibacillus sp. MAH-35
TCATAATCGTTTGGTGATGATGGCGGAGGGGATCCACGCGTTCCCATCCCGAACACGACCGTTAAGCCCTCCAGCGCCGATGGTACTTGGACCGCAGGGTCCTGGGAGAGTAGGACGTTGCCAAGCGGCAAAAGCCTTTAAAGGTGTCACACCTTGAAGGCTTTTTTTGTTTATACGGAGGCATGCTCCTTGACGCCAATCAATGCGGGGAAGCCAGGAGACTCCAATGATTCCTTCTGCAGCGACGGTTCAAGAAAAACCCGGCGCTCGCTCTATTCATGAATGGTTTCGATATAAGTTTTATTCCAACAACCATCTCGCTACTTTCAAACTACTGTAAACCTCATCGGCTATACCCTCGCCTCCTCTATCAAACAGCGTCATTCGCTTCAGTCTGCCTACATCCAAGCAACACGATAAAATTTTCCAAACAGCACGTAACTTTTTGTATCGCCATGCAGTCTTTTATATGGGTAGGATCTGTGACCCGGCACCTGCTTGAAAATACGATAGACACCCCTTACAGAGGAGTACGAACAATGAACCGGTTCTTACCCGAAAGGTATGGAAGCATCCCCCAAGAGAAGCCATCCAGTAAAGCCGCTGAGATCCGGCTTGCTGTACCACAATCAAATCATCGCCGGCGGGTATCCAATTCCGCCTTCTCCATACGCGAATCCAGATGGATTTCGTTAATGGGTCTAGCTCTAATAATCCTTTTGTTGGTTTATGGCTGGGCGCAAATGACGACAGACGGTAAAAATCGCCGGGAGCCTTCACCAGTACTGTCCCCCGTCCAATTAACGAGCAATGAGAAGCATGACTCGGATGACGATAGGATGGAACATGCGGCCGACATCCGCCTCGTCAAAAACGGCCGTGAAGTAGGAAAAGGACCTGTATCCCGAATCGACACAGCGATAGGCGGTATCCGGCTTGGCGATACGCAGGAACAAGTACGGGCCATGCTGGGGGAGCCGACGGAGCGTTCCCAGGCGGGAGGTACGCCCTACCCCCAGTGGTATTATCGCGATCAGGACATGTATGTTCTGTTTTATCGCACGGGCGAGAATGAAGTTCCGGGAGGGGCCGTCTCGATCCGCATCCACGAACGCTCGCCTTCCGTGCTGAGCGACAGACGAACAGCGCCGAAGCTGGCGATCGGAGACAACCTGGAACAACTGTTGAAGGTATACCGCCCGGTAGACGGCACTTCTGCTGAAGGACTGGTAAGGAACTTTTGGATCAGGGGCTCTGAACAGGCAGGAAGCGGATTTTACAAGCCGGTTGTACAGATTAGGATGAAAGAAGGTCGGGTCGTAAGTATTGGGCTGGAGAACGAAGACGAGGACCCGAATCCGGGGAAGCGGGGGCTGCTGATTACAGAAGAAATGCCTCGCGCTCGTGCCGAGGGGGATTCCCGCTACGGCCGATTGGTCGTGCTGCCTGACGATACGGAGCAGATTGAGCCGCTGGGTTCCTACTCGTGCTTGGGCAGGGAGAGCGATTACCGGTTTGAGGCCTCGTATCGCACTTATTTTCTTCCTGACGAAGGAGGGCAAACGTCGTTGTCTGCCGAGCCGATTCCGTCGCTGATTTATCCTTCTTTAGAACCGATTCCGCTGGGGGTATTGGAATTCGATGACTTTGAAGCCTTTTATTTGATCCCGGCTTACGCCGATTGTCATGGAGTGTCCTTTTATATGTATGGGGTTGATGAAGAGGGGGCGTTTCCGTTCCGGTTCGAGCTGAAGGACGGCAATACTTCGAATACGTTTTACGTGCTCCCCTCCACCAAACCGATCGTGGAGAATAACTACCTGATCACGTACGGCGGAGGGGGAGGCGGGCACGACGGTTATTTGCGATATACGTTCAAACCCGATCTGCAATCACAGACGATGATCTTGGTGCGCACGGAAGCAGTTGGGGACGGGGAGCCGTTCGAATAGACGCTCCGGATGGTCTGGACAGCTCGAGTCTAGGCCATAAACGAATAACCGTTGAAAAATCCGATCGTCGTAATAACATTGAGACAGGCGAAGAAGATTTGATAGGCGAACAGCACATTTTCCCGATTCGCAGTCAGTTTGACCAGATACAGATAAAATGGAATACATACCATCATGTACCGGACGACGCTGGCCAAATACCAAGGCTGGCTCGAAAACGGAATAACGATCAGCAAAGCGCCGTATACCCATAACAGCAGACGATGAGGTTGCCGGATCATGTTCTTCCCATTGACGCCCAGGTACGTCAAATACACGATAAACACGGCGGTAGATACCACGAAAGCGATGAGACCGTTGTCCCAGCCGCCTGGCGCCATAAAGTAAGGCTTATCAAAGTAATTCACGTAATTGGTAAACGGGGCGGCGGTGTACCGGTACCAGCTCAAGCTTTGTTCGTGGAACGGGGCCAGGAAATCGCCGGTCAAGTATTTCATGTACAACAAGTACAAGCCCATTGGCACTAAAGAGAGCAGGCCGTACAGCACCGGCTTGATGTACCGTTTCGTCAACGGAAATCCTTCATGCAGGATGACGGTCCCAACTACGAAAAATAAGTTGATAAAGCCGGGAACCCGAGTGACGGTAGATAAACTTGCCGCCAAAAAGGCAAGAGCATACCGCTTGTCCGTAGCATAATAAATAGAAGCCGCAGACAGAAGGAGAAATAAGCTTTCCGTATAAGGCAGCGAATAAAATACGGATGTTGGATACAGCAGCATCAAAATCAAGACCGTTCGCGCCTGTCGTTCGTTCAGGCCGTGTTTGAGGCTAAGGGCGTACACGTAAATGAGACTCAGGCAAAACAGCAGATTCGAAAGCAGCATGCCCAATATAGCCGAATCGACTTGAGCAAATAACCCGACGATCGCACCCGATGCATAAAGAAGCAGAGGAAATAACGGGAAAAAAACCCAGTTGGCGGGCGGATGCGGCTCGTCTATGGCATACTTGTCGTAACCTTGGGTTGCAATTTTCAAATAGAGGTAACTGTCAAACGTGGCGATATGCGACAACTTAAATCCTTCCGTCTCCTTCAACAGATGCGGAAGTTTCATTGCCGTTTCGGGAATAACGCCCGGGGCCTGGTTCTCGTATACAGCCGGCTCGGTGTAGGAGGCGAATAAGTTGATGCCTATGTATCCGGTGAAGGCTAAAGCAGCCCGGCTTATAATAACAAGTAAGAAGATCGATATAATCGCCTTTCGGGTCAATCCGGTTTCCATGATGATTCGGCTCCTTTCCTGCTTCATTACTCCTGTTCGCTCTGTTCGAAACCCCGCTGTCAGTCTATATTATACCATTGAGCCCGATTGAGGCCGAATTTCCCAAGTGAAGATTTGGTTAATGCATGGAAAAAAAGCATCAATTGGAGCGTTCTTCAACGGTAAAGCGGGGTATTTATGTATATACTTATAATCAGAAACGGGAAAGAAGCGATCGACACCGCAGCCCCGCTAATCCACTGGCGCGAACTAAGCCTTCGTTAATTTGACGTATGCATCGGATGGTTTTCTAATAGTATTTGTAATCCGGATACTTGGCAAACGTGGGAAAACCGTATATAATGTTGTTAAAGTCAAAGAAAGTCAAAGTCAATGAGACGAAACTTTCAGACTTTTCAGTTATGGCTTCGGCTGCACAACTTTCATTTGGAGGTTCTTTAGATGCGTAATGTCTCTGATATCATCGAACAATATCTGAAGAACATTTTGCAGCAAAGCCCGGATGGAGTCGTAGAGCTGCAGCGGAGCGAGCTAGCCGAACGGTTCCAATGCGTTCCTTCGCAGATCAACTACGTGATTAGTACCCGGTTTACGCTTGAGAAGGGGTACGTGGTCGAGAGCAAGAGGGGCGGCGGAGGATATATCCGCATACAGAAGGTGGAGCTGCCGTCCAAGGAAGCGATCCATGCGCACATTTTTCGCACAGTGGGCATTCAGATCGATCAAGCTTCCGCCGAAGGCATCGTATACCAGCTGAAGGAAGGCTGTTTCATTACGGCCAGGGAGGCGGACATGCTGAAGGCTGCCGTATCCCGGGACGTGCTGAATTTGAAGCTTCCGCTGCGCGACGAGGTTCGGGCAAGGCTGCTTAAGGCCATGCTGATCACTTTGCTTAGCAAGTAAAGAACCATTCGGTTCGATACGGCGATACCAAAGGAGGGACTCCTGTGCTCTGCCAAGAATGTAATAAGAGACCGGCAACGCTGCATTTTACGAAAATTGTGAATGGGGAAAAAACCGAATTTCACATCTGCGAATCGTGCGCCCGGGAAAAGGGCGAGCTGATTCCGGGAACGCCGAACGGCTTCTCCATCCATAATCTGCTGTCAGGACTGCTCGATTTCGATCCCGCTCAGGCGATCGGGGCCAAGCAGCAGCAGCAGCTACGCTGCGAGCAATGCGGACTGACGTACAGCCAGTTCAGTAAAATCGGACGTTTTGGATGCAGCTCCTGCTACGAGCAATTTTCCGGCAGGCTGGATCCGTTGTTCAAAAGAGTGCACGGCAACACGGTACATGTAGGCAAAGTGCCTAAGCGCACCGGAGGCCTGATTCAATATAAGCGGGAAATCGACAAGCTGAAGCAAGAGATGCAGATGAGCATTACCCGCGAAGAATTCGAGCAAGCGGCCAAGATCCGGGATCAGATCCGCGAACTCGAGACGAAGCTTAACGGTTCAAACGTGTAGGGACAAGGAGGCATACCATCGTGGATCGGACGAATATATTCGAGAATGCGCTCAGCGATTGGATGAAGGGAAGAGGCCCGGAATCGGACGTGGTCATCAGTACCCGAATCCGGCTCGCCCGCAACTTGCGTTCCCTCCCTTTCCCGATGCTGGCGACCAACCAGCAATCCGGGGAGGTGCTGGAGAAGATCGTACGCGTTCTGGACAGCGACGAGCTTAGTACGGTAAGCGGATTTGCCCTATACAAGCTGGATTCGCTCGATGAGCTTCAGAAACGGGTGCTGGTGGAAAAACATCTGATCAGTCCCGCGCTGGCGGACGAATCGCGTAACGGCGCCGTGATGATTAACGATAACGAATCGGTCAGCATTATGATCAATGAAGAAGATCATCTGCGGATTCAATGTCTCAGCCCAGGCTTCCAGATTCGCGAGGCTTGGGATCTGGCCAATCAGATCGACGATATTTTCGAGTCGGAGGTCGACTACGCTTTTGACGAGCAGCGAGGATTTTTGACAAGCTGTCCGACGAACGTAGGTACCGGCATTCGCGCATCCGTGATGATGCATTTGCCCGCGCTTGTGCTCACTCAGCAGATGAACCGGATTTTGCAGGCAATCAATCAGGTGGGGCTTGCGGTACGGGGACTGTACGGCGAGGGCAGCGAGGCAATCGGCAACCTTTTTCAGATCTCCAACCAGATTACGCTGGGACAGTCGGAGCAAGAAATTATCGACAATCTGTACGGAGTCGCAAAGCAGATCATCGAGCATGAACGGGCTGCCCGCCAGAAGCTGCTGGCTGAATCGCGCATGCGTATATCCGACCGGGTGAACCGTTCTTACGGCATCTTGTCCTATGCTTCCATTATGGATTCCAAGGAGGCCGCACAGCGGTTGTCAGACGTTCGGCTTGGTGTCGACCTCGGGTTGCTTGCGCATGTATCGCCGAATATACTGAACGAATTAATGGTGATGACTCAGCCCGGATTTTTGCAGCAATACGCCGGGGCAAAGTTATCGGCCGATGACCGGGATGTTCGCAGGGCGGAATTGATCCGCGATAAAATTACCGGCTCGGAATGAATCGTTCAAGTATACGGTGTTTAATAAAGAATAGCGAAGTTTAATGTTCCTATCCGTTTCTTACATGTTTCCTATAGAATCCGTTGGAGGTGCTTTCCATGATGTTTGGGAGATTTACTGAACGCGCTCAAAAGGTGCTCGCTCTCGCTCAAGAAGAAGCGGTAAGACTGGGCCACAACAACATCGGCACGGAGCATATTTTGCTCGGCCTGATCCGTGAAGGAGAAGGCATCGCCGCCAAGGCGCTCGTCGCTTTGGGTCTGAGTCTGGAGAAAATTCAGGATGAAGTGGAGTCCTTGATCGGCAGAGGACAGGAGCAGCCAAGCAGCATCGCCTACACGCCGCGAGCCAAAAAGGTGATCGAGCTGTCGATGGACGAAGCGCGCAAATTGGGTCATACGTATGTGGGCACCGAACATATCCTGCTCGGTCTCATCCGTGAAGGAGAAGGCGTAGCGGCACGCGTGCTGAACAATCTCGGCGTCAGCCTGAATAAGGCGCGCCAGCAAGTGCTCCAGCTGCTGGGCAGCAGCGAGGCCGTTTCATCCAGCCATTCGACGGCGGTGAACGTTAATACGCCGACCCTGGACGGCCTGGCCCGCGATCTGACGGCATATGCCAAAGAAGGCAACCTGGATCCGGTCATCGGACGCAGCAAAGAAATCGAGCGCGTGATCCAAGTGCTTAGCCGCCGGACCAAAAACAACCCGGTACTGATCGGGGAGCCCGGCGTCGGGAAAACGGCGATTGCCGAAGGGCTCGCCCAAAAAATCATCAATAACGAAATTCCGGAGACGCTGCGCGATAAGCGCGTGATGACGCTGGATATGGGGTCGGTCGTAGCCGGCACGAAATATCGCGGCGAATTCGAAGACCGGTTGAAAAAAATTATGGATGAAATTCGTGCGGCCGGCAACATTATCCTGTTCATTGACGAGCTGCATACGCTAATCGGAGCAGGCGGCGCCGAGGGAGCGATCGATGCCTCCAATATTTTGAAGCCGGCTCTGGCTAGAGGCGAGCTGCAATGCATCGGGGCGACCACGCTGGACGAATACCGCAAATATATCGAGAAAGACGCAGCCTTGGAGCGCAGATTCCAGCCGATCACGGTCGATCAGCCTACTCCGGAGGAAGCGATTCAGATCTTGCACGGGCTGCGCGACCGCTATGAGGCGCATCATCGCGTGAAAATTACGGATGAAGCGATCGAGCAGGCGGTGAAGCTGTCCGACCGTTACATTACCGACCGGTTCCTGCCGGATAAAGCGATCGACCTGATCGACGAAGCCAGCTCGAAAGTGCGGCTTCGCTCGTACACCGTACCGCCGAACTTGAAGCAGTTGGAAGTTCAGCTGGAGAACGTCCGCAAGGAGAAAGACGCGGCGGTGCAAAGCCAGGAGTTTGAGAAAGCGGCCTCGCTCCGCGATACCGAACAGAAAATGCGCGACGAGCTCGATTTGACCAAAAACGAATGGAAAGAAAAGCAAGGGCGCACCGATTCCGAAGTGACGCCTGAAGATATCGCTCAGGTGGTAGGCAGCTGGACCGGCATTCCGGTCAGCAAGCTGGCGGAAGAGGAAACCGAGCGGCTGCTCAAGATGGAGAGCATCCTGCACAACCGCGTGATTGGCCAGGAAGAAGCGGTTAAGGCGGTCAGCCGGGCGATCCGCCGCGCCAGAGCCGGGCTTAAAGATCCGAAGCGTCCGATGGGCTCCTTCATTTTCCTGGGTCCGACCGGAGTAGGTAAAACCGAGCTGGCCCGCGCGCTTGCGGAGTCGCTGTTCGGCGATGAGAATGCGGTGATCCGCATCGATATGTCCGAATATATGGAGAAGCACTCGACTTCCCGCCTCGTCGGAGCGCCTCCGGGATATGTCGGCTATGAAGAAGGCGGCCAACTGACCGAGAAAGTGCGCCGCAAGCCGTATTCGGTCGTCCTGCTTGACGAGATCGAGAAGGCGCATCCGGAAGTATTCAACATCTTGCTGCAAGTGCTGGAAGACGGCCGCTTGACCGACTCCAAAGGACGTACGGTTGACTTCCGCAATACGCTGATCATCATGACGTCGAACGTCGGGGCCGAAATGATCAAGAAAAACTCGACGCTTGGCTTCATGGCGGCAGCAGATAGCGGACGCGATTACTCGAACATGAAGGACAAAGTGATGGGCGAGTTGAAGAAAAGCTTCCGTCCGGAGTTCTTGAACCGGATCGATGAGATCATCGTGTTCCATTCGCTCGAAGAATCTCATATCGCCGAGATTGTCAGCCTGATGTCCGACGAGCTGGCCAAGCGGCTGCGCGAGCAGGAAGTGGAATTTACGCTCACGGATAAAGGCAAGGCGTTTCTCGCCAAGGAAGGATTCGATCCGACCTACGGCGCGAGACCGCTGCGCAGAGCGATCCAGAAGCATATCGAGGACCGTCTGTCCGAAGAGCTGCTGAAAGGCAACATCGCCAAAGGCGATTCGCTGACGATCGACGAAGTAGATGGGGAACTAGTCGTCCAGAAACACTAACGACAAGTCCGACCCCGAACCAAACCTAAGCAATCCGATTATCGGCAGTGCCCGTAAGGGGCTCCTGCTTCCCTGGGCTGGGGAAGCAGGGGCTCTTTATTGCGTCTGGCGAGCTATAAGGCGGTATTCCACAACGGCTGAAAGGAATTGATGAAAGCAGGGTTTTCATTGGTTCCTGGTAATGGTACACTTTGGATAATATGAGGCAGTGAGGGGATGAATAATGTCGAAAACGAAAACGAAATTTTGCTGCCAGGAATGCGGAACCGAATCCCCGAAATGGCTTGGCAAATGTCCCGGCTGTAACTCCTGGAACACGATGGTGGAAGAAATCGAGATCACCGGAAAAGCAAAAGGATTCCAGTCCTCGCTGACCCAGACGAAAGAAAAGGCGACCTCGATCATACATATAGAAAGCAGCCACGAAAAGCGGATTTTGACGGAAATGAACGAGCTCAACCGGGTGCTCGGCGGAGGTGTCGTTCCCGGTTCGCTCATTCTGGTCGGGGGCGACCCCGGAATCGGGAAGTCGACGCTGCTGCTGCAGACTTCGAACCAGCTGGCCGCCATGGGGCTCAAGGTGCTGTATATATCCGGAGAGGAATCGACCCGGCAGATCAAGCTCCGGGCGGATCGTCTGGGAGCTCTGTCGGAACATTTGTTCGTGTTGTGCGAAACGAATGTGGAGATGATCGGAGAAGCGATCGAGAACGTACAGCCCGATTTTATGGTTGTCGACTCGATCCAGACCGTGTTCCATCCGACCGTGACGTCAGCTCCGGGCAGCGTTGCGCAAGTTCGGGAATGCACCGGGCACTTTATGCGAATAGCTAAAATAAGAGGAATCGCTACCGTCCTGGTCGGTCATGTGACTAAGGAAGGGGCGATCGCGGGCCCCCGGCTGCTCGAACATATGGTCGACAGCGTGCTTTATTTCGAAGGGGAGCGCCACCATTCGTACCGGCTGTTGCGGGCGGTCAAAAACCGGTTCGGATCGACGAACGAGATGGGTATTTTCGAGATGGTCGAGACCGGCCTGCGTGAAGTGACCAATCCGTCCGAACTGTTTTTGTCCGAACGCCCTCTCGGCGTATCCGGTTCCACTGTCGTGGCCAGTATGGAAGGGACGCGTCCTGTGCTCGTCGAGCTGCAGGCGCTCGTCTCCAGCACGAACTTTCCGAGCCCGCGCCGGATGTCCGCGGGTATTGATCATAACCGGCTCTCTCTGATTATCGCTGTATTGGAGAAGCGGGTAGGTATGTTTCTGCAAAATCAGGACGTTTACTTGAACCTGGCCGGAGGCGTCAAGCTGGATGAGCCTGCGGTCGATCTGGCTGCTGCGGTGGCGATCGCCTCCAGCTTCCGGGACCGTCCCACCCAGCCGTACGACGTCGTGTTCGGCGAGATCGGCCTGACCGGGGAAGTTCGGGGCGTCTCGCGGATCGACCAGCGGGTGAAAGAGGCGCAAAAGCTCGGGTTCAAGCGGGTTATTATGCCACGCAAGAGCATGAAGGGCTGGACGCCTCCCCAAGGGCTGGAAATTATAGGCGTGGATACGGTGTCCGAAGCTTTGAAGGCGGCACTGGAATGAACGGGTGCGATAGGGGGTTACTGAGGTGAAGGAAGACACGAAGCGGGACGTCATGACGCAAATTTTGCAGCTGGTCGCTCCCGGTACTCCGTTCCGCGAGGGACTTGAGAACGTGCTCCGGGCGAAGACCGGGGCTTTGCTTGTCGTCGGGTACAGCCCGGAAGTGATGGAGATTGTGGACGGCGGCTTTTCGATCAACTGCGATTTTTCCCCGAACTATTTGTACGAGCTGGCCAAAATGGACGGTGCGATTATCCTGAGCGAGGATATCAAACGTATTCTGTATGCCAACACGCAGCTTATACCGGATTCGTCCATTCCTTCGATCGAGACCGGGATTCGCCACCGGACGGCCGAGAGGGTTGCGAAGCAGACGGGCAAACTGGTTGTCTCGATTTCCCAGCGGCGGAACGTGATCACCGTCTATCAGGGGAATCTCCGGTATTCGCTGAAAGATATCGGCGTCATTCTGACGAAGGCGAACCAGGCGATTCAAACTTTGGAGAAATATAAAACGGTGCTCGATCAGGCGTTCACCAACTTGGGTGCGTCCGAGTTCGAGGAGCTTGTCACGCTGCATGAGGTAGCGAACGTTATCCAGCGGTTGGAGATGGTGCTTCGCGTCAAAAACGAAATCAAAAGGTATATCAACGAGCTGGGCACCGAAGGGCGGCTGATCAGCATGCAGCTCGAAGAGCTGGTCGGTAATACCGACGCCGAGGCGCTGCTGCTGATCAAAGATTACTGCCGCGAATACACGGAAGAAAAGGTGCGCGAGATATCGGCTTCGCTCAAGAGGATGAGCTCCGAGGAGCTTCTCGACCAACAGCATATAATCCGGCTGCTCGGTTACCCCTATACCAATACGATGATGGAGGAGACGGTATCTCCCAGAGGGTACCGGATGCTGCATAAGCTGCCTCGGCTGCCGGCTGTCATTATCCATAATTTAGTGGAACGGTTTGAGCGGCTGCCCCACACGGTTATGGCTACCATCGAGGAGCTGGACGAGGTGGACGGGATCGGAGAAGTACGCGCTCGGGCTATCAAGGAAGGGCTGAAGCGGATCCAAGAGCAATTGTTCATTGACAGACATATCTAAATTGCCTACAATCAGAAGATAGGTTCGCGATCCCCAAGGGGCTTGCAGCATGCTCTGCGAACGATTGGGGCATAGTATGATTTAGAGGTGGAGCCTTTCATGATAAGAAATTCGATTCCCAGCATGTTTACGGTAGGTAATCTGTTTCTGGGGATTATCGCAATTATTTTGGCGTTTAATTCGGGTGCGGATAACAGCAATGCGGAACTGGCCGCTATTTTTGTTATCGTAGCCATGCTTCTGGACGGTTTGGACGGACGTGTGGCGCGCGCGTTAAATGCTCAAAGCGAGTTCGGCAAAGAGCTGGATTCGTTGTCAGATGTCATTTCGTTCGGCGTTGCGCCGGCTTTTATTATGTACGTCGTTGCTTTTCAACAGATGGAGACTTCAGCTTTGGCGTGGATCGTCACCGCGATCTTCCCGATCTGTGGAGCGCTGCGTCTGGCCCGCTTTAATGTCGTATCCAGCATGCCCGGCTACTTTATCGGGTTGCCCATTCCGGCCGCAGGCAGCATTCTTAGCACGCTTGCACTGTTCCACAACGAGATTCCGTCGGCCGTACTGCTTGCGAGCACACTGGTATTGTCGTTCCTGATGGTGAGCACCGTCAAGTACCCGAACTTCAAAAAGGTAGGCATTCCCAAAACCGCTATATGGCTGACGCCGATCATTGTCGCAGGTGCTGTCGCGCTTGCCGTGATTTATCCGGGACTTCTGTCGAAGCTTATTTTTATCCCGCTGGTTATCTACGCCTTGTACGGACTGAACGGTCTAAAAAAAAACGCTAGAAGGTTATTCCGCCGCCGCAAGCGGATGAAGAACATGGACGAACCGACGAAAAACGAAACGCACGGGTAACTATCCCGTTCGCTTACAGAAGACCATATCGAAGATAAAAAGCATTTATTTTCCGGATCACCGAGAAAATAAATGCTTTTTTTGTTGCACAGCGGCGGGAAGTAACTGCTGTCAGGACAAATTAAACAACCCGAGCGTGGAGCATTTTTTCGATTCCTTGTCGAGGATGTCGTCCAAATCCAGCTCCAGCAAATTGCATAAGGCCGACAAATAGAACAGTTGCTTGCCAAGCTGTACCGTAATGGCATCGGCGCAGTTCTCACACAGCTCGCCGTTAATATGGGTCTGGATGAGAGCCTTCGCATCTTCAAGCGACAGGTCCTCGGGATAAGGTTGTTTGTTGGCTTGCAGTGTGATGCATCCGCATTCGGTGACGGACTTGATGACACTGCGATTAACGGATGCGCTCGACTGCTGCGATTTGGACAGAACGTCCAGTACACTTCGGTGACGGAGTAGCAATTCGGATACTTGCTCTTGAAACTGCTTTAATGTTAAGCCGCTCATTCCATTCACCCCGAGTTTCCATAATATCACTAAGGTTCATTATAAAAGAAACATAAGCAAAGTTCAATTTGTATCCGAAAGTTACCGGGACGGCAGGATGCGCGGAATTAGGAAGAGCCCCCCAACTGCCTAGCCTTTTCTCTATACGGGAGGCCATAAAGCAGATCCGTTTGGACAAATATACCAATCATTCCGTATAGCGCCGCCCAAATTGGATCATAATTGGTAATGGGAAACATGAATTGGAATTTGGAGGTGAAACCAGGTATGACGAAACAACGGCTTCAACTACTATTGACCGTGATCGGAGGGTTACTTGGATATCGGTGGAATGAAGCGATCGGGCAATTTTTGTTAGGTATTGGAAGTCCTTTGTTCGGAATTGAACAATTACGGGGCCAGCCGTACTGGTCGGCAGCCATCGGCGCTCTTCTGATTCTCGGGCTGTCCGGCTGGTTGCTGGGGTCCGGAGCGTCGCGCATGCAGAGCTGGGAAGACCGCTTGGCCAAAGCGCCGTCGCTTGAACTGCTGTCAGGGATAACCGGACTTATTCTCGGATTGGTCATCTCCGTGCTGCTCGTTCCGGTATTGACCGGAGCAGGATGGGTCGGCACAGTGGCCGCTTGGGCGCTTACCGGAGTGCTTGGCGTATACGGATTTCGCATCGGGTACAAAAAGCGCGAAGATTTGGTTCATTTCGTGTCGTGTTTGTTCGGAGACAAGAAGAAAAAGGGCGGCCCGCAAAAGGACGAGCACAAAATATTGGACACGAGCGTCATTATTGACGGCCGTATCGCCGACATTTGCAAAACCGGATTTATTGAAGGAACGCTGGTTATCCCGGAATTCGTATTGGAGGAGCTTCAGCACATCGCCGATTCGTCGGACTTGCTCAAGCGCAACCGCGGGCGGCGCGGCCTGGATATTTTGAACAAAATCCAGAAAGAGCTGGACGTGAAGGTACTTATCTACGAAGGCGACTTCGAGGAAATATCCGAGGTGGACAGCAAGCTGGTGCGGCTGGCCAAAGCTCTTCAGGGCAAAGTGATCACCAATGACTTCAACCTGAACAAAGTATGCGAGCTGCAGGGCGTGTCGGTGCTTAATATTAACGATCTGGCCAATGCGGTCAAGCCGGTCGTGCTGCCCGGGGAAGAAATTATGGTGCAGG
This sequence comes from Paenibacillus sp. MAH-35, assembly GCF_058135425.1. Lineage (NCBI taxonomy): Bacteria > Bacillati > Bacillota > Bacilli > Caryophanales > Paenibacillaceae > Paenibacillus > Paenibacillus sp. MAH-35. The sequence continues at coordinate 13,544 of NZ_JBYUPU010000043.1, forward strand.
TGATTAAAGACGGCAAGGAGCACGGACAAGGCGTCGCTTATTTGGACGACGGCACGATGATCGTGGTGGAAGGCGGCAGAGACTACATCGGGGCTACGATTGAGGTGCTCGTGACGAGTGTGCTGCAAACCTCCGCGGGCCGGATGATCTTCGCCAAGCCGAAACTGTTGGAAAAAGCGCTGTAAAACGATTATGATAGGAATGGGAAGTATCGATCATTACGTAAACAGCGGGGTAGGGAGATCATGATAAGGTGCGGCGTCGTCGTGGTGGCGGCGGGAAGAGGGACCCGGATGGGCACCTCGGAGAGCAAACAGTTTTTGCAGCTTCGCGGCAAGCCGATTCTCGTGTATACGCTGGAACTGTTCCAGCGGATGCCTCTCGTCGAATCGATCGTGCTGGTGACGGGAGCGGACGAGATCGCAAGATGCGAAGCGTTCGTTCGCGACTATTCACTTGCGAAGGTGTGCGCCGTCGTAGCGGGCGGATCGGAGCGCCAGCATTCGGTGCGGATCGGCCTGGACAAGCTGCCGGCCGGCATTGACGTGGCGGCGGTTCATGACGGGGTTCGTCCTTTCGTGACCGAAGCCGAAGCCGAGCGATGCTTACATAAAGGGTATGAGGCCGGAGGAGCGGTGTTGGCGGTGCCGGTCAAAGATACGATTAAAGTCGTCGGATCGTCCGGAAGGATCGAATCTACGCCGGATCGGAAGAGCTTGTGGGCGGTGCAGACCCCACAGGCTTTTCGTCTTGATCTGCTGCGGGAAGCCCATGTGCAGGCGGAACGCGACGGCTTCGTGGGCACCGACGATGCGATGCTGCTGGAGCGGCTCGGTCACGAGGTGTACGTTGTCGAGGGCGCCTACACGAACATTAAGATTACGACGCCCGACGATTTGATGTGGGCGGAACGACTGCTGCAACAACAAATGGAGAGGACGGATCGTTCATGATACGGATCGGACAAGGCTTTGACGTGCATCAACTGGTGGAAGGGCGCAAGTGCATCATCGGCGGAATCGATATCCCTTACGAGAAAGGGCTGCTTGGTCATTCGGACGCCGACGTTCTGCTGCATGCGATTAGCGATGCGATTTTGGGAGCGCTCGGGCAAGGGGACATCGGTAAACATTTTCCCGATACCGACCCGGCTTATCTCGATGCGGACAGTGTAAAGCTGCTGGAACACGTCTGGGAAATCGCGAAGTCGATGGGCTATCGTCTCGGCAACATCGATTCCACGATTATCGCCCAGAAGCCGAAGATGGCGCCATACATTCCGCAGATGGTCGAGCTGATCGCCCGTGTGCTGGAAGCCGACCCGTCCCAGGTTAACGTCAAGGCGACGACGACGGAGAAGCTCGGGTTTACGGGCCGCGGGGAAGGCGTTGCGGCACAATCGGTAGTTTGTTTGCAGAAGGCTGCACTTTAACCGTTACGGATTAGAGAGCAGGCAGTTCACATTGAGAGGGGATCATCCATGACCAGACCCATTCGTGTCCGTTACGCGCCGAGTCCTACAGGGCATTTGCACATCGGCAACGCCCGGACCGCACTTTTTAACTATTTGTTCGCCCGCCATCATAACGGCAAGTTCATTATCCGCATCGAGGATACCGATGTGAAGCGAAACGTAGCAGGCGGAGAGGAAAATCAGCTCACCTATTTGAAATGGCTGGGCATCGACTGGGACGAGAGCATCGACGTCGGCGGCCCGTTCGGCCCATATCGTCAGACGGAACGTCTCGATCTGTACCGGAAGTACGCCGAGCAGCTAATAACCGAAGGACGCGCTTACTTGTGCTACTGCACGGAGGAAGAGCTGGAGCGGGAGCGGGAGGAACAGACGGCCCGCGGAGAGACGCCCCGGTATTCCGGCAAGCACCGCCATTTGTCGGATGAGCAGCGCAAAGCTTATGAAGCCGAAGGACGGGTGCCGAGCATCCGGTTCCGGGTGCAGGAAGGCAAGTCGTATACGTTCCACGATTTGGTTAAAGGGGACATTACGTTCGAATCGGACGGCATCGGCGATTTTGTAATTGTGAAGAAAGACGGGATTGCCACTTACAATTTCGCTGTTGTGATCGATGATTACTTGATGGAGATTTCGCACGTGCTGCGGGGCGAGGATCATATCTCCAATACGCCGCGCCAGCTGATGATCTACGAAGCGCTGGGCTGGGAGCCTCCGCAGTTCGCGCACATGACGCTGATCGTGAATGAGCAGCGCAAGAAGCTGAGCAAGCGCGACGAGTCAATCATCCAGTTCATCGAGCAGTACGACCAGCTTGGCTTCCTGCCCGAAGCGATGTTTAACTTTATCGCGCTCCTCGGCTGGTCGCCTGAAGGCGAGAATGAACTATTCTCGAAGGAAGAACTGATCGCGGTATTCGATGCGGACCGGCTGTCCAAAAGTCCGGCTGCTTTCGATACGAACAAGCTGAACTGGATGAACAACCAGTACATCAAAAAAGCCGATAGCGGCCGTATCGCCGAGATGGCGATTCCTCACCTACAAAAGGCGGGGCGCCTTCCGGCCGAGCTGGATGACGGGCAGCGGGAATGGGCGGCGGCGCTGGTGGCGCTTTATCAGGAGCAGATGAACTGCGCGTCGGACATCGTGCCGCTGACCGAAGTCTTTTTCCGCGATGCGCCGGAAGACGATGACGAAGGCCGCGCTTTGCTCGGCGAAGAACACGTTCCGGCCGTGCTGCGCGCTTTCCTGGCTCAGATCGAGCAGGCTTCGGCATTTACGCCGGAGACGATCGGCGGGCTGCTCAAGGCGGTTCAGAAGGAAACCGGGTATAAAGGGAAGCAGCTGTTCATGCCCGTGCGAGTTGCCCTGACGGGACAAATGCATGGACGCGACTTGAACCAGACGCTTGCGCTCCTGGGACAAAGCCGTGTGGTGGAGCGGCTTCAAAAGCGGTTGTCAGAAAGAAGCTGATCATGTATACTTGGTGTAATTTCAAGTTACGCTGCAATTATCAAGCCTGTGATAATTGTCAACATACGGTTGCAATTAGCGAGCTTTGATTATTGTCAACAGACGATTGCAATTATCGGGTATGTGGTAATTGTCAACATACACCATAATGGCTTTGATCGGGAAAGTACGTGTCGGCCCGGGTTTTACAGAGAGGGCAATCGGCGGATAGGTCGCCGGCTGCAAGTTGCCCATTCCCGCCTTCATCGGAAATGCACCCGTGAGCCGCACATCCGAGCTGTCATCCGGCAGGGTAGGGGGTGCCGTCCGTCCGCGTTAAGGACATGAAGAGGGATAGCGAACACATCCGGGTCCGCGCCGCATGTAACGTGCGTGCGTGTATCAAGAGGCGCTGTCCAAGCAGAGTGGAACCGCGTGTCGACGTCTCTGCAGCCTAGGCTGCAGGGGCTTTTTTGTTTGGATGGGCGAATATCGGAAGTATAAAACCAGGGGTCCGCGCATACGGTCAAGCGGCTTCAGCTGCTGCCGTTTCCGTTACGGGGGCGACTAAAAGCAGGTGACGACATGTTCCGCACCATGAAATCGGACATTCAGGCCGTTTTCGACAACGATCCGGCCGCGCGCAGCGTATTTGAGGTCGTGCTGACCTACTCGGGTTTGCACGCCATATGGGCACATCGGGTGGCGCATTGGTTTTATGTCCGCAGATGGTTTATGATCGCCCGAATCATTTCCCAATTCAGCCGGTTTATGACCGGCGTCGAGATTCATCCCGGCGCCAGGATCGGCCAGCGGCTGTTCATCGACCACGGCATGGGGGTTGTGATCGGTGAGACTTGCGAGATCGGCGACGACGTTCTGCTGTTCCAGGGAGTTACACTCGGGGGAACGGGCAAGGAAAGCGGGAAGCGCCATCCGACGATCGGAAATCATGTCGTCATCTCCTCCGGCGCCAAAGTGCTGGGTTCGTTCACGGTGGGCGACAACTCCAAGATCGGAGCGAATGCGATCGTCCTAAGCGAAGTCCCGCCGAACAGCACCGTCGTCGGACTGAAAGCGCGCGTCGTCAAGCGCGACGGCGTCAGCCTGAACAAGCTCGATCACGACAAGCTGCCGGATCCGCTCATCGATCTGTTTCAGCAGATGGAGACGCGGATACAAGAGCTCAAACACGAAGTCGAGCAGCTAAAAACAGAGATGCGTAACCAAAACGGAGGGGTTCAACCTTATGAGTCTAAAAGTGTATAACACCATGACTCGGGCTAAAGAAACGTTCGTACCGCTTAACCCAGGCAAAGTGAATATGTATGTGTGCGGTCCGACGGTATACGATTATATCCATATCGGCAACGCCAGGCCGGCTATTTTCTTCGATGTAGTCCGAAGATATCTGCAATTGACCGGGTATGAGGTTAACTATGTAGTGAACTTTACTGACGTCGACGACAAGCTGATCCGCAAATCGGAGCAAACCGGACAACCGGTGCCGGAAATTGCAGATACGTTCATTGCCGCTTATCATGAGGACATCGAAGCGCTCGGGATTCGCAAGGCGGATATGAATCCGCGGGTAACCGAGAATATCCCGGAAATCGTACGGCTTATCGAAGAGCTGGTCACGGGAGGATTCGCTTACGAGAGCGAAGGAGACGTGTACTTCCGTACCGAGAAGTTCGAAGAGTACGGGAAGCTGTCCCATCAAAATCTGGGCGAACTGCAGTTCGGGATTCGCGTCGAGGTCGACTCGCGCAAAGAAAACCCCCAGGACTTCGTCCTGTGGAAAGGCGCCAAGCCGGGCGAGATCCGCTGGTCCAGTCCTTGGGGCGACGGGCGTCCGGGCTGGCATATTGAATGTTCGGCAATGGCCCGCAAATATTTGGGCGTTACGCTCGACATTCACGGCGGAGGCCAGGACTTGCAGTTCCCGCACCATGAGTGCGAGGTAGCGCAATCGGAGTGCGCGAACGGGCATCCACTCGCCAAATATTGGATGCATAACGGATACATCCATATCGATAACGAGAAGATGTCCAAGTCGCTCGGCAACGGGATCAACGTCAGGAAGCTGCTGGAACGGGTGAAGCCTCAAGCTCTTCGTTTCCTGTTTTTGTCGACGCACTACCGCAATCCGCTTAACTTCAGCGAAGAGGGGCTGGAGCAGGCGGCCAACGGGCTTGCAAGAATCGAGAACGGAGTTGCCAATTTAAAGCATCGGCTCAAAAGCGCGGAAAAAGGTGCGGTGAATGAGCAGGTGTCGGAAGCGGTGGAACGGATTAAACGGACGTTTCACGAAAAAATGGACGACGATTTCAACACGGCCGATGCGATCACAGCTGTATTTGACCTGATCTCGGAAGGTAATGCCTACCTCGCCAAGGCGGATGCGAACGCAGAGACGATCGGACTTCTGCTCCAGGTGCTGCAGGAGTGGGATTCGGTATTGGGCATACTAGCGGAAGAGAAAGAAGAATTGCTGGATGACGAAATCGAGCAGTTGATCGCAGAACGGACGGAAGCCCGCAAAGCCAAAAACTGGGCGCGTTCCGACGAAATCCGCGACTTGCTGACGGCTAAAGGCATTGTGCTGGAGGATACGCCTCAAGGCCTCCGCTGGCGGCGGAAATGACGGGGCGGCGCTGATGGATGTCAATCTGTTCCGATTCGATCCCGCCAAGGACCCGTCCCAGTTAAACCCGCTGGTTCTGGCGTATATCGGAGATGCGGTATTTGAAGTATACGTCAGGCAATACGTCATATCGAGACCGAACCATAAGCCGAACCACCTGCACAGGGAATCGGTAAAATTCGTCTCGGCCAAGGCGCAGGCGAAAACGCTGAGATTGTGGCTGCCGCTGTTGACTGAAGAAGAAACGGATATGGTGAAGCGCGGCCGAAACGCCAAGTCCGGAACGATGCCGAAAAATGCGGACGTACTGGATTACCGGCACAGCACCGCCTTCGAATGTCTGATCGGATATTTGTATTATAAGAAACGGTTCGATCGGCTGGAGCAGCTGCTCGAGCTCATGTTGGAAGAACCGGGAGGATAACGATGGAAGAAGAATTTATTGCAGGCAAACATTCCGTGCTGGAGGCGCTGCGCTCCGGCCGGACGATTCATAAAATCTGGATTGCCGAGCAGGCGCAGAAGCATCATACGCAGCCGGTTATCGCAGAAGCGAAAAAACAGAGCGTCGTCGTTACGCAAGCCGACAAGCGCAAGCTGGATCAGCTCGTACCCGGCGTGCAGCATCAGGGTGTAGTCGCCCAAGTGGCCGCCCACGATTATGTGGAAGTGGAAGATTTGCTGGAGAGGGCCAGATCCCGGGGCGAGGTGCCGTTCCTGATCCTGCTTGATGAGATCGAAGACCCGCATAACCTCGGCTCGATCCTGCGCACGGCCGATTGCACGGGCGTTCATGGAGTCGTCATTCCGAAGCGGCGTTCGGTCGGCCTGACCGCAACCGTCTCGAAAACTTCGGCCGGAGCCGTGGAATACGTTCCAGTCGCACGCGTGACCAACATGGCCCAGACGATCGAGTCGCTCAAAAAAGAAGGGATCTGGGTCGCGGGCGCAGACGTCGAGGCGAGCCGTCTTGTCTATGACTTTGACTTTAAAATCCCGCTGGCGATCGTCATCGGCAACGAGAATCAAGGGATCGGCAGACTGATCAAAGAAAAATGCGATTTTCTCGTCAAGCTGCCGATGGCCGGGCAGATCAATTCGCTCAACGCTTCCGTGGCCGCATCCGTATTGATGTACGAGGTCGTCCGCCAGCGCGGCGCGGCGATCTCGTAACCGTCCGCCCCCCGGGAGAGCATGAAACAAGTTGTCATCGTAGACGGCTATAACATTATCGGAGCTTGGCCGGAGCTGCAGAAGCTGAAGGACATCAGTCTGGAAGAGGCGAGAGACAGGCTGATCGACATGCTCGCCGATTATCAGGCTTACAAGGGAAGCAAAGTATATGTCGTGTTTGACGCCTACCAGGTGCCGGGCCTTGGGGGAATCTACCGGCAGCATCAAATCGAGGTGCTGTACACGCGCGAGAAAGAAACGGCCGACGAACGGATTGAGCGGCTGGTAACGGATCTGAGAGGAAGAAGAACGCAGATCTATGTCGCGACATCCGACTCGGTCGAGCAGAACGTGACGTTTGGACAAGGCGCTCTTCGCCTTCCGGCGAGGGAATTGCGTCTGGCGATCCGGGAGATCCGCAAGGAAATCCGTGTCAAGATCGAGGAGTCGGCGGCACCGGCCAAAAACACGTTCGAAAGTAAATTAAGCGGCGAGCAGCGGGATTTGTTCGAGAAGTGGCGCAGAGGCAAATAAGGAACCCGGAGCCTAGTACTCTAGCGGGGCTTTCGGTTGACGATGTTAGATTACATAATGTATACTAGTCCTATCTTTTGTAGCAACGTCGCCAGGTTTAGCTTGCAGCCGGAGGGATATTGGGTGAGCATCGACCTCAAAGAACTGAGAATGCACGATTTCGACTTGAAGTCCGACGAAGAAGTCGTCGAATCGGTCCGCGATGGCAGCAGCGAAGCGCTGGAGTACTTGATCAACAAGTACAAAAACTTTGTTCGTGCTAAAGCCCGTTCCTATTTCCTGATCGGAGCCGATCGTGAAGACATCGTCCAGGAAGGCATGATCGGCCTGTACAAGTCGATCCGCGATTTTCGCGAGGACAAGCTCGCCACGTTCAAAGCTTTCGCCGAACTGTGTATAACCCGCCAGATTATTACCGCTATCAAAACTGCCACCCGGCAAAAGCATATTCCTTTAAACTCTTACGTGTCGCTGGACAAGCCTATATACGACGAGGATTCGGACCGAACCCTTCTCGATGTGATATGCGGCACCCGTGTCACCGATCCTGAAGAGTTGATTATCAACCAGGAAGAATTTAGCGGTCTGGAAGACAAGATGGGCGAGATCCTAAGCGATCTGGAACGCAAAGTGCTTATGCTGTACTTGGACGGCCGGTCGTATCAGGAAATTGCTGTCGATTTGGACCGTCACGTCAAGTCGATCGACAATGCATTACAGCGTGTCAAGCGCAAGCTTGAGCGTTATTTGGAAGTGCGCAACATCTAGGAGGACATTCTTCACTCCGTCCCGGAGGTAAGGATGTCCTTGTTGTTTTGCAGCTCATTGCCGCTGGCAGGGTGTAAACCTCTTCTTTCATGACAGGTTTGCATAGGGGCAACTTGGGCCAAACTGGTAGAAGAAGCCGACAGGCGCGGCACACACGAGCGCGTTTTCTTGACACGCTTGGAAGACTGTGATAAAGTAGTTCAGGTAGCCCTATTTCCGGGGGTTTTTTGTTATGGACCGGTAAATGGCTAGCCGTAGGTTTGGAGGGGTAATCGTGACGTTTGTGCAAAGAATGAAGCGAGGTTTCGGCTCTACGTTTTCGTTTCTTACCGACAGTTGGTCGGAGCTTAAGAAAGTCAAATGGCCGAGCCGTAAAGAGCTCATCAGTTACACCCTTGTGGTGCTTGTGACGTGCACGTTCATGACCATCTACTTTTGGCTGATTGACCTCGGACTGAGCGAAATCCTGCGCCTGTTCGAATGATGGGAGCCGGGTGACGATAATGGAGAAAAGATGGTACGTCGTACATACCTATTCCGGGTATGAGAACAAAGTTAAAGCCAACTTGGAAAAACGCGTCGAATCGATGAACATGCAGGACAAAATTTTCCGTGTGCTCGTTCCGATGGAAGAAGAAATCGTGAACAAGGACGGCAAGAAAAAAACCGTCATGCGGAAAGTGTATCCGGGCTATGTGCTCGTCGAGATGATTCAGACGGACGATTCCTGGTATGTGGTGCGCAATACGCCGGGTGTAACCGGCTTTGTCGGATCGACCGGTTCCGGTTCGAAACCGACGGCGCTGCTGCCTGAGGAAGTCGATGCGATCCTGAAGCATATGGGGATCGAAGAGCCGAAGCCGAAGATCGACTTCGAGCTTAAGGAAACCGTACGCGTCAAGGTGGGACCGTTCGCGAACTTTGTCGGCACGGTAGAAGATATTTTGACCGACAAGGCCAAGCTCAAAGTGCATGTCAACATGTTTGGACGGGAAACCCCGCTTGAGTTGGAATATACCCAAGTGGAGAAGATATAAGGATTTTTCGTGATCGGACTTCCGGTCATGCTGGAATCTGTCTGGTTTCTGGGCTTATTCCGCTAGAGTAAGCCTTCAATCGTGGGAGGGTGCCGCAAGGTCCCGCTCGCACCACATTATGCGCAAGGAGGTGTGTCGCATGGCTAAAAAGGTAATTAAACTGGTTAAGCTGCAAGTTCCAGCTGGTAAAGCGAATCCGGCTCCGCCAATCGGTCCGGCACTCGGTCAAGCAGGGGTCAACATCATGGCTTTCTGTAAAGAGTTCAACGCGCGTACCGCTGATCAAGCAGGCTTGATTATTCCGGTTGTCATCACAGTATTCGAGGACCGCTCTTTCACTTTCGAGACGAAAACTCCTCCGGCTGCTGTTTTGCTTCGCGTAGCCGCCAAGATCGAAAAAGGATCCGGCGAACCGAACAAAAAGAAAGTTGCAACTGTGAAGCGTGACGTTGTTCGTCAAATCGCCGAACAAAAAATGCAGGATCTCAATGCAGCATCCGTTGAAGCTGCAATGCGGATGGTTGAAGGAACAGCCCGCAGCATGGGCGTTGTTATTCAAGACTAATGGTTTTGGGTGCGGAGTTCATCCGCACAAGTGGGAGGATTTTCCGCTAACACCACAAAAGGAGGAATACGAACATGGCAAAACGCGGTAAGAAGTACCAGGAAGTTGCCAAGCTGGTCAATCCGGACGCTAGCTACGAGCCGGCGGAAGCGATTGAACTTGTTAAAAAAGCAGCTCCTGCTAAGTTCGACGAAACCGTCGAAGTAGCCGTTCGTCTCGGGGTTGACCCGAAAAAGCAAGACCAAGCCGTACGCGGTGTAGTCGTGCTTCCGAACGGAACAGGTAAAACAAAGCGCGTCCTCGTGTTCGCAAAAGGCGACAAGGCGAAAGAAGCCGAAGCGGCCGGAGCGGATTTCGTAGGCGATCAAGATTTGATTGCAAAAATCCAGCAAGGCTGGTTCGATTTCGACGTCTGCGTCGCTACGCCGGACATGATGAGCGAAGTCGGTAAACTCGGCCGTCTGCTTGGGGGCAAAGGCTTGATGCCGAACCCGAAAGCCGGTACGGTAACGTTTGATGTAGCTAACGCCGTGAAAGAAATCAAAGCCGGTAAAATTGAGTACCGTCTCGACCGTGCTGGACAAATTCACGCGCCGATCGGCAAAGTATCGTTTGGTGCCGAGCAACTGCAAGAAAACTTCCGCGCATTGGTGGAAGCTCTTGTCCGTGCTAAGCCGGCAGCAGCCAAAGGCGTATACTTGCGCAACATCGCCGTTTCGTCCACGATGGGACCGAGCGTACGCGTAAACGCCCAAACCTTCAGATAAACCGTGCTGGCGAACTTCGCCATTTGCATTTTGCAAACGGACATGGTAATCTGTTAAAGGTTCTTAAAACGAATATAGTTGACCGTAGACAGTAGGTGCCGCGAGGCTTAATTTCCTACCGAGGTGTTACGATACAATGCAGCGTGCTTTTTCTGTCTAAGAGAAAGTTGCAGTGGAACGTTATGCCTCCGTCTAACCCGCGGAGGCTTTTCTATTGGCTGCTCGTCTTCATCGCTCTGATGGGGACGGACTCCGAAGTCTCTCGGTCAACGATAGGTTGAAAGTAAGTTCTCAGGAGGTGTAACATATGCCAAACGCAAAAGTACTTCAAGAGAAACAACAAGCGGTTACCGAAGTATCGGCAAAGCTGCGCGAGAGCGCAAGCACAGTCGTAGCGGATTACCGGGGATTGAACGTCGCGCAAGTGACGGAACTCCGTAAACGTCTTCGCGAAGCTGGTGTTGATTTTCAAGTATTGAAAAACACATTGGTACGCCGTGCGACTTCTGATGCCGGACTGACGGAGCTCGACAGCGCTCTGACTGGACCGACAGCAGTTGCGTTCAGCAAAGACGATGTAGTGGTAGCTGCAAAGATTTTGTCGGAATTCGCGAAGAAAAACGATGCGCTGAAAGTAAAAGGCGGCGTCGTTGAAGGTCGCGTTGTAGACGCAGCTCAAATCAAGGCGCTGGCGGATCTTCCTTCCCGCGAAGGACTTCTGTCCATGCTTCTCAGCGTCCTTCAAGCACCGATCCGCAACTTCGCGCTTGCGGTTAAAGCGGTATCGGAAAAGCAAGAAGGCGGAGCACAAGCTTAATCGGATTTTCAACGTACAACAACATATTTCCTAATTGGAGGGTTAACTCATGAGCAAAGAGCAAATCTTGGAAGCCATCAAAGGCATGTCCGTTCTTGAACTGAACGATCTCGTGAAAGCAATCGAAGAAGAATTCGGCGTAACTGCAGCAGCACCTGTAGCAATGGTAGCTGGCGGCGGCGCTGCAGCTGAAGTTGAAGAGCAAACCGAATTCGACGTTATCCTCGTCGAAGCTGGCGCTTCCAAAATCAACGTTATCAAAGTCGTTCGCGAAATTACAGGTCTTGGCCTGAAAGAAGCGAAAGACGTAGTAGACGGCGCACCGAAGCCGATCAAAGAAAAAGTATCCAAAGAAGATGCGGATGCGGTTAAAGCGAAGCTTGAAGAAGCTGGCGCAAAAGTAGAAGTGAAGTAATTCGGATCACAGATCCCCTTTGGAGCCTAACCGCTTCAAGGGGGATTGTTTTTCGTAACCGAAGTGGCGGAGGGATCTTATGGCGGACCATTATTATTCGAGAAAACCTACTGCGGCCAGCGACAGACATACGATTCAGTGCGAGCTTCGAGGGCGCAAATTTGTCTTCGTAACCGACGCCGGGGTGTTTTCCAAGGAAGGGATTGACTTTGGCAGCAGGCTTCTGATCGATACGATGGATATCGCCCTTACGGATGAAGTGCTGGACGTAGGCTGCGGGTACGGTCCTATCGGGCTTTCGGCTGCGGCACTTGCCGAGCAAGGCCGGGTTACAATGGTAGATATTAATGAAAGAGCGGTGGAACTGGCCAAAGAAAATGCGGCCCGCAACGGAATCGGGAATGCGGATATCGTTCAGGGCGATTTGTTTGAGGCGGTTCAGGGCAGGACGTTTACGAAAATTTTATCCAATCCCCCGATCCGGGCGGGCAAGCAGGTGGTGCATCGTATTTTTGAAGAAGCTTACCATCATCTGACCGAAGGAGGACAATTGTGGATCGTGATCCAGAAGAAGCAGGGTGCTCCGTCGGCGCTCGCCAAGCTGGAATCGCTTTTTGAAAATGTGCGGGAAGCGGATAAGGACAAGGGCTACCGGATTTACTGCGCGACGAAATAAGGTTAAGGGTTGACGAACGCCCGAGTAAGTTGTATTTGACTCGCGTTGCTGGTTGTGGTAATATTATAAAATGTCAGTATTAGGATGGGTGTTATGTCTTTATTTCGCTAAAATGTCAAGTCTTTTTTTTACAGAGGCATGAATAAAAATTAGCGAATGAAGTATAATGTTTACATTTTGGGGAAAATCTACTTAAATGTGAACATTGGGAAAGGCTGCCACGTTACCGCAGAAAAAAGGTCTCATGCAATGCCGTTAAGTGTGAGTTCAAAAAGTCCGGTTTTCAGCACCGAGAAGATTGGATGAAGCTAGGAAATGAGGAGCGGAGCGTAGTGGGAGCTACGTGAGCACCGGAAGTTCCGGCTGAATTCAATATTCGATGTCGAGTAAGCTTCCTGATCTGCTTCGTGATCAAAAGTGGACTTTTTGAACAACCTCGTTAAGGCTAACCAATCGAGGCTTTTCTTCTTTTTTGTTTGCAGTATTTTTTGAGTCGATGTGAGGGGTGAAGGAAAGTTGGCGGGTCATACTGTTCAATACGGACGTCGCGAGCGAAGAACGTACGCGCGGATTAACGAGGTACTGGAAGTCCCGAACCTGATCGAGATCCAGCAGAAATCGTACCAGTGGTTTTTGGACGAAGGCTTGCGCGAAATGTTCCAGGATATTTCGCCGATTCAGGATTTCACGGGTAACTTGGTGCTGGAATTTATCGATTACAGCCTGGGAGAGCCGAAATATTCCGTCGATGATTCAAAGGAACGTGATGTCACGTACGCAGCTCCGCTGCGCGTCAAGGTACGTTTAATCAATAAAGAGACCGGAGAAGTAAAGGAGCAGGAAGTGTTCATGGGCGATTTCCCGCTCATGACCGAGACCGGAACCTTTATTATTAATGGTGCCGAACGGGTTATCGTCAGTCAGCTCGTTCGTTCCCCCAGTGTTTATTTTAGCACAAAAGTCGACAAAAACGGCAAAAAAAGTTACACCGCAACCGTTATACCGAACCGGGGAGCTTGGCTGGAGCTGGAGACGGACGCTAAGGACATTATCTACGTACGGATCGACCGGACGCGGAAAATTCCTGTAACCGTGCTTCTTCGCGCACTCGGATTCGGAACTGACGCAGAGATTATCGATCTGCTCGGAGATGACGAGTATATCCGCAATACGCTGGATAAAGACAATACCGATACGACCGAGAAGGCGTTGATCGAGATTTACGAGCGGCTCCGCCCAGGCGAACCGCCTACGCTCGATAATGCCAAAAGCTTGCTGATCGCCCGCTTCTTCGATCCGAAGCGATACGATCTGGCGAACGTCGGCCGCTACAAGATCAATAAAAAGCTGCACATCAAAAATCGTCTGTTCAACCAAAGATTGGCGGAAACGCTGGTCAATCCGGAAACGGGCGAGATTATTGCGGAAACGGGTCAGGTGCTGGACCGCCGTCTGCTGGATGAAGTGCTGCCTTTTCTGGAGAAAAACGTAGGCTTCATCGAGTATGGCGTCAGCAACGGCGTCCTGGATGCGGACCGTATCCCGATGCAGGCTATTAATGTATACTCGCCGGTGGAAGATGGCAAAGTCGTCAAAGTCATCTCCAACGGGATCATCGATAAATCGGTCAAGAACATTACGCCGGCGGATATTATTTCGTCGATCAACTATTTCATCAACTTGCTGCACGGCATTGGCAGCACGGACGATATCGACCATCTCGGCAACCGTAGACTGCGTTCCGTAGGGGAACTGCTGCAAAATCAGTTCCGTATCGGTTTGTCCCGGATGGAACGCGTTGTACGCGAGCGGATGTCGATTCAGGACGCAAACGTCATCACGCCTCAGGCGCTGATCAACATTCGTCCGGTTATCGCATCGATTAAAGAGTTTTTCGGCAGCTCGCAGCTGTCGCAGTTTATGGATCAGACGAACCCGCTTGCGGAACTTACGCACAAGCGCCGTCTGTCCGCTCTCGGCCCTGGCGGTCTGACCCGGGAACGCGCCGGCTTCGAAGTCCGCGACGTTCACCATTCCCACTATGGACGGATGTGTCCGATCGAGACCCCGGAGGGACCGAACATCGGTCTGATCAACTCGTTGTCGTCGTTTGCCCGCATCAACGAGTACGGCTTTATCGAAGCTCCATATCGTTGGGTCGACCCGAAAACCGGTCAAGTAACTGAGCAGATCGCGTACTTGACGGCCGACGAGGAAGACAACTATGTGATCGCTCAGGCGAACGCCGAGCTGAACGAGGACGGAACGTTTACGAATGATTCGGTTATCGTTCGTTACAAGGACGATATTTTGACTCTTCAAAAAGAACGTGTCGACTATATGGACGTATCTCCGAAGCAGGTCGTTTCAGTCGCTACCGCGCTTATTCCGTTCCTGGAGAACGACGACTCGAACCGTGCTCTCATGGGATCGAACATGCAGCGGCAGGCGGTTCCGCTTCTTATACCAAAGTCGCCTCTCGTAGGTACCGGAATGGAGCACAAAAGTGCAAAAGACTCCGGGGTGTGCGTCGTCAGCAAGCATGACGGTTATGTAGAACGCGTATCCGCCAACGAAGTTTGGGTGCGCCGCCGTCAGGTGGTAGACGGACGTATGGTAGAGGGAGACTTGATCAAGCACCGTCTGCACAAGTTTATCCGTTCCAACCAAGGGACTTGCATTAACCAGCGTCCTATCGTGCGTAAAGGACAGCCTGTCAAAGTCGGCGATATTCTGGCCGACGGTCCGTCGACCGAGCTGGGCGAACTGGCTCTTGGCCGCAACGTCGTCGTAGCGTTCATGACTTGGGAAGGCTACAACTATGAGGATGCGATCCTGCTTAGCGAGAAGCTCGTGAAGGAAGACGTCTATACGTCCATTCACATTGAAGAATACGAGTCCGAAGCCCGTGATACGAAGCTTGGACCTGAAGAAATTACACGCGATATTCCGAACGTGGGCGAAGACGCTCTGCGCAACCTTGACGAGCGCGGTATTATCCGCGTAGGCGCCGAGATCAGCGCGGGAGACATTCTCGTCGGCAAAGTTACGCCAAAAGGCGTTACCGAGCTGACAGCGGAAGAACGTTTGCTTCATGCGATTTTCGGCGAGAAAGCGCGTGAAGTCCGCGATACGTCGCTGCGAGTACCGCACGGTACGGACGGGATCGTCGTGGATGTCAAAGTATTTACCCGGGAGAACGGTGACGAACTGCCTCCTGGCGTTAACCAGCTCGTTCGTGTTTATATTGCCCAAAAACGTAAAATATCCGAAGGCGACAAAATGGCAGGCCGTCACGGCAACAAAGGGGTTATCGCCCGCATTTTGCCGGAAGAGGATATGCCGTTCCTGCCGGACGGTACGCCGGTACAAGTCGTGCTGAACCCGCTTGGGGTTCCGTCGCGGATGAATATCGGTCAGGTGCTTGAAGTGCATCTTGGCATGGCCTCGCTGCGGCTTGGTATTCATACTGCCACTCCGGTATTCGACGGAGCGCGCGAGTATGACGTGTTCGATACGATGGAAGAAGCCGGCATGCAGCGCAACGGCAAGACGATTTTGTACGATGGACGCACAGGCGAGCCGTTCGAGCGTGAAGTAACAGTCGGCGTCATGTACATGATCAAGCTGGCGCACATGGTCGACGATAAGATCCATGCCCGTTCCACCGGACCATACTCGCTCGTTACCCAGCAGCCTCTCGGCGGTAAAGCCCAGTTCGGCGGCCAGCGTTTCGGGGAGATGGAAGTTTGGGCGCTTGAAGCATACGGCGCAGCTTATACGCTGCAAGAGATATTGACAGTCAAATCCGATGACGTCGTCGGACGTGTCAAAACGTACGAGTCGATCGTCAAAGGCGAAAACGTACCTGAACCGGGTGTTCCGGAGTCGTTCAAAGTTTTGATCAAAGAGCTGCAAAGCTTGGGTATGGACGTCAAGATTTTGTCGGAGAACGAAGAAGAAATCGAGATGAAGGAACTGGACGACGAGGACGATGTGTCCGGCGACAAGCTCAATCTCAACTTGGAAGGCACCGAAGTCGGCATGGAATAATCGTGCGGATGGCGCGATAGCAGCACACACTAGAGGAGGGTTGCTCCTTGTTGGATGTAAACAATTTTGAGTACATGAAGATCGGCCTTGCTTCGCCCGATAAAATCCGTTCCTGGTCCCGAGGGGAAGTTAAAAAACCGGAAACAATCAACTATCGTACGCTCAAACCGGAGAAAGAAGGTTTGTTCTGCGAGAAAATTTTCGGACCGACCAAAGACTGGGAATGTCATTGCGGCAAGTACAAGCGTGTCCGTTACAAAGGCGTCGTCTGCGACCGCTGCGGCGTCGAAGTGACCCGCGCTAAAGTGCGCCGCGAGCGTATGGGCCATATCGAGCTGGCTGCTCCGGTTTCGCATATTTGGTACTTTAAAGGAATTCCGAGCCGTATGGGGCTTGCGCTCGATATGTCTCCCCGTTCACTCGAAGAGATTATCTACTTCGCATCCTATGTGGTAACCGATCCGGGCGACACGCCGCTTGAGAAAAAGCAGCTGTTGTCCGAGAAGGAATACCGCAGCTACCGCGAAAAGTACGGGTATGCCTTCCAGGCGGGAATGGGTGCGGAAGCGGTCAAGAAGCTGCTGCAGGATATCGATATCGATAAAGAAGTCGATCAACTAAAGGAAGAGCTTCGTACGGCCCAAGGCCAGCGCCGTAACCGTGCAATCAAGCGTCTTGAAGTCATGGAGGCGTTCCGGAATTCGGGTAACGAGCCGGAGTGGATGGTACTGGATGTGCTTCCAGTCATCCCGCCGGAGCTTCGTCCTATGGTACAGCTGGACGGCGGACGTTTTGCGACGTCTGACCTGAACGACTTGTACCGCCGCGTTATTAACCGGAACAACCGGTTGAAGCGGCTGCTCGATCTCGGGGCGCCGGACATTATCGTGCAGAACGAGAAAAGGATGCTTCAAGAAGCAGTGGACGCGCTGATCGATAACGGCCGCCGCGGTCGTCCGGTCACTGGACCGGGTAATCGCCCTCTGAAGTCGCTCAGCCACATGCTGAAAGGGAAGCAAGGACGTTTCCGCCAAAACCTGCTCGGGAAGCGCGTTGACTATTCCGGACGTTCGGTTATCGTCGTAGGACCGAGCCTGAAGATGTACCAGTGCGGACTTCCGAAGGAAATGGCGCTTGAGCTGTTTAAACCTTTCGTCATGAAAGAACTGGTTAATAAAGGGCTTGCCCATAACATCAAGAGCGCGAAGCGTAAAGTGGAGCGCATCAGTCCCGAAGTATGGGACGTGCTTGAAGAAGTCATCAAGGAGCATCCGGTTCTGCTGAACCGTGCCCCTACGCTTCACCGTCTCGGGATTCAGGCGTTCGAGCCGATTCTCGTAGAAGGTCGCGCGATCAAGCTTCATCCGCTCGTATGTACGGCTTACAACGCCGACTTCGACGGTGACCAGATGGCCGTACACGTTCCGTTGTCTGCCGAGGCTCAGGCGGAAGCCCGCATCCTGATGCTGGCATCCGGCAACATCCTGAACCCGAAAGACGGCAAGCCGGTCGTGACGCCGTCGCAGGATATGGTACTCGGAAGCTTCTATTTGACTATGGATAATGTGGAAGCTCCGGGATCGGGTACGATTTTCCGCAACGTTCATGAAGCTGTGTCGTCGTATCATCGCGGAGCCGCTACCTTGCACTCGCGCGTAGCTATACCGGCTAGAGCGCTCGGCAAAACGAGCTTTACCGAAAAACAGCAAAATTCGCTTATTGTTACGACGGTAGGGAAAATCATCTTCAATGAAATTTTCCCGGCCGACTTCCCGTATATTAATGAAGCGACGAAGGCGAATTTGTTCAACGGTACGCCGGACGAGTATTTCATTTCCGAAAAAGGCGCCAATGTACAGGAAATCCTTCGGGGATTGCCATCGCGCGGCGCAGTGGGCAAAGACTACCTCGGAGCGATTATCGGAGAATGCTTCCGTCGTTACCATACGATGGAGACGTCCGTTATTTTGGATAAAATCAAGCAAAACGGTTTTACGTATTCGACGCGCGCAGGGATTACTGTTGCTGTCTCGGATGTAATCGTCCCGCAGGAGAAAGAAGTTGTCCTGAGGGAATCCGAAGAAAAAGTAAAAGTCGTTATGCAGCAATACCGTCGCGGTCTCATTACCGACGACGAGCGCTACGCCAAAATTATCGACATCTGGGGCCAAGCGAAGGACCGGATTACCGACGTCCTCATGAAATCGCTCGAAAAGTTCAATTCGATCAACATGATGGTCGAATCGAAAGCGCGCGGTAACAAATCGCAGATTACCCAGCTGGGCGGCATGCGGGGTCTGATGGCTACGCCATCCGGACGGATTTACGAGCTGCCGATCAAATCGAACTTCCGTGAAGGCCTGACTGTATTGGAGTACTTTATCTCCACACACGGTGCTCGTAAAGGTTTGGCGGATACCGCGCTCCGTACGGCGGACTCGGGCTACTTGACCCGCCGACTCGTAGACGTCGCTCAAGACGTCATTGTCCGTGAAGACGACTGCGGAACCGATAAAGGGTTTGTCGTCAGCCGGATTCAGGACGGTAAGGAAGTAATCGAGGATCTGTTCGACCGGATCGAAGGACGTTATTCGTTCGAAACGATTCGTCATCCTCAAACGGGCGAATTGATTGTTGGACGTAACGAACTGATCGAGTCGAAAATTGCGGATGCGATTATCGATGCCGGAATCAAAAAGCTGCAAATCCGTTCCGTGCTGAGCTGCCGATCGCGTCATGGCGTCTGCAAGAAGTGCTATGGCCGTAACCTGGCGACAGGTACGCATGTAGAGATCGGCGAAGCGGTCGGTATTATCGCGGCGCAATCGATCGGAGAGCCGGGAACCCAGCTCACGATGCGTACGTTCCATACCGGGGGCGTTGCCGGAGACGATATTACGCAAGGTTTGCCGCGTATCCAGGAGCTCTTCGAAGCGCGTAACCCGAAAGGGCAGGCGACGATCTCCGAAATCGACGGTAAAGTTAAAGATATTCGTGAGGGCAAGGACCGCCGCGAGATCGAGATCGAAGGCGAAGCCGAGTCGAAGACGTACGCCGTCACCTACGGTTCCCGTATCCGCGTAGCGGTAGGGCACCAGGTAGAGGCAGGCGACGAGCTGACCGACGGTTCGATCGACCCGAAAGAAATGCTGCGAATCAAAGGCATTCGCGGCGTTCAAAACTACATTTTGCAAGAAGTTCAGCGCGTTTACCGGAACCAGGGCGTTGAGATTAACGACAAGCATATCGAAGTTATGATCCGTCAGATGCTGAGGAAGATTCGCATCGTGGACAGCGGTAATACCGTCCTGCTCCCGGGTGCATTCGTAGATATGCACGAGTACGAGGAAGCGAACCGCCAAGTGTTGTTGTCTGGTGAGGAGCCGGCGGTTGCCAAACCGGTACTTCTCGGGATTACAAAGGCGTCGCTGGAGACGGATTCGTTCTTGTCAGCCGCTTCTTTCCAAGAGACGACCCGTGTCCTGACCGATGCGGCAATCAAAGGCAAAGTGGATCAGTTGCTCGGTCTGAAGGAAAACGTCATTATTGGGAAACTCATTCCGGCCGGTACGGGAATGAACCGTTACCGCAGCATTCGGGTCATCGATCCGAATGAGGAAGAGGAAGCAGAGGGCGAAGAAACGAAGGAAACGGTAGCAGTCGAATCTTAAGTTTTCGTCCTTGACACGTGTTTTTCGAAGTGCTAAACTAGCAAAGTGTGTGTCGGATGCTCATTTTCACTCCTGTTCCTTTGGAGGATGCGCAATGTCTTATGATAAAGTTAAGCAGGCGGAGAAAATAGCGATAGGCACGAAGCAAACGACAAAAATGGTAGAGCAAGGTATGGCTGCCGAAGTGTTTGTCGCCAGTGATGCAGATCCTAGAATTACGGCCAAGATCGTGAACCTTTGCAAGAAGATGGGGGTTCAAGTGACATATGTCGATTCGATGAAGCAGCTTGGCAAAGCTTGCGGAATCGAAGTGGGTGCGGCGATGGCCGCAGCGGGGAACGAATAACGAAGCATTGCGGATAGATCGCAGCTCATAACATGTTTTTGCCGCCAGCTTAAGCTGGAAGCAGCTGAAGGCGGGCGGCAAAAACTTTTCGTTTGCCAATACGCGAACCACCTGGATCTGTGGACTTGAATAAAGACGACGCTAGCACGTCTTAGAAATGGGAAGGAGGTGGCGACATGCCAACTATCAATCAATTGGTTCGTAAAGGCCGCACGGCTAAAATCACCAAGTCGAAGTCCCCTGCTTTGCAAAGAGGCTTTAATGCTCTTAAGCGGGAAGCTACCGATATCAGCGCTCCACAAAAGCGTGGTGTTTGCACTCGTGTAGGCACGATGACGCCGAAAAAACCGAACTCTGCACTGCGGAAATATGCCCGCGTACGCTTGACCAACCGCGTCGAGGTAACGGCTTATATCCCGGGGATCGGGCACAACCTGCAAGAGCACAGCGTGGTACTCATTCGCGGAGGCCGGGTTAAAGACCTTCCAGGGGTACGTTATCACATCGTGCGCGGCGCATTGGATACTTCCGGCGTAAACAACCGGAAACAAGCCCGTTCCAAATACGGAACGAAACGTCCAAAAGTGAAGAAATAAGATTAACGGTCATACTATGACCGATTACTTGGATGAAACTCGCAAGAAAGGGGGATAACTATGCCTCGTAAAGGTCCAGTACCGAAAAGAGATGTTTTGCCGGATCCGATTTACAGCAGCAAGCTCGTTACCCGACTGATTAACCGGATTATGATTGATGGAAAGCGCGGAGTTGCTCAGACGATTCTGTACAATTCGTTCAATTTGATCAAGGAACGTTCCGGGAAAGAGCCTATGGAAGTATTCGAGCAGGCTATCAAAAATATTATGCCTGTACTCGAAGTAAAAGCTCGCCGCGTCGGCGGCTCGAACTATCAGGTGCCGATCGAAGTTAAGCCTGAGCGCCGTACAGCGCTTGGTCTTCGCTGGTTGGTACACTACTCGCGTCTTCGCGGCGAGAAAACGATGGAAGAGCGTTTGGCGGCTGAAATTTTGGACGCCAGCAACAACACCGGTGCTTCCGTTAAAAAACGCGAAGACACTCACAAAATGGCGGAAGCCAACAAAGCGTTTGCACACTATCGCTGGTAGGAATGTGAGAAAGGCTTCTTGAAGGAAGTCTTTCTACATACAGCCCAGGGACATCTTGAAAGGAGACGGTTATATGGCAAGAGAGTTCTCCTTAGAAAAGACGCGTAATATCGGGATCATGGCGCATATCGATGCCGGCAAAACCACCACGACTGAACGGATTCTGTTCTTTACAGGCCGTACCCACAAAATCGGCGAAGTGCATGAAGGTGCCGCGACGATGGACTGGATGGAGCAAGAGCAGGAGCGCGGAATTACGATTACTTCCGCCGCTACGACTTGCCAGTGGAAAAACCACCGGGTTAATATTATCGATACGCCAGGACACGTAGACTTCACGGTTGAAGTTGAACGTTCCCTGCGCGTTCTTGACGGAGCGGTTGGCGTATTCAGTGCCAAAGAAGGCGTTGAACCCCAATCCGAGACCGTCTGGAGACAAGCGGATCGCTATGGAGTACCGCGGGTTGCGTATGTCAATAAGATGGATATCATCGGCGCCGACTTCCTTGGCGTTATTGGCCAAATGCGCGATCGTTTGCGTGCTAATGCTGTAGCTATCCAGCTTCCGATTGGAGCGGAATCCGACTTTGCCGGAGTTATCGATCTGGTCGAGCAAGTCGCTTACATGTTTAAAGACGATCAAGGCAAGTTCGAAAAAGAAGAAATCCCGGCAGAATTCCTTCCGAAAGTTGCCGAGCTTCGCACCGAGCTTGTTGAGAAAGTTGCCGAGTTGGACGAAGAGCTTACGATGAAGTACTTGGAGGGAGAAGAAATCTCCGTCGAAGAAATCAAAGCGGCTCTACGCAAAGGCGTATGTGAAGTGAAAATCTTCCCTGTCTTCTGCGGTTCGTCTTACAAAAACAAAGGTATCCAAATGATGTTGGATGCCGTCATCGATTACTTGCCGGCGCCGGTCGACGTTCCAGACATTCGCGGAACGCTGGAAGACGGTTCGGAAGTAATTCGTAAATCGAGCGACAATGAGCCGTTCTCGGCGCTTGCGTTCAAAATCGCGACTGACCCTTATGTAGGTAGATTGACATTCTTCCGCGTATACTCCGGTATTCTTGCATCCGGCTCTTACGTATTGAATGCTACCAAAGGCAAGCGCGAGCGGATCGGACGTATTCTGCAGATGCACGCCAACAGCCGTCAAGAAATCAGCGAGGTATACTCGGGTGATATCGCGGCTGCGGTAGGTCTGAAAGATACGACTACCGGCGACACGCTTTGCGACGAGAAACACCCGGTCATTCTGGAGTCGATGAACTTCCCGGAGCCGGTTATCTCCATCGCCGTCGAGCCGAAAACGAAAGCCGACCAGGACAAGATGGGCGTTGCTCTCTCCAAGCTGGCTGAAGAAGATCCGACTTTCCGTTACTTTACGGATGAAGAAACGGGCCAAACGATCATTCAGGGTATGGGCGAGCTCCACCTTGAGATTATCGTTGACCGTATGCTTCGCGAATTTAAAGTGGAAACAAACGTGGGTAAGCCGCAAGTTGCTTACCGCGAGAGATTCCGCAGCCCGGCGAGAGTCGAAGGCAAGTTCGTGCGTCAGTCCGGCGGACGCGGTCAATACGGTCACGTATGGATCGAATTCGAACCGCTTGAGCCAGGCACGGGTTTTGTTTTCGAAAACAAAATTGTCGGTGGCGTAGTACCAAGAGAATACGTTCCTGCCGTTCAGGCCGGTATCGAAGAATCGATGAAAAACGGCGTACTTGCCGGATATCCGCTCGTGGATCTGAAAGCTACTATCGTAGACGGATCTTACCACGATGTCGACTCCAGTGAGATGGCGTTTAAAATCGCAGGATCGATGGCTCTGAAAGCAGCGAAAGATAAATGTAATCCGGCCATCCTAGAGCCGATTATGAAAGTCGAAGTTACCGTTCCGGACGAGTACATGGGCGATGTTATGGGTGACTTGAACTCCCGCCGCGGCCGCATCGAAGGTATGGATGCCCGTGCAGGCGCACAAGTAATCCGCTCCAAAGTGCCGCTCTCCGAAATGTTCGGCTACTCCACGACTCTTCGCTCGCGTACACAAGGCCGCGGCGTTTATTCGATGGAAATATCCCATTATGAAGAAGTGCCTAAGAGTATTGCAGACGAAATTATTGCAAAGAACAAGGGCGCATAATCATACTCTCTTATTAGAGGAGGAATTGTTGTCATGGCAAAAGCGAAATTTGAACGCACCAAACCGCACGTTAACATCGGTACCATCGGTCACGTTGACCATGGTAAAACTACGCTGACGGCGGCAATTACTACGGTTTTGGCGAAAAAATACGGAGGAACTGCCTTCGCATTCGACCAAATCGACAAAGCTCCAGAAGAGCGCGAGCGCGGTATTACGATCTCGACGTCCCACGTTGAGTACGAAACTCCTAACCGCCACTACGCACACGTTGACTGCCCAGGGCACGCCGACTATGTTAAAAACATGATCACCGGTGCTGCTCAAATGGACGGCGCAATCCTGGTTGTATCCGCAGCTGACGGCCCTATGCCGCAAACTCGCGAGCACATCCTGTTGTCCCGTAACGTAGGCGTTCCTTACATCGTCGTATTCTTGAACAAATGCGACATGGTTGAAGACGAAGAGCTCCTTGAGCTTGTTGAGATGGAAGTTCGCGACCTTCTGAACGAGTATGAGTTCCCAGGCGACGACACTCCAATCATCCGTGGTTCCGCTCGTGAAGCTCTGCAAAACCCGGATGGCGAGTGGGCTAACAAAATCGTTGAGCTGTTCGAGCATGTTGACAGCTACATCCCAGAACCAACTCGTGACACTGACAAGCCTTTCTTGATGCCTGTCGAGGACGTGTTCACGATCACGGGTCGCGGTACAGTTGCTACCGGACGCGTAGAGCGCGGCGTTGTCAAAGTCGGCGACGAGATCGAAATCGTTGGTCTTGCTGAAGAAACTCGCAAATCCATCGTTACTGGCGTTGAAATGTTCCGTAAGTTGCTCGATTCCGCTCAAGCGGGCGACAACATCGGCGCATTGCTCCGCGGCGTAGAGCGTAAAGACATCGAGCGTGGACAAGTTCTGGCTAAACCGGGTTCGGTTAAGCCTCATATGAACTTCACTGCACAAATTTACGTTCTGACCAAAGAAGAGGGTGGCCGTCATAAGCCTTTCTTCACAGGCTACCGTCCACAGTTCTACTTCCGTACAACTGACGTTACAGGCATCATCAACCTGCCAGAAGGTACAGAGATGGTTATGCCAGGCGACAACATCGAAGTTACGGTTGAACTGATCTCCTCAATCGCTATCGAAGAAGGTACTCGCTTCTCGATCCGCGAAGGTGGACGTACAGTTGGATCAGGCGCTGTTGTAACAATCACGAAGTAAGCTGCTGTGGGCGTTCGCCCGCAAAGCTGAAGGCGGCTCTTTTACGGAGACGCTATATAATAGAAGAAACAGTCCCTGACGATTTCGTCAGGGGCTTTTTTTGCTTTTTTGCTCCAGAAAAGGCAAGAACGATTTCATGAACAAGGTTCCATTTTGGGCTTCCAAGAGGACTGAATTGGCGTCGTGAAAATTCTTTGAAAAATTTCTTGCTTTCCGTCCCGGTTTTTTATATAATAGTGAACGTTGGTCTGTGACGTTGCGATGATGCGAGAGGTTGCTGACACACCCGGCCCCTTTGCCATGGTAGGTGGTCAGGAGATTTTCGCGGAGTATGTCCGATAATCAAATTGGGCGATAAAAGGAGGGAACAATATGGCAAAGCAAAAGATTCGTATCCGCTTGAAGGCATACGATCACAGAGTGCTCGATCAATCCGCAGAGAAAATCGTCGAAACGGCGAAACGTTCCGGTGCAGGTGTATCTGGTCCGATTCCGTTGCCGACTGAGAAGCAAATCATTACGATTTTGCGCGCGGTGCACAAGTACAAGGATTCCAGAGAGCAGTTCGAAATGCGCACACACAAGCGTCTGATCGACATCGTGAATCCGACTCCGCAAACGGTCGATGCTTTGATGCGCCTGGATCTGCCATCTGGTGTAGATATCGAAATCAAGCTGTAAGGAATTAAACGCAAAAGAAATGAGGTGTCAACATGAAGGGTATCTTAGGAAAAAAACTGGGTATGACTCAGGTGTTCGCCGCTGACGGTACAGTAATTCCTGTAACAGTAATCCAAGCGGGTCCATGCGTCGTTCTTCAGAAGAAAGACCAAGATAACGACGGATACGAAGCGATCCAAATCGGCTTCGACGACAAAAAAGAAAAGAACGCAACAAAACCTGCGATTGGCCATGCTAAGAAAGCCAATGCCGCACCTAAGCGCTACATTAAAGAGATTCGCGGAGTAAACCTTGGCGAGTACGAAGTTGGCCAGGAGCTCAAAGCAGATCTTTTCGCCGAAGGCGAATATGTTGACGTGACAGGTACTTCCAAAGGTAAAGGAACAGCCGGTGCGATCAAACGTTGGGGCTTCTCCCGCGGACCGATGTCTCACGGCTCCAAATATCATCGTGGTGCAGGTTCTCTTGCCATCGCCCGTACTAGTAACAAAGTACCGAAGGGTAAGAAAAATGCCGGCCGCATGGGCAACGAAACGATTACGATTCAAAAATTGCAAGTTGTTAAGGTCGACACAGAGCGCAACGTGATTCTGGTGAAAGGCTCCATTCCGGGACCTAGAAACAGCTACGTCAGCGTAAAAGCGACTATAAAGCAGTAAGGTAGCGAGAAAGGAGGAACACACATGCCAAAAGTAGCACTGTATAACGTGAGTGGTGCGCAGGTGGGCGAAGTGGAGCTTGCGGAATCCGTTTTCGGAATCGAGCCGAACAAGCACGTCGTTCATTCTGCAGTCGTTCTGCAACAAGCGTCCCAGCGTCTCGGTACGCACAAGACCAAAGGGCGTTCGGAAGTGCGTGGCGGCGGCCGTAAACCTTGGAAACAAAAAGGAACAGGGCGCGCTCGTCAAGGAAGCATCCGTTCTCCGCAATGGAAAGGCGGCGGCGTCGTATTCGGACCTACACCTCGGAGCTACGGTTTCAAACTGCCGAGAAAAGTTCGTCGTCTTGCGATCAAATCCGTGCTCTCCGCAAAAGTGATTGACAGTGAAATCATCGTGCTTGATCAATTGTCTTTGGCACAACCGAAGACGAAAGAATTCGCAGCGATCCTGAACAACCTGAAAGTGGAGCGCAAAGCTCTGGTTGTTACCGGCAGCTACGATGACAACGTGGCATTGTCCACACGCAACATCCCAGGCGTGAAATTCGTTTCCGCAGACGGAATCAGCGTGCTTGACGTTCTTGCTCATGACAAGTTGATCATTACGAAGGAAGCTATTCAGAAAGTAGAGGAGGTGCTTGCGTAATGAAGAACCCACGCGATATTATCAAGCGCCCGATCATTTCTGAGAAATCCAGCGACTTGATGGGTAACAACACGTACGTGTTCGAAGTCGACAAGCGTGCGAACAAGACAGAGATTAAGCTCGCGATCCAAGAAATCTTCAAAACGAAGGTTGAGAAGGTCAATACGATGATCGTTCCTGCCAAGCCGAAGCGTTACGGCCGTTACAACGGTTATACGTCGGAATGGAAAAAAGCGATCGTATCGCTCGATAAAGACAGCAAGCCGTTGGAATTTTTTGAGAGTGTCTAATTTCGTAAAGTAAGGAGGGAAACATAGTGCCTATCAAATCGTTTAAGCCGACAACTCCGTCCAAACGCGAGATGACGGTTTCTACTTTCGAAGAGATTACGGCGTCTAAGCCGGAGAAGTCTTTGCTTGCTCCGCTTATGAACAAAGCCGGTCGCAACAACCAAGGTAAAATTACGGTTCGTCACCAAGGTGGCGGTCATAAACGTAAATACCGGATCATCGATTTCAAACGCAACAAAGATGGAATACCAGGACGCGTTGCTTCAATCGAGTACGATCCGAACCGTACGGCGAACATCGCACTGATCAACTATGCGGACGGTGAGAAGCGTTACATCATCGCTCCTAAAGGGTTGAAAGTCGGAGATACGGTCGTTTCCGGTCCGGATGCGGATATCAAAATCGGTAATGCACTCCCGCTGGAGAACATTCCGGTCGGTTCCGTTATTCACAACATCGAGCTGAGACCAGGCAAAGGCGGGCAAATGGTTCGCGCAGCCGGTACGGAAGCTCA
Organism: Paenibacillus sp. MAH-35; assembly: GCF_058135425.1. NCBI lineage: Bacteria > Bacillati > Bacillota > Bacilli > Caryophanales > Paenibacillaceae > Paenibacillus > Paenibacillus sp. MAH-35. The sequence continues at coordinate 41,228 of NZ_JBYUPU010000043.1, forward strand.
ATTGCTCGGTAAAGAAGGCGAATATGCAACGATTCGTTTGTCTTCCGGTGAAATGCGCCGCATCTTGAAAGTTTGCCGCGCTACAATCGGTTCCGTTGGTAACGAAGACCACGAGCTGATCAACATCGGTAAAGCTGGACGTAATCGCTGGCTCGGCAAGCGCCCTGAAGTACGCGGGGTCGTTATGAACCCGGTTGATCACCCTCACGGTGGTGGTGAAGGCCGCGCGCCAATCGGACGCAAATCGCCAATGTCCCCATGGGGCAAGCCTACACTCGGTTACAAAACGCGCAAGAAGAAAAAAGCGTCCAACCAATACATCGTCCGTCGCCGCACGAAGTAAGACGGGATCTAGCAGGTTGGATGAAAGGAGGATTTCGTAAATGGGCCGCAGTTTGAAAAAAGGACCTTTTGTGGACGATCACTTGATGAAGAAAGTCGAGGCTATTGGCCAAGGCAAGAAAGTAGTCATTAAGACCTGGTCTCGCCGCTCCACCATCTTCCCGCAATTCGTTGGACATACATTTGCCGTTTATGATGGCAGAAAGCATGTGCCAGTATACGTAACCGAAGACATGGTCGGACACAAGCTTGGCGAATTCGCGCCAACTCGTACGTACAAAGGTCACGACGATGACAAGAAAACCGGCAAACGGTAATTAGATACACCTTTTTTTGAGAGGAGGTACTCCCTATGCAAGCAAAGGCACACGCAAATCACATTCGTATCGCTCCTCGTAAAGTTCGTCTCGTGATCGACCTGATCCGTGGCAAACAAGTAGGCGATGCGATCGCTATTTTGCGCAATACGCCGCGTTCCGCATCTCCGGTCGTGGAAAAGCTGTTGAATTCGGCTATTGCAAACGCCGAGCACAATCATTCGCTCGAAGCTAACAATCTGGTTGTTAGCGAAGCTTATGTTAACCAAGGGCCGACCTTGAAGCGGATCCGTCCGCGTTCCCAAGGCCGCGCGTTCAAAATCTTGAAAAGAACCAGCCACATTACTTTGGTGGTATCTGAGAAATAAGGAGGGAATACGTGTGGGTCAAAAGGTAAGCCCGGTTGGGTTAAGAATCGGTGTTATCCGTGATTGGGAATCCAAGTGGTATGCCGACAAAGAATTCGGCACACTGCTGATGGAAGACGTCAAAATTCGTGAATACCTGAAAAACAAGCTGAAAGATTCGGCTGTTTCCCATATCGACATCGAGCGTGCCGCTAATCGCGTTAACGTTACGATTCATACTGCTAAGCCTGGTATGGTTATCGGTAAAGGCGGCTCCGAAGTCGAAGTTATTCGTAACCATATCTCCAAAATGTCGGGCAAAAAAGTCCACATTAACATCGCGGAGATCAAAAATCCGGAACTCGACGCAATCCTGGTCGCAGAAAGCATTGCCCAGCAGCTGGAACGCCGCATTTCGTTCCGTCGTGCAATGAAACAAGCGATTCAACGGACGATGAGAGCCGGCGCGAAAGGAATCAAAACTGGAGTAAGCGGTCGTCTCGGCGGTGCAGAGATTGCACGGAGCGAAGGCTACAGCGAAGGTACGGTTCCTCTTCACACGCTGCGTGCGGATATCGATTACGGTACAGCGGAAGCTCATACGACTTACGGACGGATCGGCGTGAAAGTGTGGATCTACCGTGGTGAAGTTCTTCCAACAGCGAAGAAAAAGGATGTCCAGGAAGGAGGAAACTAATCATGTTGTTGCCTAAACGTGTCAAGCACCGCAAAGAACAACGCGGAAGCATGAAGGGTCGCGCAAAGGGCGGCACTGAGGTTGCGTTTGGCGAATACGGACTGCAGGCGCTCGAACCGGCTTGGGTCACCAACCGTCAAATCGAAGCTGCACGTATCGCAATGACCCGTTATATCAAACGGGGCGGTAAAGTGTGGATTAAAATTTTCCCTTCCAAGCCGATTACGCAAAAGCCGCTTGAGGTTCGGATGGGTAGCGGTAAAGGTAATGTGGAGAAGTGGGTAGCGGTCGTGAAACCCGGCAAGATTTTGTTTGAGCTGGCTGGGGTGAGTGAAGAAATCGCACGCGAAGCAATGCGTCTTGCTTCTCACAAGCTCCCAATCAAGACGAAGTTTGTGAAAAGAGAAGAAGTGGGTGGTGAAGCAAATGAAAGCCAGTGAATTTCGCAACTTGACCACTGCTGAAATCGAGCAAAAAATTTCCGGATTCAAAGAAGAACTGTTTAACCTCCGTTTTCAATTGGCGACGGGCCAACTGGATAACCCGGTTCGACTTCGTGAGCTTCGCAAGGAAATTGCCCGTGCGAAAACCGTGATACGGCAAAGAGAACTCGGGATCAGCTGACGAATTTAGAGAGGAGGGCATTCGATGCAACGCAACGAACGCAAAGTGCAGATCGGCAAAGTCGTAAGCGACAAAATGGACAAAACGATCGTTGTCGCCGTTGAGACTTACAAGAAGCACAGCTTGTACCACAAGCGTATCAAATATACGAAAAAGTTTAAGGCGCACGACGAAAACAACGAAGCTAAAATAGGCGATACTGTAGAGATCATGGAGACTCGTCCATTGTCGAAAGACAAGCGGTACAGACTCGTGAAAATCGTTGAAAGAGCAGTTCTCGTGTAATTGGACTTAACTCACAGCTGAAAGGAGGGCATACAAAATGATCCAACCATTTACTCGACTGATCTCGGCCGACAACTCCGGCGCTAAACAACTGATGTGCATTCGTGTTCTTGGCGGTACTGGCAGACGTGTTGGCAGCATCGGGGATTTGATCATTTGCTCTGTGAAAGAAGCAACACCAGGCGGCGTTGTCAAGAAAGGCGACGTAGTCAAAGCGGTTATCGTACGCACGAAGCGTTCCACTCGTCGTAAAGACGGTTCCTATATTCGTTTCGATGAAAATGCGGCTGTAATCGTTAAGGATGACAAGAGCCCGCGCGGAACCCGTATTTTCGGACCAGTTGCTCGTGAGCTTCGCGATAAAGACTTTATGAAGATCGTTTCGCTGGCGCCGGAAGTTATTTAATTTCGGATGTAAGCCAGTCTGAATTATCGGGGTTCCCATTGGAGGTGTACAATAATGCCGAAAACGAAAAAACAACTTGAGTCCCACAACAACACGCTTCATGTTAAAAAGGACGATACGGTAATGGTCATTACCGGTAAAGATAAAGGTAAAAAAGGCCGCGTTATCGCAGCTTATCCTCGTGAAAACCGCGTTCTCGTCGAAGGCGTGAACATGGTGAAGAAGCATCAAAAGCCGAATCAGCAAAACCCGCAAGGCGGCATCCTGAACCAGGAAGCAAAAATTCACGTTTCGAACGTGATGCTGCTCGATCCGAAGAGCGGAGAGCCGACTCGCGTTGGGTACAAAGTGCTGGATAACGGCAAAAAAGTGCGCGTAGCAAAAAAATCGGGCGAAGTGATCAACTAATTCATTTGGCTTAGAAAGGAGGTCCACTCATCAATGGCAACTAGAATGAAAGACCGTTTCTTGAACGAAGTAACTCCTGCTTTGATGCAGAAGTTTAACTATACGACTGTCATGCAAGTTCCAAAGATCGAGAAGGTTGTAATTAACATGGGTGTTGGTGACGCTGTTAGCAACTCCAAAGTGATCGACACGGCAGTAAACGATTTGCAAATCATCGCAGGTCAAAAGCCGGTTGTAACTCGTGCAAAAAAATCGATCGCGGGCTTCAAACTTCGTGAAAACATGCCGATCGGCGTTAAAGTTACGCTGCGTGGCGACCGGATGTACTATTTCCTCGACAAGTTGTTCAACATTGCACTGCCACGTGTACGTGACTTCCGCGGCGTATCGACGAAAGCATTCGACGGACGCGGCAACTACACGCTCGGCGTTAAGGAACAACTGATGTTCCCGGAAATCGAGTATGACAAAGTGGATAAAGTGCGCGGCATGGACATCGTTATCGTAACGACTGCGAAGTCGGACGAAGAGTCCCGCGAATTGTTGGAACAACTCGGAATGCCTTTCACGAAGTAAGAACGGAAATATGAAGAGAATTCGGAGGTGTAACAGTGGCAAAAACTTCGATGATTATTAAGCAGCAGCGGAAACCGAAGTTCAAAGTTCAGGCATACACGCGCTGCGAGCGTTGTGGTCGGCCGCATTCCGTACTGCGCAAATTCAAAATTTGCCGTATCTGTTTCCGTGAATTGGCTTATAAAGGTCAAATTCCTGGCGTGAAGAAAGCAAGCTGGTAATAAACCCGTCTCTAGGAAGGAGGTTCGCTACTATGGTTATGTCAGATCCGATTGCAGATATGCTTACACGCATCCGCAACGCAAATGTCGTACGTCACGAAACGGTAGAAGTGCCCGCTTCGAAAATCAAGAAGGAAATCGCCGAGATTTTGAAGAAAGAGGGCTTCATCCGCGACGCTGAATATGTCGAAGATAGCAAACAAGGGATCATCCGTATTTTCCTGAAATACGGCCCGAATCAAGAACGCGTCATCACCGGCCTGAAACGCATCAGCAAACCGGGATTGCGTGTTTACGCGAAAAGCCAGGAAGTGCCGAAGGTTCTCGGCGGACTCGGAATCGCCATCCTGTCCACTTCCAAAGGCGTTATGAGCGACAAAGACGCTCGCCAGGCTAAGTCCGGCGGGGAAGTTATCTGCTACGTGTGGTAATTTACATCGCGTAAGAATGGAGGTGCAATGAATGTCTCGTATTGGTCGTAAACCCATTGCGATCCCATCAGGGGTTAATGTTTCTTTAGATAATACACTAATTACGGTTAAAGGCCCGAAAGGGACGCTGAGCCGTGAACTGCATAAAGATATGAAAGTTGTTGTAGAAGACAGCGTCATTAACGTGGAGCGTCCTTCTGACAACAAACTGCACCGCTCTCTGCACGGTACGACCCGCAGCATCATTTTCAACATGGTGAGCGGCGTAACGGAAGGTTACTCCAAAACACTCGACCTCGTAGGCGTCGGTTACCGCGCTAACAAGAGCGGCACGAAGCTGGTCTTGAACGTAGGTTACTCCCACCCGGTTGAAATCGTACCGGAAAACGGAATCGAGTTCGATGTTCCATCCAACACGAAAATTATCGTGAAGGGTATCGATAAGGAGCTCGTAGGAGCAACGGCTGCAAAAGTTCGTTCCGTACGTGAGCCTGAGCCTTACAAAGGTAAAGGGATTAAGTACGAAGGCGAGCGGATCCTTCGCAAAGAAGGTAAAGCTGGTAAGAAGAAATAAGACGTATAATCCACTAAGAAGCCGAATGAGCTTCTTGGCATAAGGGAAGGAGTGAACACCCGATGATTACAAAAGGCGATAAAAATAAAGCCCGTCAGAAGAGACACCTTCGTGTACGTAAGAAAATTCAGGGCACTCAAAGTCGTCCACGTTTGAACATTTTCCGTTCCTCCAAGCACATGTACGCTCAGCTGATCGATGATGTGACTGGAGTGACGATCGCGTCCGCATCGACTCAAGATAAGGAATTGAAAGGTCAAATCTCGAACGGCGGCAACAGCGAGGCAGCTCAGAAAGTAGGCCAATTGGTCGCTGAGCGAGCTAAAGCGAAAGGTATCAAAACCGTAGTTTTCGACCGCGGCGGATACTTGTATCATGGACGCGTTCAGGCGCTTGCTGATGCAGCCCGCGAGGCGGGACTTGAGTTCTAAACGAAATCTTTAACAAGGAGGTAAGAAACTTGCGCGTAGATCCCAATACATTGGACCTTAAAGAGAAGTTGGTTAACCTGAACCGCGTTGCCAAGGTCGTTAAAGGCGGTCGTCGGTTCAGCTTCAGCGCACTCGTCGTCGTTGGAGACGGCAACGGTTGGGTAGGCGCCGGCATCGGTAAAGCAGGCGAAGTACCAGACGCGATCCGCAAAGGCATCGAGGACGCGAAGAAAAACCTGATCCACGTTCCAATCGTCGGCACGACGATCCCGCATCAAGTTATCGGTCATTTCGGAGCAGGCCGCGTACTCTTGAAGCCGGCATCGAAAGGTACAGGAGTTATCGCTGGTGGCCCGGTTCGCGCCGTATTGGAACTGGCTGGCATCGGCGACATTTTGACAAAGTCGCTCGGATCTTCCAACTCCATTAATATGGTTCATGCAACTTTGGAAGGTTTGCAACGTTTGAAGCGAGCTGAGGAAGTCGCAAAGCTTCGCGGCAAAACGGTTGAAGAGCTTCTAGGTTAAGGAGGGAAACGGAATGTCCAAGCAATTGCAAATTACCCTCAAGCGCAGCTTGATCGGCCGCCCGGAGACTCAACGCGTTACTGTTAGAACGCTTGGTTTGCGCAAGCTTCACCAAACGGTCGTACACAACGATGTGGCGTCGATCCGTGGCATGATCAACCAAGTCAGCCACTTGGTTGAAGTCAAAGAAGTATAATTCGGACATTACGGTCCGGTTTGTTTTTTAACCAACATGTTGAGGAGGTGCACCGATGAAGTTACACGAACTGACACCTGCACCGGGTTCGAAAAAAACTCGCAACCGTGTAGGTCGCGGGATCGGAAGCGGAAACGGAAAAACTTCAGGTAAAGGTCACAAAGGTCAAAACGCACGCTCCGGCGGCGGCGTTCGCCCAGGATTCGAGGGCGGACAAAACCCTCTGTATCGCCGTTTGCCGAAGCGCGGCTTCAACAATCGCTTCCGTACGGAATACGCGATTGTAAACCTGGATGAATTGAGCCAGTTTTCCGCAGGAACGGAAGTTACTCCGGAACTGCTTTTGCAATCGGGTGTAGTTAAGAACCCGAAAGACGGTATCAAGATTTTGGGTAACGGCGAGCTTACTGTACAACTGACAGTAAAAGCGAATAAGTTCTCTCAATCTGCCGTCGAAAAGATCCAAGCTGCCGGCGGTAAAACCGAGGTGATTTGATGTTCAAGACGTTGTCCAACATCATGAAGGTACAAGATCTGAGAAGAAGAATTATATTCACGCTTCTCGTTTTGATCGTGTACCGGATCGGTGCTTTTATCCCGGTACCGAACATCGACGCGGATATCTTGAAGAGCATCGATCAATCTTCGAGCGGAGGCGTATTCGGCTTGCTGAATACTTTTTCCGGTGGCGCTTTGTTCCAGTTCTCGATTTTCGCACTCGGGATTATGCCTTACATCACGTCTTCCATCATCGTGCAGCTTCTGTCGATGGACGTTGTACCACGATTCGCCCAATGGGCGAAGGAAGGCGAAGTGGGCAGGAAAAAGCTGGCGCAAATCACTCGATACGGCACAATCGTGCTTGGATTAATTCAGGCATACAGCGTTGCATTTGGATTTAACCGTCTGTACGGCATGCAGCTTGTGCTTGATCCTGGTTTCACCACTTATTTGCTTATCGCGATCGTATTAACCGCGGGTACCGCGTTCTTAATGTGGCTCGGTGAGCAAATTACCGAATATGGTATCGGAAACGGCATCTCGATTATTATTTTCGCCGGGATTATCGCTTCGATTCCGAACGGAATCAACATGATTTACTTGCGTTTGTTTGCAGAGTCTGCGGACAGCGCCCTGTTCCTGAACATCCTGAAGGTTGTCATTATCGTATTGGTCGTAGTCGCGATCATCGTTGGTGTCATCTTCGTTCAGCAAGGCGTACGCAAAATTCCGGTGCAATATACGAAACGCGTTGTGGGACGTAAAATGTACGGCGGTCAATCGACGCACATTCCGCTCAAAGTAAACGCAGCCGGTGTTATCCCGGTTATCTTCGCATCGTCCTTGCTCGTGTTTCCTCCGACGATCGCCCAGTTCTGGCGCGGTAACGTGGTGGCCGACTGGATTATCAACAACTTGGCGTTCACTGCCGCTTTGGGCATGGTGCTTTACGTTCTGTTGATTATCGGTTTCACGTACTTCTACACGTTCGTGCAAATCAATCCGGTCCAAATGGCTGAGCAGATGAAGAAGAACGGCGGCTATATCCCGGGCATCCGCCCTGGTAAGACGACGGCGACTTACTTGACGCGTGTCATGACACGTATCACTTTGTCCGGTGCGATCTTCCTGGCTGTTATCTCGATCCTTCCGGTGTTCTTCACCAACCTGGCCGGCTTGCCTCAGCAAGTTACGATCGGCGGTACATCGCTGCTAATCGTGGTCGGCGTTGCTCTGGAGACGATGAAACAGATCGAAAGCCAACTGATTAAGCGCCACTACAAAGGGTTCATCAACAAATAACGCATGAGGGAAGTTTTCGCCCGCGGAAACCTCCAGGGAGGGTGCGTAAATTGAACATTCTTTTCATGGGTCCTCCGGGAGCCGGTAAAGGAACGCAAGCCGAACGAATCGTCGATGGATTTCGTGTACCGCACATATCCACCGGAGACGCGTTCCGGCTCGCGATGAGCCAAGGAACTCCGCTCGGCGTTCAGGCCAAAAGCTTTGTCGATCAAGGCTTGCTGGTACCCGACGAGATTACGAACGGAATCGTTAAGGAGCGTCTGGAGAAGCCGGATTGCGACGAAGGATTTCTGCTCGACGGTTTTCCAAGAACACTCGCTCAAGCGGAAGCTCTGGACGAGATGCTCGCTTCCATGGGGAAGAAGATCGATCACGTTGTCAATTTGAAAGTGGATCGGGATTTGCTGCTCGGACGGTTGACCGGCCGGCGCATCTGCAAATCTTGTGGAGCCACTTATCACGTTATGTTTAATCCTCCAAAATCCGAAGGCGTCTGTGACAAATGCTCCGGTGAGCTGTACCAGCGTTCCGACGATACGGAGGAGAAGGTAGGGACCCGGTTGGACGAATACTCGAACAAAACGGCACCTTTGCTTACTTATTATTCGAACAAAGGGCTACTGCGTGAAGTAGACGGACAACAGGACATCGATGCAGTAACGGCTGAGATTTCTTCCTTGCTGCGAGGTCAAGCCTGATGATCATTTGTAAGTCCGAAGCTGAACTGGAATTCATGCGGGAAGCTGGCCGGATCGTCGCCAAGACGCACCGGCTGATGGCCAAAGCTGTTCAGCCTGGCATTACAACCAAGGAATTGGATCAGATCGCTGAAACTTTCATTCGAAGTCAGGGCGCTACACCATCTTTTAAAGGCTATAACGGTTTTCCTGCCAGCATCTGTGCTTCGGTCAACGAGGAACTGGTTCACGGTTTTCCCAGTGACAGAAAGCTGAAGGAAGGCGACATCATCAGCATCGATATCGGAGCGCAGTACAAAGGATACCATGGCGATTCCGCCTGGACGTATCCGGTGGGCGAAGTTTCGGAAACGGCCCGCAAGCTGCTCGAAGTATCGGAGCGATCGCTATATGCAGGCCTCGCGTTAGCGGGACCGGATGTACGCCTGTTTACTATCTCGCACGCGATTCAAACTTGCGTGGAAGAAGAAGGTTTCTCTATCGTGCGCGAGTATGCGGGGCACGGAATTGGTAAAGACTTGCATGAGGAACCGGAGATACCCAACTACGGACTTCCGAACCGCGGCCCCCGGCTCAAACCGGGCATGGCGCTAGCCATTGAACCAATGGTTAACGTAGGCGAACGGTACGTAAGAACGCTGGAGGACGACTGGACGGTCGTAACTGTCGACGGTTCGCTCTGTGCGCATTTCGAGCATACGATCGTCATCACTCCGGATGGATACGAGATTTTAACGATCGACGGATCTGGTGACGAATGATGAATGATGCGAACCAAGGGCATCTAGTATCTACCTCCGATCATACGGTTATGCCGGAGATCGGGCGGATCGTGAAAGTGCTGCGCGGCAGGGAGCAAGATCAATACGCGGTTATTGTCGGCTTGCTGGATGACCGGTTCGTATGGATTGCCGACGGCGACAAGCGCAAGTTCGCTGGGCCGAAGAAGAAAAACCTGCTTCATCTGCGACTGTTTGATTTTGTCAGCAGCGAGGTAGCCGGCAGCATTTCGGAGACGGGATGCGTAACCAACGGCAAACTTCGTTACGCAATCTGCAAGTTTATGGAAAGCGGACAATCCGAAGCGCATGAGAAAGGAGAATGACCGTGGCCAAAGAAGATGTAATTGAGGTAGAAGGTAAAGTAATCGAGCCACTTCCGAACGCGATGTTCAAAGTGGAGCTCGAGAACGGACACCAGGTGCTGGCCCATGTATCGGGTAAGATTCGGATGCACTTTATCCGTATATTGCCGGGGGATAAAGTCACTGTCGAGTTGTCGCCTTACGATTTGAGCAGAGGTCGGATCACGTACCGATTTAAATAAATACTTTGCTCCGGCAAAGTTCGGCAATGCTTAAGCAGCTTTGCAGCGCAGAGCTCATTGATTTCTTAAGATGTCAACTTTGGGGCTTCGCCATGGCAAAGTTCTCAGGAGGTAATAAACATGAAGGTAAGACCGTCGGTCAAACCGATTTGCGAAAAATGCAAAGTCATCCGTCGCAAGGGCGCCGTCATGATCATTTGCGAAAATCCGAAGCATAAGCAAAAACAAGGTTAAAAGGAGGTGCACGATCACTAATGGCTCGTATAGCTGGAGTAGACTTGCCCCGTGACAAACGGTTGGAAATCGCGCTGACGTACATTTTCGGTATCGGCAAAACGACTTCCCAAAAAATTATCGCCCAAACTGGCGTTAACGGGAACACTCGTGTACGCGAACTAACGGAAGATGAAGTAAACAAAGTCCGTGAAGCGATCGACAAAACGTTGAAAGTGGAAGGCGACCTTCGTCGTGAGATTGCCCTTAACATCAAGCGACTTGTGGAAATCGGCTGCTATCGTGGCATTCGCCATCGTCGCGGTTTGCCGGTTCGCGGTCAACGCACCAAAACAAACGCCCGTACGCGTAAAGGACCTCGTCGTACAGTAGCGAATAAGAAGAAATAATAAGGGGGGATAACTCTCATGGCTAAACCGAAAAAGGCAGTAGCACGGACTAAACGTCGTGACCGTAAAAATATCGAATCTGGTGTCGCTCACATCCGTTCGACATTCAACAACACGATCGTAACAATCACGGATCCGCATGGTAACGCAATTTCTTGGGCGAGCTCCGGAAACCTCGGTTTCAAAGGTTCGCGTAAAAGCACTCCGTTCGCAGCTCAAATGGCTGCTGAATCTGCAGCGAAAGCCGCTATGGAGCATGGAATGAAAGTTGTTGAGGTAGTCGTTAAAGGACCAGGCGCAGGACGCGAAGCTGCAATCCGTTCGCTCCAGGCAGCAGGCCTTGAAGTCAACCTCATCAAAGACGTAACTCCGGTACCTCATAACGGTTGCCGTCCGCCGAAACGTCGTCGTGTCTGATTATGGTTCCTATAGTATATTTATCGGAAACATGTGAATAATGGATGTGGACGATAGGCATACTATTCCTTTTTGCGCTTGCAGGGAATCCGGAGGGAAACGACGTTTTTAAGGAGGGTTAAGTTCATGATCGAAATTGAAAAGCCAAAAATCGAAACCGTTGAACTGAGCGATGACGGCAAATACGGCAAGTTCGTGATCGAACCGCTGGAGCGCGGATACGGCACAACGCTCGGGAACTCCTTGCGCCGCATCTTGCTTTCCTCGTTGCCGGGAGCTGCGGTCAATTCCGTTCAAATTGACGGCGTTCTGCACGAGTTTTCGACGGTGCCCGGCGTGATGGAGGATGTTACGGAGATTATCCTGAATTTGAAAGGATTGTCTTTGAAGATCCACTCCGACGAGGAGAAGGTACTGGAAATTGACGCTGAGGGCGAAGGCAGTGTAGTCGCCGGCGATATTCGCGCGGATAGCGATGTAGAAATCCTTAATCCGGACTTGCACATTGCAACGCTTGCTGCAGACGCTCGTTTGCACATGCGTATTCACGCGGGTCGCGGCAGAGGCTATGTTGCTGCAGATCGGAACAAAAGAGAGGATCAGCCGATTGGAGTTATCCCGGTAGATTCCATCTATACCCCGATCACTCGTGTCAATTACAGTGTCGAGAATACTCGTGTCGGTCAAGTCACGAATTACGACAAACTTACCCTCGAAGTGTGGACCGATGGAAGCATTCGACCGGAAGAAGCCGTCAGCCTTGGCGCGAAAATTTTGACCGAGCATCTAATGTTGTTCGTCGGCCTGACCGATGAGGCGAAAGATGCGGAAATTATGGTCGAAAAAGAAGAAGACAAGAAAGAAAAAGTGTTGGAGATGACGATCGAAGAGCTTGATCTTTCGGTTCGTTCCTACAACTGCTTGAAACGTGCGGGTATCAACACCGTGCAAGAGCTTATTACGAAAACCGAAGAAGATATGATGAAGGTCCGCAACCTGGGCCGCAAATCTTTGGAGGAAGTTCAAGAGAAGCTGGAAGAGCTCGGACTCGGCTTGCGCGCGGAAGATTGATCGACGGACGGAACTCCTGCGCGGCTGTTCCTGAGGTTCTACCGTACGATTACAGAAGGAGGGGAAACAGATGGCATACCAAAAATTGGGTCGTGACTCCAGCGCCCGGAAAGCTTTGTTCAGGGATCTGGTAACCGATCTGTTCTTATACGAACGCATTCAGACGACGGAAGGTAAAGCGAAAGAAGTTCGTTCCATTGCGGAAAAGCTGATTACGCTGGCTAAGCGCGGAGATTTGCACGCGCGTCGTCAAGCAGCCGCTTTTGTTCGTCGCGAACAGTTGGAAGGATCGGATCAAGACGCGATCCAGAAGCTGTTCACGGAACTTGCAACTCGCTACTCCGAGCGTCCAGGCGGATACACGCGTATCCTCAAGCTGGGACCTCGTCGCGGCGACTCTGCACCGATGGTATATTTGGAACTGGTTGACCGAGCTTAATTAACCGGATGAAAGGGTGGACAGAATCATTGATTCTGCTGAAGCCCTTTTTTTGTAAGCAGATAGTACAAGGAACGAATTCGGCGAGGAGCATTCGTGTCTGACACGGTATAACCATACCAGACCGCATGCGCCTTGTACGAATGACTTCCGGCAGACGCGGAAACAGCCTTTGTCGCTTTGGGGTGGTCTACCTGAGAAACCTGGTCATGACCGTAAGCTATGAAGGGACCCGTTATTTCGGTTTTCAATCTCAGCTGCAAGGCAACACGATTCAAGACCGAATCGAAGAGGCCATTGAGAAGCTTATGGGCGAGAAAATTCACATTACAGCTTCGGGGCGTACGGATGCTGGGGTGCATGCGCGCGCGCAAGTATTCAACTTTATTACCTCGTCCTCCATACCGATTCAACGGTTGGCTCTTGCGCTCAATTCGCGCCTGCCTCCGGACATTCGCATCCTGGAGGCGCGTATGGCGGATCCGGATTTCCACGCGCGTAGATCGGCCAAGAGGAAGACGTACCGGTATACGATCAATTGCAATCGCGTGCCGGACGTATTTCAGCGACATATGCAATTTCACCATCCGACTCCGCTAAACGTGGAAGCGATGCGCCATGCGCTCCAGGCGCTGATCGGCGAACACGATTTCACCTCGTATTGTTCCGTGAAGTCGACGAAACCCTCTCATGTCCGCACCATTTATGACGCTTATATCGAGACAGTGGATGCGGAGACGGGAAGCGGTCCGGGTCTCATTCACGTATGGGTAACTGGTAACGGTTTTTTGCAGCATATGGTACGAATCATCGTGGGTACGCTTATGCAGGTCGGCGAGGGCAAGCGCACAGCTGCGAACATGGGAGACGTGTTAAGAGCCCAAAATCGCAGCCTTGCAGGACCGACAGCGATGGCTCACGGATTGATGCTGTGGGAAGTGGTGTATTAGCCGGTTTGTACGGTTTAAAATGTAAGAAATGACTTGCGCCACACCCGGAAATGTTGTAATATATTAAATGGTCTTTCATAACTGGCCTCCCACGCCCCGCGTTATGAGAGCACCAACCAATGAAAATGTTTTTTCTAACCTAAACAATTGTTTTCGATGTAGATTTATTTAGGAGGACATTGCGAATGCGTACCACATATATGGCTAAGCCACAAGAAGTTGAAAAGAAATGGTACATTATCGATGCAGCCGGACAAACGCTCGGACGTATGGCAAGCGAAGCTGCTTCCATTCTGCGCGGTAAGTTGAAGCCTGAATTTACACCGCATGTCGATACGGGTGACTTCGTGATCATTATCAATGCTGACAAAGTCGTATTGACCGGTAAAAAATTGCTGCAAAAAAAATACTATCGCCATTCTCAATATCAAGGCGGATTGAAGACGGCGACAGCTCAAGAGATGCTGAACAAAAAAGCAGATCGCATGGTTGAACTGGCTGTTTACGGCATGCTCCCGAAAAACCGTCTGGGCGACTCGCTGAAAACGAAGCTTAAAGTGTACACTGGCTCGGAGCACCCACACGAAGCACAAAAACCTGAAGTTTGGCAACTTCGCGGATAATTAAGAGGAGGACCTGTTCATGGCACAAGTTCAATATTATGGAACCGGCCGTCGGAAGCACTCGGTAGCACGTGTACGTCTTGTACCGGGAGAAGGACGGATTGTTATTAATAATCGTCCATTGGACGAATACTTCGGTCTGGAGACGTTGAAGCTGATCGTGAAACAACCGCTCACTTTGACTGAAACGACTGGCCGTTACGACGTACTGGTCATCGCGAACGGTGGCGGTACTACAGGACAAGCTGGCGCGATCCGTCACGGTATTTCCCGCGCATTGCTCAAGGCAGATCCGGATTTCCGCGGTTCCTTGAAGCGCGCAGGCTTCCTGACTCGCGACCCGCGTATGAAAGAACGTAAGAAGTACGGCTTGAAAGCTGCTCGTCGTGCTCCTCAGTTCTCCAAACGTTAAGTTCGAACCAACAACAACGAACCTTTTCCGCTACGGCGGAAAAGGTTTTTTTGTCGTGCACCAAACATTTCCGGCGCCATACTATGATGGTGTGCCTAAAATGAGTCGGAAGGTTCATAAGGAAACTATTGACACTCGATCATTTACCCTTATAATGAGTATATACAATAAAACACATAGATAAACTCGGAATTAGTCTTAAGGAGGATCATTCGTATGAACTTGCTGGAAAAAGAAGCGCTCATCCTCGAAGCAGCCCAAACGTTGGAATCTCAATCCGCGGATGCGGTAGTAGAGTGGGCGGTCGCGACCTTCCCGAATATAACGTTTGCTTGCAGCTTTGGCGCGGAAGACGTCGTTCTGGTCGATATTTTGCAAAAGGTTTCGCCTTCTACCGATATTTTTTATTTGGACACGGATCTCCATTTTAGAGAAACTTATGAGACTAAGGCACGCCTGGAGGAGCACTACGGGATGTCCTTCGTACGGGTCAGTCCTAAACTGACTTTGCAGGAGCAAGAAGCTCTTCATGGGGCGGAACTGTGGAAGTCGAATCCGACTTCATGCTGCAATATCCGTAAAGTCGATCCGCTTACGAACATCTTGGGCAAATACGAAGCTTGGATCACCGGTATTCGCAGAGATCAGGCTCCGACACGGGCAAACGCCAAGAAGATCGAATATGACTTAAAATTCGGTCTCGTCAAATTCAATCCGATAGCAGATTGGACATCTGAGGATGTCTGGAATTATATTCGTGAACATGATTTGATTTACAATCCGCTCCATGACCAGTATTATCCTAGTATCGGCTGTGAAAAATGCACACGCCAAGTATTACCTGGCGAAGATCCGCGCGCAGGACGTTGGGCAGGCTTCGAGAAGACAGAGTGCGGGTTGCACAAATAACCAGCTGCCAGCCAGGCAAGCAGAACGAAAGCGCAGTTACGCTTTCGAAGATAAGCTTTGCTAGCGCAAAGCTCAGTAACCTGAGGAGGAACCAACATGTCGGAAACGATTAAGCCACACGGCGGTACCCTGATCAACCGTTTGGTAACTGGCGGACAGCGCGACGCTCTGCTGCTGGAGGCCGAACAACTGCAACAGATTCCTGTTAACTCCTGGACGATATCGGATCTGGATCTGATCGCGATCGGAGCTTTTTCTCCGCTTACAGGGTTCATGACTCAAGAAGACTATAGATCGGTTCTGGATCGTATGCGTCTGGCTGACGGGGCGGTATGGAGCATTCCCATCGTCCTTCCGGTCGAGGAGACGTTAGCGGAGCGGCTGTTGATTGGCGAGCGTATAGCTCTTGTAGGAGAAGAGGATCAGGTTGTATACGCGCTGCTGGAAGTCAGAAGCGTGTATACGGTCGACCAACGCGAAGAAGCGGTAAAAGTATTCAAGACGGACGATCGCGAACATCCGGGCGTGCAGAAGCTGTTCTCACGGCCTAAAGTATACGTAGGCGGACCGGTACAGGTGCTGAACCGTCCGAAACCGTCGAAGTTTCAGGACTTTTACTTCGACCCGGCAGAAACACGCAAACGTTTCGTACAGAATGGCTGGAAAACCGTCGTTGGATTTCAGACCCGCAATCCGGTTCACCGGGCGCACGAATATATTCAGAAGACGGCGATGGAAATCGTCGACGGTTTGTTCCTGAATCCTCTCGTAGGCGAGACGAAATCCGACGACATATCTGCAGACGTGCGGATGAAAAGTTACCTGGTGCTGCTGGACAATTATTATCCGAAGCAGCGAACGTTCCTTGGCGTCTTCCCGGCGGCCATGCGTTATGCGGGTCCCCGTGAAGCAGTCTTCCATGCGATGGTGCGCAAAAACTATGGCTGCACTCATTTCATAGTGGGCCGTGACCACGCCGGTGTCGGCGATTATTACGGCACTTATGAAGCGCAGGAAATATTCCGGAACTTTACGGCTGAGGAATTAGGAATAACTCCGCTATTTTTCGAACATAGCTTCTTCTGCACCAAATGCGGCAACATGGGCACGAGCAAAACTTGCCCGCATGACAAATCGCATCATATGCATTTATCCGGCACCAAAGTACGCGCGATGCTTCGGGAAGGAATCTGCCCTCCGGCTGAATTCACCCGTCCGGAGGTCGCTCAGGTGCTGATTGAAGGAATGTCCGATCAATTGGTTCCATCGAACAACCTATAGGTATATTTGTCCACCCCGATCCATATAGATTTCTAAGGAGTCTATCGGACAGGGGTGGATTTTCTATGCGGAGAAGAAGGGCCAGTATCGTCGTCTGGCTGAATCTTAACGGGAAACTGAAACTAATTATGTCATCGGCGCTTGTGATTCTTATGATTTTTTTATTCACCTACGAGCTGCCTACAAGCCGGACCTGGTCGTATTGGACGATGCCTTTATCGGGGAAAGTCATTGCGATCGACGCCGGTCACGGCGGGCCGGATGGAGGGGCGAGCAGTAGCGCCGGCTTGGTTGAGAAAGAAGTGAATCTGGCCATCTCGCTTTATTTGCGTGATTACTTGCAGCAAAGCGGTGCAGTAGTCGTAATGACCCGGGAAGATGACCGGGATTTGGCGAACGACGCGACGAGAGGGTACAGCAAGCGGAAAACGGAAGATTTGCACAACCGGGTCGCCTTGATCGAGAATGCAAAAGCCGACATTCTTGTCAGTGTTCATTTGAATAGCATCCCCTCAGCCAAGTGGAAGGGGGCGCAAACCTTTTATAACTCTGCCAACGAGGAAGGGAAAAAGCTGGCCGGATTCATCCAAAGCGAGATTCGCACGAACTTGAGCAACACCGACCGTGTGCCTAAAACCGAGAATACGTTTTACTTGCTGAAAGCGCTGACCATACCCGGAGCACTCGTGGAGGTCGGGTTTTTGTCCAACCCGGAAGAAGCGCGGCTGATGGCGGACGCCAAGTACCAGCGGAAGGTGGCCGAGTCGATTTATCGGGGCATTTTGCGTTACGTCACCGAATAAGAGGTCATGACCCTTCGGAGGATAACCATTTCAATCCCGAGCCGAACATGTGCTATAATGAGCGGAGAACGAACGATTACGGTAACGGGGGGCTATCACGATGACTCGGGAACAAGTACTGGAAACACTGCGTCACCTGCAGGATCCGGTATACCGCAAAAGCTTGGTCGAGCTTAATTTGATCAAGGACATTATGGTCAAACCATCCGGCGTCGCCTTGAGCGTCGTCCTTTCGTCGAATGAGGAAGCCCGCAAGGAAGAGCTCCGCACGCAAATAACGGAGTCGCTCCAGAAAGCCGGAGTCTCCGACGTACATATTCGGTTCCGGGAAATGTCGGATTTCGATCGCTCCGAAATCGGCAAGATGGCCGAAGCGGAAGAGCCGGCCAAGGCAAATCCGACCAACTTGCTGGACGAAGGCTCCAAGACGACGTTTATTGCGGTAGCCAGCGGCAAAGGCGGCGTAGGCAAATCGACGGTTTCGGTGAATCTTGCAGTTGCTTTGGCACGTAAAGGAAAACGGGTCGGAATTATCGATGCTGACATATACGGCTTCAGCGTACCGGATATGATGGGGATCGAGGAACGCCCGGAGCTCGTCGATCAGTTGATCCGCCCGACCGAACGTTTTGGCGTGAAAGTGATCTCGATGGGTTTTTTCGTACAGGATAACGCTCCGGTCATCTGGCGCGGTCCGATGCTCGGCAAGATGCTGAGGAACTTCTTCTCCGAAGTGGAGTGGGGAGAACTCGATTACATGATCCTCGATTTGCCGCCGGGAACGGGCGATGTCGCGCTTGACGTGCATCAAATGATTCCCCACAGCAAGGAGATCATCGTGACGACTCCACACGCTACTGCGGCTTTTGTAGCGGCACGCGCGGGGGCGATGGCGGTGCATACGAACCATGAGATTATCGGCATCGTGGAAAATATGGCCTACTACAGCTGCGGCCAGTGCGGACATAAAGATTATGTCTTCGGCCGGGGTGGAGGAGCGAAGCTGGCGGAAGAGCTGCATACGAAGCTGCTCGCTCAAATTCCGCTTGGCGCTCCGGACAACCATATCTCGGAACCGGACTATTCGCCGTCCGTGTACAAGGAAGATACCGAGATTGGGCAAATGTATCTGGAGGTCGCAGAAGCGGTTATCCGCCATGGCGAATAAGTGTTCGCAAACAAGAAAGTACTGGCCGAGAGGCCAGTACTTTCTTTGGCATTTGTGCGAACCTGCGGTTTGTGCGAACCTGCGGTTTGTGCAACCTGCGGTTTGCGCGAACCGACCGGGTAACAGCTCGTCCCTTATTGCTCGCCGCCGCCGTCTTCTTTTTTCTCGTCTTCCTTCTTCTCGCCGCCTTGCCCGCCTTTTTTCTCCCCTTGCTGCTTGCCTCCCTGGGCTTTGGGCTGCGATTCCTCTTCCATAACCTTCTTCAACAGTTGCATCAGTTCCAGACGATATAGAGGGCTTTGGAGAGCTTCCTGCATGATCGTCATGACTTGCTGCCGATACTGGGTGCCTTTCATCGTATCCAGCATGATTTTTTCGTAATCCGGATTTTTCATCAGATCGATCATCTGCTTCTGATATTCCGGGTCCTTTAACAAATCCTTCTGCAGTTGTTTGTTTTCTTTCTGCAGCGCCTTGGCAAAATCGCCGGCAAATTTCGGATCGGTCATCATCGTTTTGATCATTTTGTCGCTGCCGTCGGAGGTAAGCACGTCTTTAACGACCAATTGAAGCTGCTGGGCGTCTTGTGCCGACAACATCTGGATTTTGCCATCTTTGGCCGATTGGGCTTGGATCATACCGGCAGCAGAGTTGTCGCTTTCCTTGGACGCTTCCTTAATGGCTTTTTTCCCGTCCGACGATTTCAATATGTCGAGTACCATCGACTTCGTATCCTTGTAGCTTTGAGAACCGCTTCCTTGGGCAGAACCTCCGCCCCCGCCTCCGCATGAAATCAATAATGGCAACAGAAGCAAAGCGGAAATTCCGCGCAGTTTTTTCCAATGCATGGGACATGCTGCTCCCTTCTTGGCTGAATCTCCGGCATGCAAGCACCGAAGAACTTGGCCTTGTTGTGGTTAATCGTAGTATTTGTAGATTTGGCCGCATTATGTTCGGAGAAGATTGGTCGTGAAGGATTCGCTTTTTTGAGCCAGGGTTGATACAATTGAATGGACGGTATGGGATTATTCTGTAGGAAGCAACAAAAGTCGGAGGGGTCGAAGTTGACGCTGAGAAAATGGAACTATTTATTCTGGACAACCTTGCTGATCGGTACGGTGGCGGGGATGATCATCAGTATTGTCATTAAGCTGACTGTAAAGGATTTCAGCTTCCTTGGCGTGTCGGTGGGCTGGTACGAGTGGCTGTTCATGATATTCGGGGCGAGCATGATTGCGGTACTTAGCCAGATGGGTTTTTTTGCTTACTTGACGGTAAGGTATGTGGCTTTAAGTCTTTTTCGTGGGAAAATGCTGTATTGGGACATTTTACAGGTCATCATTATTGTCGTAGCGCTGTTTGATATCGTGTATTTGAGGTTCAACGCTTCAACGGGCAGCGGCGGCTGGATGCAATATATCGTTTTGCCGATAGTGATTGTGGCGGCTTCCGTTGGTGTCACGCTCCAGAAAGTCAAGGAAACGAATAAGAAGGCATGGATCCCGACGATGTTTTTTATGTCCGTAGTCACGATCATAGAGGCGATTCCAGCTTTTAATCTCGAGGACTGGACGTACATGTTCATTATGATTGTGCCTCTGCTCGTTTGTAATGCGTGGCAAATTCTGATGCTTCACAAAATCGTACCGGCAAAAAACAACCCCGGAACTCCGGTAAAAGCGTAACCCGCTTTTGTGTGGAATTCCAGGGAATACCGGTGGAGAAGAGCCTGCAAGGGCTCTTTTTGCGTTATATACTACTTCTGCGGAACCGTTCTTTGCAAAGCAGCCCGCCTAGAAAAGATTGCCGATCGTTTGACGCTCCGCTTCTTTCTGGACAACGTTCGTTTGCTGAAGCATCTCGCTGACCGTAACGAATTCGTATCCTTTGGCCCGGAGCTGATCGATAATGGTGGGCAGAGCTTCATGAGTTTGCTTGCAGGTATCGCTTGCGTGCATCAGTACGATATCGCCAGGATGGGCTTTGGTCAGCACGCGGTTAATAATGTTGTCCGCGCCTTTGTTCATCCAGTCTAGCGAGTCAGTATCCCACTGGATCACTTTATAATCCAGCTCGCCGGCAATACGCAGTACTCTTTTGTCGAAATCGCCGTTCGGAAGCCGGATCAGGTTCGGATTTTGACCGGTAGTCTGCTGCAGAATCCCATGAGCAGTCTGGATCTGGGTGCGGATTTCCTCGTCGCTCAGCTTGCTGTAATTGACGTGCTTATGTCCGTGACTGCCGATTTCCCAGCCGCCCTTGACAATTTTTTGAACGATATCGGGATGCTGCTGGCTCCAGGGAGAAGATAAAAAGAAGGTTGCTTTCTTTACGCCCTTTTCCTCCAAAATTTTGAGGATCGGTTCGGCCCGTGTGTCCCCCCAGCTGATGTCGAACGTGAGCGCAATGACCTTCTTGTCCGTCTCCACGCTGTAGATGGCTGCCGGTTCCCCTTGGGAGAAGACGGTGATGTTGTCGCTTTCGGAATATACGATTCCGATGGCAAATAAAACGGCGACGAAGACGATAAGATACCGTTTCAGTTTTTTGCCGTTCATGACATAGAAGAAGTTCACAGCAATTCGAAGCCTCCTTTGAACCTTTCGCAGCTGACGGGGGCGTGCGCAAAAGGCTTGTATATAGTCTATAATAAAGGGTATGCTCGTACCGCTATCTTATGCTTGTCTAGTTGGATTCCTGTAAATAAACATATTGAGGAGAGGGGAACATAGGGATGAGATTTAAAGCATTATTTATGCATTTCAGAGAAATGAACAATTATTTCATCGTCTCGATGCTTATCTTTGCAACCGGCATCGTGCTTGGCTACGGGTATTCGGAGCAATTTGACAACATGCTGCAAAGCCAGATCAAAGGACTTGAAAGCCTAGCGCGTTCCATTTCGGAGAAGGAGAATTCGGTGCTTTGGCTATTCGGGTTTATTTTTCTTAACAATGCAATCAAGTCGGTGCTTATCATTTTTGCGGGAATTTTCTTTGGCGTGCTTCCTATCGGTTTTCTGCTGATTAACGGCATGGTCGTCGGCTATTTGGCGGAGCTTCAAGCGAATGCCGGAGAGCTTGGCTTTTTCTTCAAAGCGATTGTTCCTCACGGAATCATTGAAATCCCGGCTATTATTGTCGCATGTGCTTACGGGATTAAATTCGGGGCAATTATGGCCAAAGGGATGCTCCGGTTATTCAGCAGCCAAGGGCGGAATGCGTTTGCGGCGGATTTGGAGCAGTTTCTGAAAATAACGGTGCCTCTCGTCATTCTTCTCGTTGGTTCGCTGCTAGCCGCTGCTATTATCGAGAGCACCATTACGCCTTGGATTGTTCAACTATAGAAAATCAAAATATTATTGCGCCTCCATCATAAAATTGGCAAATTGTGAGCATAACAGTAAGGCGGTTGTAAACGGCCTGCTGAAACGGCCTGCAGCCACTTCCCATTTCAGAACGGAGGCGCATGATTCGCTTATGCTCGGATTTTTATTTAATCAAAGAGAATGCAAGGAACTCGGATATGTACTTCGCAAAGAATTGGATGAAATGCTGTTCGATCTGAAAGACAACCGTCTCGACGGCGAAGTGAAAAGTGCGATCGAATCGAGATATACCGTTATATTCCGCATGTATGCCCGGCTGGCGACTCCTAAAGATTTGTCCCGGTATGCCCGGAATCGTAATTATCAATAAGAGATTGTGTTTTTTGTCGAATGAAGGCTTGACTTTAACAAAGCGGATGTGTTAAATTATGTTTCGCAACATCGCTAAGTCATGGATCAGACAAGTCTTTCAAATATTTATTAGAAAAAATGCTTGCATTGATTCCGGATGTTGTGTTATATTAAAGGGGTCGTCGCAAAAAGTTACTCGATGAAAAAAGAGTTGCATAACGATGATTCCATGTAAGGGATTTGCTCCTTGAAAACTGAACAACGAGCGTGCAAGTGACGATCTCGCAAGAGATCAAAACAAGTCGAGTTATCGACACAAGTCAGTACGTTTGAGCAATCAGCTCTAAAATATTGGGTGAATTCGGAGATCAAGGAAGTTTGATCCTTTTGGCTCAAGCTCTCCAACTCGTCGAAGAGTGATCGAAGAAGTAACCCTCCTTATTGGAGAGTTTGATCCTGGCTCAGGACGAACGCTGGCGGCGTGCCTAATACATGCAAGTCGAGCGAGTCCTTCGGGGCTAGCGGCGGACGGGTGAGTAACACGTAGGCAACCTGCCTGTAAG
>NZ_JBYUPU010000044.1:0-60131 GCF_058135425.1 Paenibacillus sp. MAH-35
ACAGGCAGGTTGCCTACGTGTTACTCACCCGTCCGCCGCTAGCCCCGAAGGACTCGCTCGACTTGCATGTATTAGGCACGCCGCCAGCGTTCGTCCTGAGCCAGGATCAAACTCTCCAATAAGGTGCCTGTCCGAAGACCGGCTATTGTTAGAGCTGATTGCTCAAACGTACTGACTTGTGTCGATTGCTCGACTCGTTTTGATCTCTTGCGAGATCGTCACTTGCACGCTCGTTGTTCAGTTTTCAAGGAGCAAAAGCTTGTCTTGCTTGCCGCTGCATTGTTTCCTTTAAGACAAGGTTTCAAGCGGCGACTTTCTTAATGTACCACATCCGGGGTTATCATTGCAAGTCTTTTTTTGCTTTGCAATTTTTACCGAATGGCTGCCGTTTGAAGCGGCGAGTTTTAATATAACAAATTTCGCCACGATATGCAAACAAAAATTGAACTTTTTTTATAAATGATTCAACAAGGACCGTTCCAAACAAAAAAGAAACGCCGACACGCAGCCGGCGCCTCTCTCCTATATACAATCAGTGTACCCCAAGGAACATATAACGAATGACGATCAATATGCTGATGACCCACAGCAGCCAGTGAACCGGAACCCGTCTTTTCGGGAAAACGAGATTGCTGATAATGGCAAGCAGGGTGTAGGAAACGACACCGAACGAAATCCCGTTGGCGATGCTGTTCGTGAACGGCATCATAACGATCGTCAAAAACGCAGGGAAAGCTTCGAAGAAATTGTCCCACTCGATCTCTTTCACTTGCGACATCATCAGTACGCCGACGATAATCAGCGCCGGAGCCGTAGCAGCAGACGGAACGATCAGGGCAAGCGGAGCGATAAACAACGCCAGAATGAACAATACGCCTGTAGTTACAGCGGTCAGACCGGTACGTCCGCCTTCAGCGACACCGCTCGCGCTCTCCACATATGCCGTAATCGTGCTTGTTCCCAGCAATGCGCCCGTACTTACACCTGCAGCGTCTACGAGCATCGCTTTACCGACTTTCTTCTCGCCTTTTTCTTTATCCTTCAAAATCCCCGCGCGGCTCGCCGTACCAACCAGCGTGCCGAACGTATCGAACAATTCAACGAACGTAAAGATCAGGATGATCTCGATAATCCCTACGCCGAAAGCTCCCATAATATCGAGCTTGCCTACGGCCAGGTTGTCGAAGGACGGCAGCCAGCTCGCGCCGGACAGGCCGCTTATGTTCGTTACGCCCATCGGAATCCCGATAAGGGTCGCTGCGACGATACCGATCAGCAGCGCGCCTTTTACCCGCAAAACCATAAGAACGGCAATCAGGATCAGCGCAATGAGCGCAAGCCCCGTATCTTTATTATGTATAAAATCGCCCATTACGATATTAAACTGGTTCGAGTTCAATACCGGTGTCGCATTCACGTCGGTGCCCGGATTTACGCTGACCATCATAATGTTGGCCAGTTTCGCCCCGATAATCGTAATGAACAACCCGATCCCAACCGTAATAGCAATTTTCAGGTTGTGCGGAACGGCTCTGAGGAGCATTTGGCGCACTTTGGTAACCGTCAAAATGATAAATACAATACCCGACAGGAATACGGCGCCCAGCGCGGTTTGCCAAGTAATTGCACCGTTAGAAGTCAATACGACTGTCATGAAGTAAGCGTTCAAGCCCATCCCCGGAGCGAGCGCCACCGGAATGTTGACGAACAGCCCCATCGCAAGCGTAACCAATCCTGCGCCGACCGCCGTAGCGAAGAAGACGCCTTCGTTCGGAATTCCCGCACCATTTTCACCCAAGAACAGCGTGTTGACGAATAGAATGTAAGCCATCGTCATGAAAGTGGTCAAACCGGCGATAATCTCGGTTCGGACCGTGGTCCCGTTCTCCTTCAACCTAAAATAACGATCCATTTTTTTACTATTCCTCCTAAATAATATTTACTTGGAATAACAAAAACGCACGTCGGGAGTGCCGCACGGTTGCGGAAAAACAAAAAAACCTTAGACGGCTCCAGGCACAATGTCTAGGTTTCCACTCCCAGGGAAGCGTTATGCATCCATGACCGGTCCGGTGCGAAAGGTCGCGGCCATCCTGCTTTGCTTCCCTGTTTCGTAGCCAGATCATTTACGGTGACCTCGTAGAAACTCTCAAGCCAATTCTTGAGATTATACGAAAACAGTATGTTATTCAAACATATTCTAATGCGTACTGTCGAACGTTGTCAATACAAATCCGAACATTGAATTTGACTATTTGCAACTTCGTTCGGGAAGTATGCGTTTTCATTGTATTTGCATCGGATTTCAGGCCCTTTCCTTCCGCTCACGATCCCGCAACCGGCTGCGTCGACTGACGAATCACAAGCTCGGGCTCCACCACGACGTTCTGCCAGAAGAAAGTCCCGTCTTCGTTCAGCTGCTCTTGCTCGGTCTCGCCGCCTTTGACCGGATGCCGGGTATCGTCATCGCCGATCAGCATATCGAGCGCGGTCCTGACCATATGCTCGATGCTTGGACCAATAACGGTTAAAGGCACTTCCAGCAGCGTCGTCATCTCCGGTATATTATCGTACGAAATCAAAGACATGTCCTCCGGTATCCGAATCCCGAGCTGACGGAAACACCTTTGCACCCGGAATAACGTGCCCTGACTGTCTACGATAACCGCCGTCACCCGTTCTTCCTTGGGCCGGGTCAGCATGGCGAGCAGTGCCGCCTCCGACTCCAATCCGCTTCGCTCATCGCGGCGAATGAAGTAATCCGGGTGATGCTCCATGCGGAATTCTACCATACCTTGCATGAATCCGGAGTATTTGTCGTTCAAATATCCGATATACGACACTTTGCGGTGCCCCAGCTCGGCCAGATGCTTCATCGCTTTATAGAAGCCTCTCTGCCGATCGATCTGAATCCGGTGAGCTCCCTCCAGTTTGGCGCCGCCCATTACAACCATTTTCCCCTGAAACGATTCCTTCTCCTTTATAAAATCGAGACTGGGCACCCATCCCGGACCTTCCCAGAACAAGATGCGGTCAACGAAGTGGTCGTTAAACGTATGCACGGCTACCGCAGGGTCGGCTACCGAGATCAGAAACGTGTACCCCCGCCTCGTTACTTCCTTCTGGATCTCTTGCGAGAGACGAAAATGAAACAGCCCGCCCGCACTTGGCCATACCAGCCCGATGCAGTCCGACTTGCGCTGTACCAGCCGTTTTGCCGCGAGATTGGGGACGTAGTTCAATTCCTTAGCGATTGTAAGAATACGCATTCTTGTTTGTTCACTGACACCCGGCTCGTTGTTCAGCGCCTTCGACACGGTAGGCTGCGTCACTCCGGCAATTTTCGCTATATCTTTAACCGTGACCCTCAAACGGTAACACCCTTTCTCCGAATCGGTCGATCCCCTCTTACTATAAACGAATCCGGCTGATTTCGCATCCTAAATCCTGTATCAAACATACGCATACTTTGCAGCAGCAGAACTCGCAAGTTCGCTGATCCGTAAACAAAAGAAAAAGCTACCGGTCCGGCAGCTCCTATACGTACGTTTTTGAAACGGCCTCTTGTGTCCCTTCGCGTGTGGCTAGACAGCCAGTTTCAATTCGGTCATCTTCATCAGTTCCTCCAGCTCCTTTAGAAGCTCCGGGATTGCTTTGGACTGCTCCTCGGCCTCTTTCTCCAACTGGGCCAGCCGTTCCGACTTGTATGCGTTCAATTGAAGGAAGGCTTCGTACTGCGGATCGTTTCTTTTCTTATAGTGGAGCAGCAGCTTTTGTCCGTCGGCGATAACCGCTTTCGCTCCTTTTAATCTGTTCTCCAGCTCTCGTCTCGGATAATCGGGATCAACCTCTCTCTCCAGCCAACCGAGCTCCCGGCCGATTTCCTTTACTTTACGGCCCTGCTCCATACTTTCTTCGATTTGTTGCACGGTTTGGGTAGGCATTACTTCAAATATCGCATTCTCGGCTTCAAAAGCAGTCTGGAGCATGAAATATCGTTCGAGTTTGGCGGCCCGTTTCCGGTTCTCGAGCTGAGGGGCATCTTCTGCGACTCCGTCCCGGTTCGCAGCCGCCGAGTGGTGAGCCGATTGGGAGTGATGGACGGTGCCGCCCGTCAGGAGCAATATCATCGTCGCGGTTATCAGCAGCGTCCCTATTTTAGCTTTGTTCACAGGCACGAATGCACCTCCTTGATCCACAAATCTTCCTTATCTAACAGACGATCCAATGGAGCCCGCAAAATAACGGGTACAAACCGCTCCTATTCGGTTCCTCCTCTGCTTGAAGCATGGCAGAAGGTCCGAACGGCCGCCCATCCACGATAAACGACTTACGACCCTTGCTAACTCGAATAGGGAGATGACCCCTCGCCGCTTTAACATGGTGGAGTGCTTCATCATTTTGAATACAAAAAAGAAAACCGCCGAAGCTTATCGCTCCAGCGGCTTGATGTCGCCTTCTTACTCCCACTCGATCGTAGCGGGAGGCTTGGACGTAATGTCGTACACGACGCGGTTGACGTTCTCGACTTCGTTGACGATGCGCACAGAGATTTTCTCCAGTACGTCCCACGGAATACGCGCCCAGTCGGCGGTCATACCGTCGATGGACGTAACGGCGCGGATGCCGACGGTGTGCGAATACGTACGGCCGTCACCCATGACGCCGACGCTTTTCATATTCGGCAATGCCGTGAAATATTGCCAGATCTCGCGATCGAGTCCCGCCTTAGCGATTTCATCGCGCAGGATGGCGTCGGATTCGCGGACGATGTGCAGCTTCTCCTCGGTCACTTCGCCGAGCACGCGGATCGCGAGCCCCGGTCCCGGGAACGGCTGGCGCCATACGATTGCCTCCGGCAGGCCGCACTCCTCGCCTACTTTGCGGACTTCGTCCTTGAACAACGCTTTGAGCGGCTCGACCAGCTTGAACTTGATGTCTTCCGGCAAGCCCCCGACGTTGTGGTGCGACTTGATCGTTTGCGCCGTAGCGGTGCCGCTTTCGATAATATCTGTATACAGCGTTCCTTGAGCCAAAAATTCGAAGTCGTCAAACTTCGCCGACTCTTCCTGGAACACATAAATAAACTCGTTGCCGATAATTTTACGCTTCTGCTCCGGATCGTCGACGCCTTTCAGCTTGGACATAAACCGGTCGCGCGCGTCGATCTTGACGACTTTCATATCGAACTTGCCGACGAACGTCTCCATAACGCCTTCGGCTTCCCCTTTGCGGAGCAGTCCGTGGTCGATAAACATGCAAGTCAGCTGCGGCCCGATCGCCTTGTGGAGCAAAATGGCTACAACAGACGAATCGACGCCGCCGCTCAGCGCGCACAGCACTTTGCTGTCGCCGACCTGGTCCCGGATTTCGCGGATCGTATCTTCAATAAACGTCTCCATGCTCCAGTTGCCTTCGCAGCCGCACACGTCAAACAGGAAGTTGCGGATCATCTCGTTGCCATAGACGGAATGACGCACCTCGGGATGGAACTGGACGGCAAAAAACTTTTTGTCCGGATGGCTCATCGCCGCAACCGGAGCGTGCTCCGTGCTCGCATCCACAACGAATCCTTCAGGAAGCGCGGAGACGTGGTCCCCGTGGCTCATCCAGACGGTTTGCTTGCTCTCCAGCCCTTTGATCAGGCTGCTGCTTGCCTGGAATACGACATCGGCTTTGCCATACTCCCGCTTCGTCGATTTGTCCACCTTGCCGTTCAGTTGGAACGCCATCAGCTGCATGCCGTAGCAGATCCCCAGAACCGGAAGTCCCAGCTCATAGATGCCCGGATCGACCTTCGGCGAGTTTTCCTCGTACACGCTGGCCGGTCCGCCGGAGAACACGATTCCTTTCGGCGACAGCTCGCGGATTTTCTCCACCGTTGTGTTGTAAGGCAGAAGCTCGCTGTAAACGCCCATATCGCGAATACGGCGCGCGATAAGCTGATTGTATTGTCCTCCGAAGTCCAGCACGACGATCATTTCACTCGGCTTGCTCATATAGGCCCCCTCAAAAGCGTTAACGCTTTTCGTTTTCATTCGTTTTCATTTAGAGTTAATTATATATAAGAGCTTGTTCAAAAAGCAATATTGCAGTTTGCCAAATATGAGCAGCTCAAACAATCGGGCAATCCTTAATGAGATCGAGGGGTGTGTAAGCTTAATAAAAAGACTCCCTCCAATTATCAGATGATTGATTTCATCTAATAATCGAGGAAGTCCATTTCGTCAGCACATCGAGCCGGCAAAACCTATATGATCAGATCTCCGATGTGCGACCGTAATCTATTCATTTGGTCGGCTATTCCTTCCCGCGCGTAATTCGCCGCCATAGCTCCTTCAAGCCGCGTGCGGTCGTCCGCGGAACCGGGGCGGCTCCGTAGCGGACCGCTTCGTACCGCTTCACGAAATCGAGCAGCGCCTCGCGTTGTCCAACCTCGGACAGCGGCAATGATTCGACGTATTCGCGGACGGTGTGCTCCGGCTTCTTGCGTCCGAGCCGGCCGAACAGCCTGATCCACAGCTTGTCGAACGGCCGGAAGGAGGACGCTCTTCTGCTCGTATAGGCACCCGCGGAAGGGTAGCCCGGGCCGTTCCGGATCGACGGGCTCCGCCGGACGATCCGGACGAGCATAATCAGCAGCGGCAGCAGAAGCGCGATCAGCGCCGCCGCGGTCCACTTCATGCCGGCGGAAAGCGTATCGCTGCCGCCGGCGCCCTGTCTTCCGAAGCCGGACAGCCATTGTCCGGCTTCGGCCATCCGCTGCTGCAGCCGCTGCATCAGCGGCGCATCGCCATCGGCGGCCCCCGCCGCTGATGGCAGAGCGGACGCCTGGACGGCGGCTGCGCTCTCTGCCAGGGCCGAGTCGGGGCCGGCCGGCGTCGGGTCGAACACGGTCCACCCGCTGCCCGGAATATACGCCTCAACCCACGAGTGGGCGTTCCGGTTCAGCACCGTAACGTCCAGCATCCCGCCCGCTCCGGTTCCGGTCACCTGACCGGACGTAAATCCTTTTACCCATCGCGCCGGAATGCCCACCGCCCGGATCAGCACGGCCATCGAGGTTGAGAAGTAGTCGCAATAACCTTCCTTCGTCTCGAACAAAAACGTATCCGCAAAATCCGCCGCCGTCTTCGGCAGTTTCGGAACGTCCATCCGGTACGTATAATTTTCCTGCAAAAACGATTCTATCGCTTGCGCCCGCTCCGCATCACCGGTCAGTCCGGCTGTGAGCGCATCGGCAAGCGCGTATACCCGGTCCGGCAGTCCCGGCGGAAGCTGCAGCTCCGCGCGGAACGTCTCCCGGTCCCGCAGCGACTCGGATCGTCGGGCGCTCTCTGCTGCGGCATCAGCCTCGCCGTCCGCCGCCTCTGCCGCCTCCGCTGCAGCCGGTTCCGGGAGCACCGGGATCGGGGCCAGCTCCGCAGGCTGATGAACGGCCGCGGTTACCGTCCATGCCTCGGAAGGCGCCATGGTCACAGTCCAGCTGTTATCCGGAACTGAGGCACGAACAGCAACAGTGTCGGATGTCCCGCCGCCCTTCGGAGGCACCGCCACCTTCACCCGGTATGACAACAAAGGATCTGAGGCGGACCAAGCGCTTGTATAGGCGCCGCCCCTCTCAATTACATCCAAGGGAGCGAGATTGCGCCCGCTCCGGGCCACGAGCCGCTCGATCTCTACGATCGTCCCTCCGGCGAACAATCTCCCGGCGAGCGCCGCATCGACAAGCGTCACTTCCTGCACGATCGGAGCTGCCCTCCATCCGCTGTCCGCTGCCGATAAAGCTGCCGCTTCCGAAGCCGCTGCTCCCTTCTCCCAGCCTTGGCCCGTATACAGCGTCTTGGCCTCTCCCCGCCAATAAGTCAGCTTCTCCGTCCGGGCATAAAAAGCGACCGAGTCGTCCGGGCGTACCGGTCCTCCCAGAACCGAGTCATCTTCGCCGTATCCCGTTCTGGCTGGTCCGGATGTCCCGGCCGCCACGGAAGCAGCCGCTCCAGTTCCGCCATTCGCCCAAGAGGCGAGTCGGTCGGCCAGACCGCTGGAATCCAGCGGCTTCATGACGCCAGTGCTTGCCTCCGGCGGAAGCCATAAGCCGACTGCCACGACAGCCGCAAGCAGCAGCGGAACGACCGCCAGCCAGCGCGCAGGCCAGCCGCTCGGACGATGCCGCAGCTCGAATCGGCTGACCAGCCGGGAAAACTGCAGCAGCCCCATCAGCAAAAAGCCGAACCAGACGGTGCGGATAACCGCATTGGCCGTATTCACGCCGGGCCACAGCTGGAGCCCGAGCAGATACAGCAGCGTAGCGGCCACGAACCACAACGCATGCTGCCGCTCCACGACCGAGGCGTATATGACGCTGATCATCATCGACCAGCCGATCAGAAACAGCATCGTCCGGTTTTCCGGACTGAAATAGGCAAATTCTCCGTCCGCAAGCGCCGCCGCATCCTGCATCGTCAGCCCCGCATGGTGGATCAGCCACCCCACCCCCGGAAACCCGGGACTGTCAAACAAAAAACCGACGATGCCGACACAAACGATCATTCTGAGCGGCCATCCGATCCAAGGAGACAGCCGCAGCCAATCGACGGCCAGAAACAAACCGAACGCCAGCAAAAACGGACTGATCCGGTACACGCCGCTCCATTCCGACATGTCCAGCAAAGGACGCAGCCATTCGAGCAGCAGCGCAAACAACAGCGCCGAAGCAACACCTTCGCGAATATACGACCGTTCAGGCGATGACATCTTCGGCACCTCCCGCTTCGCGCCAATGCGAACGCACCAAGGCTACGGCGTATACGCGGCACCCGGCCGTCTCCAGCTCCTGTACCCATGGACGGTAACGGTTCGGCATATCCGTGCCGGTATGGACAAGCCATACGTCGAGTCTGCGCCGGCACGAACGCAATATCCGCGCTGCACGGACGATCGATTCGTCCGCTGCCGCGGTGACGAGAGCAACCGGGCACTCCGCAGGCCAGCCCGCCGCTTCCTGCAATATCAGGTCCGCCGCCGAGACGGACTCGTCCGCCTTGACCCGGCTCAACAGCTCATACATGCCCGCCAGCCCCGGTGTAAGAGCCAGGGGAAACGCCTGATCCGGATGGCGGCCCGCATACAAACCGATCTGCAGGCGCTGCCGCACAGCCTGCTCCGCCAAGCCCGCAGCCACCCGGACACAAGCTTCGAACCGTTCGGCGCCTTCTTTTCCTACATAGACGTCAGAGGAACGGTCCAATACGACCAGTAGACGGCCGGAATCCGTAGGATCGGATGATTTCGTCATCAATGACCCGCTGCGGGCGGTCGCCTTCCAATGAATCGTTCGTTGCGGGTCTCCGGCCACATATCCGCGTATGCCGGTCATCACCG
Source organism: Paenibacillus sp. MAH-35 (assembly GCF_058135425.1). Classification (NCBI taxonomy): domain Bacteria; kingdom Bacillati; phylum Bacillota; class Bacilli; order Caryophanales; family Paenibacillaceae; genus Paenibacillus; species Paenibacillus sp. MAH-35. The sequence goes on from NZ_JBYUPU010000044.1 coordinate 9,382, forward strand.
CCGATTGGCTCGGCTTCATCCACGGCAGCGCAACCGGGTTGTCCGATTCTGCGAACGTCCTTTTGCCGTATTGATCCAGATGTAGCGGCTTCGGATAAACCGCAATCCCGGTCTCCCCTGCAAAAGAAAGACGCCTGCGAAGCAGTCCGATCCAATCCCCGGCATGAACGTCCGTGCGGAAAAACCGGTACTGCCCGCGGGCGGCACGGCTCAGCTTGTACCGATAACGAACAATACCGCGAAAGCCGGGAAACAGCAGCCGGCTGTGGCGGTATTCCTCCCTTCCGTCCGTCCACACGTCGGTCACTACGATCCAACCGGCCGGAAAGACGGTCCCCCGGCGAATCGTAACCGTCACTGGAACGTCTTCTCCGGCAAAGTAACGGCTCTGCTCGATAGTCCGCTCCACCCGCAGTCCTCTCATTCCGAGACTTACGGGCAGCAGCGCCAGGATTAGCAGCGCCGCCGTTCCATACAGGAGGAAGGAAGAGGAGTAGCCGCCTCTCCATGCATATAACCCGTAAGAACCTAAGCATAACCCGGCTACAGCCGCAAAATTCCCCCAGCTCCAGCTTCTCATGACGTCCTCCCCGAATCCGCCTGAACCGTCGGAACGGGAATCGTTGCGATCAGCTGTCTGACGATAGTATCCGCCGTTTTGCCCGTATAACGGGCGTCCGGCTGAAGCGCGAGCCGGTGAGCGATGACGGGCAGCGCCATAGCCTTGATGTCGTCCGGCACCGCATAAGAACGCCCGTTGCAGAACGCCTTCGCCTGCGCGGCGCGCATCAGCGCATACGACGCCCGGGGGCTGGCGCCGAGCGCCACGTCGGGGTGCGTGCGGGTAGCGGACGTCAGCCGGACGATGTACTGCTTCAGCGTCTCATCTACCAAAATTTGCCGGACTTCCTGTTGAAGCCGAATCCACTCCTCGACCAGCAGCACCGCCTTGACCTCGTCCAGGGGATGACGCTCCTGCAGCCGTCCGAGCAGCTCCACCTCGTGCCGTTCCTCCGGGTAACCCAGCCTGATCTTCAGCAGAAACCGGTCCAGTTGAGCTTCCGGCAGCGGATACGTTCCTTCGTGCTCCACCGGATTTTGCGTAGCGAGCAGCATAAACGGCTCCGGCAGCAGGCAAGTTTCGCCGTCGACGGTCAGCTGTTTTTCTTCCATCGCTTCAAGCAGAGCGGACTGCGTCTTCGGAGACGCGCGGTTCATCTCATCCGCCAGCACGACGTTCGCCATCACTGGCCCGGGGCGAAATTCAAATTCCCCGCTCCGCTGGTTATATACCGACACGCCGGTCACATCGGACGGAAGCAGGTCGGGCGTGCATTGAATCCGTTTAAACGAAGCTCCCACCGTCTTGGCCATCGCGCGGACGAGCATCGTCTTGCCGACTCCCGGCACATCCTCGAGCAATATATGTCCTCCGCACAAAAAGGCGATGACAACCGCTTCGATGCTTTCGCGCTTGCCGACGATCGCCTTCTCTACTTGATGGACGATCCGCTCTATGAAGGGGTGGGGCCGATCGAACGGCGAAGGAGCGCCGCGTCCTAGCTGCATGTGGAAAACCTCCCTATCTTATCGATAGTTTCAGTTTTCCCTTCGTTCTACCAATTTAGACTTGCTTCTATTAAAATTTCGGAGATTTCGGTCCGTCCGCCAAATAGATAAAGTTCCGCCACTCCAGGTCCAGATGCTTCGGCGCCGCTGCCAACCCGTATCCGTCCCGCATGTTCACCGTTACCTCGCGGCTGTCCGCCAGAAACGAATAATCGCTCACTTCTCCGCCCAGCAGCTCGACCGCGGAGCGAAGCGGGACGATCAGCCGGTTATCCTTTAATTGCATACCGGGCAGCACCAGCTTTCTCGGCTCTTTGCCGGGAGCGATAACGGTGACGGACCGATCCGGCAAATCATAGACGACCTGGTACATACCATACCGGGCGGTCGCTTTGCGGCTGTCCGCTTCCCATTCGACAAGGCCTCCGGATGATTCCACAAGCGCACGCAGCGGAACGTACAACCGGTCGGACTGAAGCGAGTAGTCGTTTCCTTCCAAAGAGAGCATAGACGTCCCGATCCGGAGCGTCAGCGGCGGAGCCGCCTGCTCAGACGTTGCGTTCGCTCCGGCAACGGAAAGCACGACGCTTTTTTCCGCCTCCTCTTCAGCGTGCGCCAACGCTTGCCGGGCATTCGGCTCCTCCTGAACCGGCCAGACGGCCGACCGTTCCTTAGCGGCAGCGATCCAATCGTTATATTCGGCAAAGGTGCCACCACTCCGGTTCCACTTCGGCTTGCTGACCGCAAACTGAACCGGCTTCACCTCGGGCGAAAGTGACGCGAACGAGTAGCCTTGCTCTTTGTAATAGCGGATAATCGCAGGCAGCGCCTTCACCGTCTCGGCGTGTCCGGACCCGTCATGCAGCAGGACGGTCATCTCGTGACGCAACGTTACATTCGTGGAATTGGCCACGATCTCGGAAGCCGGCACCCCTTTACGCCGCGAGTCGCCGCTGTCCACGTTCCAATCGAAGATATGGTAGCCCGCTTGCTCCAATACGTAAAAATAGGCAGCGTCAAAATTCATGCTCGTGCCTCCCGGAGCACGCAGCAGGCGCGTGCTCACCCCCGCCCTCTCCTCCAGCACCGCATCCGTCTGCCGGACCTGATCCCAGAACGTGCCGAAGCTTCCATACAGATCGGCGTACACGTGGTTGTATGTATGATTGCCGATCGCATGCCCGTCCTGTACAATCCGCTTCACCAGCTCCGGTCTTGCCTTGGCCGATTCGCCAAGCACGAAAAACGTTGCGCTCACCTGTTCCTGCTGTAAGATATTAAGAACTTCCGGCGTATGGGCGCTCGGACCGTCATCAAATGTTAAATAAACGGTAGGCCGCTCCGGGGTTGCGTATTCCCGCTCTGCAGCCTGCCTTTGTCCGGCCTTCAGCCGGTTGTATAACGCCTTCTCCGAGTCGGATGGAGCCGAATCTTCCGCCGAAGCGCGGACTTCAAGCAGCGGCAGCGCAAGCAGCGAGACCGCCAGCAGCAGCCCCATCCATTGCAGTACCGTTTTCCAGCCAAAATGCTTCCCGTCCGCCATCATCCGTCTCTCCATCCCGGTCCCCTCCGTACATGCCTATTGCGATTTTTCGCGCTGCTAGAGTATATGGTAGAAACGCCAGGAGTATGACCTGAGGCGGATCGGATGCGAAGTAACACTTTATGGAGACGTTTTTATCAATGAGCCTGTTCAAGGTGAAGCGGCACCCTTTGCGCATAAAAAACCGTCCGGAAAAGCGTCCGGACGGTCCTTTCACGTACAAACCGATACGCTAACGCGTGGAAGGAAATGGATCCCCCCTTCCTTCACTCCAGCCGCTCGCCTTCAGGTCGTGTTGTCTTTTTGCGGTGCGGTGGTATCGCTAACGAACCCAGCAATCGTTATCAGAGCCGAATGCGAGCCTTTGAACTTGTAACGAACTCTCGTATCGTTATTTCCGCAAATCGGATCGTTTGTTCTTCACTTTGGGTTCAATAACGATCCCCGGATTCGTTACGTCTGGAATACCGTCGGTTTGCAGCGATAAGCACCCTACGATTCGTTACGCATCGGACGTGAGTATACGATCTCAATCGCCAGGGAAGGAAACTCCTCCATTCCCTATTCGGTAAAATATTTTTTACAAAAGAACCTGCCGAGTCAACCGCAAAGATCAACGAAAATCTACTCCAGCCCTTTCACCGCCGCCAGCACCGCTTCCACATGCCCCTTGATCCGCACGTTGCGCCATTCGTGGGCCAGCTTGCCTTCCCGGTCGATCAGAAACGTCGAACGCTGCACTCCCATATATTCGCGGCCGTACAGCTTCTTCAGCTTCCATACGTCGTACAGCTTGCACACTTCCAGCTCCTCGTCGGCCAGCAGCGGATAAGGCAGCCCGTATTGCTCCGCAAATTTCAAATGCCGATTCACCGGGTCCGGGCTAATGCCCAGCACAACCGCGCCGTGTCTGCGGAACTTGCCGATCCCGTCGCGGAATTCGCACGCTTCCGCCGTGCAGGTGGGGGTCATGTCCTGGGGGTAAAAAAACAGCACGACTTTTTTGCCGGCGAATTGGCTCAGCGATATAGATTTGCCGGTCGAGGCCGGAAGCTTGAAGTCCGGCGCCGGTTGTCCGATCTGTAAAAGCGACATCTCCGATCCCTCTCTCTACTTTCTTTTTAATCCCGACCCGATTCGAACCCGTCTTCGCAGATTCGAAGCCTCTGGCTTTTCCGCGGCTCAAGATCCGGCTCCCCGGTACCGCTTCACGCCGAAATTCCAAAGCGATAAGCCGATCGTCAAAAATACGATGCCGACGACAGGCGTCCACAGCGCGATCCAGCCCCAGCCTTCCCGGTCCAGGAAATAAGCCGCCGGGTAAAAGCCGACGAAAGCGAACGGGGTGACGAACGTCAGCACGAACTTGATCGTTTTGTTATAAATATTGACCGGATACCTTCCGTAGTTCTGAATGTTCCACATCAGCGGCAAAATGCCCGTCGGCGCGTCCGAGAAAAACGAGACCGACGTCAGGGAGATGTACACTCCCCCATAAATCATAATCGCCCCGGCTGTAAACAGCACGAACATCATCGGATCGTACCACGCGATGGACAAGTCCAACTGCGCCCCCGCATACCCCATAATGAACAAACCGACGACAGTACCGGACAATGAGGCGGGATCGAGATTTTCCAGTACAATCTGCCATAAATTATAGGCGGGACGCGTCAGAATACGGTCCATCTCGCCCTTTACGATATACCGCTCGGTAAACCCCCACAAGTTGAAGAAGCAACTGAATATCCCGTACGGCACCATAAAATATCCGTATATAAACACAACCTGCTCTTGAGACCACCCGCCCAGCAGCGGGGTATGAAGGAATACGACAAGAATGAAAATGAGGTTCATCCCTTGAAACAGCAAGTCCGAGACGATCTCGATCAGAAAGTCCGTCCGGTAGGTCAGCCTCCGTTTCAAGTAATCTTTGAAATAATCGATAAATAACGAAGCGTAAAACATTCCTTCACCCCCCTTGGACAAACAGGCGGCTGCGCGCTTTCCGCCACATCCACCAGATCGGAACGATTAAGACGACAAACCAGACGAACTGCACGAACATCGCCTGGTACACGGCGGCTCCGGTGACGCTGCCGGTAAATACCGAACCCGGCAAATACGTAATCGCCTGAAACGGAAGCCATTCAAGCACCCTGGCCATAAAACCGGGGAACAGCGATACTGGAATGATCAGACCGGAGAACAGATCGACCGCAACCCGCTTCATCCGCATCATGCCTTCGTTGTTCTCCACGAAAAAGGCGAACAGCCCGGTCAGCATATTAATCTGCGAATTGATCAAAAAGCTGAAAAACATCATGATCATAAACACGACCCAAACAGCCGGCTCCTTCGGAAGCTGGACCGGGAACAGCAGCGAAGCGATGATCATGCCCGGCACCGAAAACAGCAGCAGGCGGAACAAGCCTTCCCCGAAGCCCTGCATCATTTTGACGACCAGATAGTTATAGGGCCGGATAAATTGGACTGCGACGCTCCCGTCACGGATCTCCGTAGCGATCTCGCGATCCAGATTGTTGAAATAAAACGCCCGCGCCATCCACGAAACCGCGACATACGTCGTCATCTGCGTCACGGTCATGCCGCCCAGCGTCTCGCTGGAGCCGTAGATCGCTTTCCATAAGAAGTAATACGCTCCGATATTAAGCGCATAAATAAGGATACCGCTGTAATAGTTCACGCGATAAGCCAGCATCATCATGAAGCGGATTCGGATGACGTATACATACGTATTAAGCAAGGCGGCCCGCTCCCTTCGACCCTGCCGGAACGGCTGTCTGCGGCTCTGCACCGCCGTTGTCTCCGTCTCCGTTCGCAGCGTCAGACGCCGGCCCGGCACCTGCTTCCGGCTCTTCCACGCCGCCACGGTGTCCGCCATCGCCGGATTCGCCGTTCCCATCCCGCTTGTCCGGGTCCGGCCCGGACCGCTCGGGCGCTGGCGAATCGCTCCGCGCTTCCGCCGAACCGGACTTGTAAATCTCCCGTACGATATCGTCCGTGTTCGGCTCGAGGATACTCACATCCCCGACTTCGACCGCTCCGACTACCCGGCTGAGCACCACCGAGACGGGGGCCGCTTCGAACGGCACCCATACACTAGCCGCAAGCTCATTTTCTTTGCTCCACGTTACGCCGAGCCCTTCGGTCAATCCGTTCAGCGTATCCAGCGAGACCGGCTCGTGCAGACGGAACGTAATTTCCCGGCCTTTGCCCCAACGTGTCTTCAGCTCTTCGAGATTGCCATCATAAATAATGTTGCCGTCGTCCAGCATAATGACGCGCGTACATAACGCTTCAATATCCTGCAGGTCATGCGTCGTGAGCAAAATCGTCGTGCCGTACTGACGGTTCATCTGTTTAAGAAATTCGCGAATTTCCGTCTTCACGACAATATCGAGTCCGATCGTCGGCTCGTCCAGAAACAAAATATCCGGGTTGTGAAGCAGGGAAGCCGCCAGCTCGCAGCGCATCCGTTGTCCCAGACTCAGCTTGCGGACGGGACGATGGAGCAGATCGCCGAGCTGCAGCCGGTCCGTCAGCTCGCCCAGCCGCTGCCGGTATTCCGCTTCGGGCACCCGGTACACTTTGCGCAGCAGCTGGAACGACTCGACGACGCCGATATCCCACCACAGCTGGCTTCGCTGCCCGAATACGACGCCGATCCGCCGGACGAACTTCTCCCGTTCCTTGTACGGGACATATCCGCCCACCTCGAGATCGCCGGAGGTCGGAACGAGTATGCCTGTCAGCATTTTGATCGTGGTCGATTTGCCCGCCCCGTTCTCGCCGATATAGCCGCATATTTCCCCTTTCGGGATCGTGAAACTGATATCCTTGACCGCGGCAACCTCCGTATATTCGCGCTTGAATAGGTCGCGGAGCGCGCCTTTTAGTCCTTCCCGGTTTTTCTGAACGCGAAATTGTTTGCGCAGATTTTGAACTTTTATCGCGATAGACGCGTCTGTCATTATGATTCCTCCTACATGAAACGAGTGCAAACGACAAGCTCCGCCAACGTGCCCGGGCCCGGATTCCGTTGATGCCAAGCCAACTTTTGGCTGCTGGTCGCCGGCCGGTCCATTGAAATTCCGCATCCGTCAAGGCTCGGGGTTGCGACGGTTATTCCCCGGCACGTATAATGGAGTAGGCGCTTGATGATATTGCCGCACATTTTGGATACATTAATTTTGTTGAACGATCCCGAATTTTATGATACACGAAAACAGCGCCAGAAGGAAAAGTCGAACCGGGTCTAAAGGAGTTGGAAGCATGTGGAGAAAGGTGAAATGGATCGCGTTGTCCCTCACGGCGGTCATCCTATGCGTCGTCGGCTATTATGGATATTCTTTATACCAATTCGGCAATCATATTCAGGAAAAGCAGGATGATCCGCTTTTCTCTCAGTTCAAACCTCAGCCGACGAGCCAGAAGGAAGAGGCTCCGCCGAAATGGGAGGGCAAGGAGCGGGTCAACATTTTGCTGCTCGGGGCCGACGCCCGCGGGCTTTCCAAAAACGAGGTGCCCCGATCCGATACGATCATGGTGGTCTCCGTCGATCCGGTAACCAAACAAGCGAATTTATTCTCCATCCTTCGCGATACTTACGTGAAAATACCCGGACATGGCGATGATAGAATCAACGCCGCTCTCGCTAACGGCGGCCCGAATCTGGCGATGAAGACGGTAGGCGACCTGCTCGGCCTGTCGATCCAATATTACGTTTACACCGACTTCCAGGGCTTTATGGCGCTTGTAGACGCCATCGGCGGAATCGAGCTCGAAGTCGAGAAGGATATGAAGTACCGCGATTCGGAAGAGCCCGAATTCGACATTAATTTGAAAAAAGGGCTTCAGCATATGGACGGCAAAACCGCCCTCCAGTACGTGCGCTTCCGTCATGACGCGATGTCTGACTATTCGCGGACCGAACGCCAGCGCAAATTCATGACGGCCGTCGCCGAGGAGCTTCAGACAACTTCTTCGATCTTGCGTCTGCCGAGCATTTTGAACAAAATCGATCCTTACATCACGACCAACATATCCATTACCGATATGATCAAGCTCGGTTCGCTCGGATTTGAAGTCAAAGCCCAGGGCATCAACAGCCAGCAAATCCCTCCGCTGAACCTGCTGCAGGAGGACAATATCGGGGGCGCTTCCGTTATTACAGTCAACAAGCAGAAGCTGCATCAGTTCGTCAAAAACCAGCTGGAGCGCACCTCCTCTTCCGACGATACCGAAACGGAAGGAACTGAGCCGGAGCGGAACGGATCGGGCTCTGCTTCGAGCACGAACGGCGGCGGCACTCCCGCAAGAAGCGGATCTTCGTCAAGCAGCAGCGGCGTAACCGCAGGCGGCAGCGACAAGTCCGGCACCAGCTCGGGCGCGACGTCCGGCGGGACGAAGACCGGGGCTTCGGGCGGCAGCAGCACGACGGGGACCGGGACAAGCTCCACCAAACCGCCGAGCAGCACCGGAAGCACGAAGCCGGGTACCGCGTCCGGCAGCACTTCCGGTTCATCCGCGGTGAAGCCCGACACCGGAACGGCAGGCTCCGGCACTACGAACGGCGCCAAGAAGCCGGACGACTCCACCTCGACAGGCGCGCCGGGCACGGGCAATAAGCCGGACGCCGGGGAAGGCAAAACCGGCTCAGGCAGTACGCCAAGCGGCACGAAACCGGAAAAACCGATCGATATTACGATCATTCCCGACGGTACCGGTAACGGCATTCCGCAGAAGCCGTCCCAAGGAACCGGCGGCGGTACGAACGGATCTGCTGGAGGTTCGCCGGCAAGCAGCGGCTCAACAGGTGGCGGCACTTCCGGCGGATCGTCCTCGACCACGCCGAAAACCGGCACCAGCTCTTAGAAACTTTGGAACCGTTCTAGTTTTAGTACACTTTGACGAATGGCAATAACACTCACTACAGCCGGCAACGGCTGTAGTGATTTTTTGTTGGGCAACAGGTACAATGAGACTGCAGCAAGATGATTCCCGAAAGATCCACACCTGCTTCCATCCAAAACGCGATTCAGAAGCAGCAGCCACCCCCTCCTTACGGCTCTGCAGCGAATTCGGTTTGAATTCATATAGGAGATGATATTGCAAATGAGTATGATCCAGCAACCAGACCGGAAACAATCCGCACAGCTGTACGAAGAGGCACAACGACATATCGTCGGCGGGGTAAACAGTCCTTCCCGATCGTTCAAGGCGGTGGGCGGCGGGGCGCCTGTCTTTATGCAGCGGGCGCAAGGAGCTTACTTCTGGGACGTCGACGGCAACCGCTACATCGATTATTTGGCCGCTTATGGTCCGATCATCCTCGGACATGCGCATCCTCATGTAACCGAGGCGATCTGTACAGCGGCTGCAAACGGCACGTTGTACGGCACTCCGACCGAACTGGAGATTACGTTCGCCCGGATGCTGAAAGAAGCCGTTCCTTCTATGGACAAAGTCCGCTTCGTCAACTCGGGGACGGAGGCGGTCATGACGACGATCCGCGTCGCCCGGGCATACACCGGACGGGATAAAATCATTAAATTCGCCGGCTGCTATCACGGCCATTCCGATCTCGTCCTCGTCGCCGCAGGCTCCGGCCCTTCGACGCTCGGCATTCCCGACAGTGCCGGCATACCGGTCAGCATCGCGAAGGAAGTCATCACCGTTCCCTATAACGATCTGCCGGCGCTGGAGGCGGCCCTCGAACGCTGGGGCGACGAAGTGGCCGCCGTTATGGTGGAGCCGATCGTCGGCAATTTCGGGATGGTCATGCCGGAGTCCGGCTTCCTGGAAGGCTTGTGCAGGCTGACGCGGGCTCACGGCGCTCTCGTCATCTACGACGAAGTGATCGTCGCCTTCCGGCTGCATTACGGAGCGGCCCAGACGTATGCGGGGGGACACTTCCCCGATCACGCCGCTATCGAGCCCGACCTGACCGCCATGGGCAAAATTATCGGCGGCGGCCTGCCGATCGGCGCTTACGGCGGACGCCGCGACATTATGGAGCGGGTCGCTCCGCTTGGCCCCGCCTACCAGGCAGGGACGATGGCTGGCAACCCCGCCTCCATTGCCGCCGGCATCGCCTGTCTGGAAACGCTTCGCCAGCCGGGCGTATACGAGCGGATGAGCGCCTTGTCGGAGAAGCTGGCTGCCGGTATCGCAGACGGCGCTCTCAGGCACGGCATACCGCTGACGATTAACCGGATCGGCGGCGCTTTCTCCACTCATTTCTGCGATCATCCGGTCCGCAATTACGAGGATGCGCAGCAGACGGACGGAGAACAATTCGCCTTGTTTTTCCGGCTGATGTTGAATCAAGGCATCTGTCTCGCCCCGTCGAAATACGAAGCCTGGTTTTTGACGACCGCCCATACGGAAGCGGATATCGACGCTACCATCGAAGCGGCCGACCGCGCTTTTTCCGCTATGAAATAAAATAGCTTTGTCCACATACACGAACATTCAATGAGACGATCTCATTCTATGTTCGTGTATTTTTTGTGAAGGTTTATCCGGCTAACGCGCACACTTCCATATCGTTCTAGGGGACTGATGTTTTCTGAAAATAATTGACATTTACTTGAAGGATCGCAAAATTCGTGTTATGATTCTTAGTGTAGTTTTTGATAGGATGATTTCTTCGCTATCCGGCCCATCCGGGCCAAAGAGGTGAGGTCATCCGGTCCCTTCGTCTCACCGGGCGGTCCCGCTTCGAAACGGCCGTTGGAAGCAGCCCACCCGTCCCCGAGAACCTTTGTACCGGATGTCGAACCGGCCCGTCCTCATGGACGGCAAAACGTTGTACACGCACGGCCGAATATTTTTTTCAACGTTAACCCTGTTTGTCACAACACCTGTTACCCATTTATAAACTAATACAACCTAAACCATTGAAACCAAAAACCAATAACCTATAACCCAAACAAAAACTCTAAACCAAAAACCAAAACCAAAAACCAAAACCAAAAACCAAAACCCATAAACCTAAACCAAAAACCTAAAACCTTAAACCAATAACTCTAAATCAAAAACCCATTTAATCCCATAAACCAACCTTTATTCCATCTGAAACCAAAAACCAAAAACCAAAACCTTAAACCCATTAAAAACCTACAACCCCTTAACCGAAAACCGGCGACCTATAATCCGACACGACAGCAGTGACTGATGCACAACAGGACTTAGGACATGACGTAACCGAAGAAGCGTACGTTTCTTTGTCGTCTGGCGAGGTTCTTTAACCCAATTAAGGAGGTCAGTAGGCCGGTGAAGGTTTTTTTAGGCTCCCTCGAAGTACCGGCTGAAATTATACTATGCATACATCCATGATCAACGAGGGTCGTTTTCAGGACCTGTTAACGACCGAGCACGACAGCTGCGGCATTATTTGTATTATCGAAAAAGACGGCTACCCGTCTCGTGACAATATTCAGAAAACGATCGACGCGCTCGTCAAGATGGAGCACCGCTCCGGGTTTATCGACGGCGAAGGCGACGGCTGCGGCATTTTGACCGATATCCCGCGGGCGCTCTGGGCGAAACGTCTGGAAGACGCCGGCTTGTCCGGACAATTGGCCGAAGACCCGAACTTCTCGATCGCGCATATCTTCATTCCGCGCAAGCTGGATCAATCCGTAGCGGACATTCAAGAGACGATCCGTTCGATGTTCGCGGAGCGCGGCATTCGGATTCTGATCGAACAAGAGGCGCAGACGGACAGCAGCGTGCTGGGCCGGAGCGGACGTCTCGACGAGCCGTGCTTCTGGCAGGTAGCCGCGCTGTGCGAGCAAGAAGGCGTAGTGGCAGCCGATCACCTGTTCGAGCTGCATGCGGCGATCGAAGACCGCTTCACGGTGCACGTAGCTTCGCTCAGCAATGTGACGGCCGCTTACAAAGTGATGGGCGCAGCGAGCATTTTGCCCAAATATTTCAAGGACACGCAAGATCCGTTGTTCGCGGCTCAAGTGACGATCGGTCACAACCGGTATTCGACGAACACGCTGTCGAGCTTTTTCCGGGTCCAGCCCTTCTCCCTGCTCGGCCATAACGGCGAGATCAATACGGTGAAAAAAATGCGCTACGAAGCCGACATGATCGGCGTACCGCTCGTCGACGGCGGAAGCGATTCGCAGGATATGAACCGGGTGATCGAGACGTTTATTCACCGGTTCGGGATGAGCCTGTTCGAAGCGATGGAGCTTGTCTTCCCTCCGATTCATAATGAAATCAAGCTGTTCCGTCCGGAATTGCAAGACTTGTATATGTATTATCGCCAGATCTGGGGCCATTATGCTCAAGGACCGGCAGGCATCGTATCGCGCTACGGCAACGAGTGCGTATTCAGCGTAGACGCTCTCGGGCTCCGTCCGGTCTGGATGGTCGAAAGCGAGACGTCGCTTTATTTCTCCTCCGAGCAAGGCATCATCACGGTTGACGAAATGGTCGCCGAGCCAAAGCCTACCGCCCCGGGAGAGAAAATCGGCGTCGTGCTGACCCCTGGACATCCGGTTCGCGTCGTCCCTTACGGCGAGCTGCAAAGCCTCGTGCTGGAACGGACGAAGTCGCGCATCAACCTGCAAGGAATGGGCGGCCACTTGTCTTTCGGCAAGACGGATGCAGCTGTCGAGCGGTTCCCTAAAGTTGCCGCCACCGATAATGTGTACAGCGCGTTCGGCTGGGACCGCGACGGCATCCAGATGATCGAATCGATGGCGCAGACGGGCGCCGAGCCGATCCGTTCGCTCGGACACGACGCTCCGCACGCGGCCATTCATTGGGAACGTCAGAACATTCCCGATTTTATTAAAGAGAGCGTAGCCGTCGTCACGAATCCGGCAATCGACCGCGACCGCGAGCAGGAGCATTTCTCCACCCGCGTTATCATCGGACGCCGTCCTTCCGTCTACGGGCAGCCGGGCAGCGAGACACGGTTCGAGATTATGGCGCCGATGGTGCTCGAAGGCGAGAACGGGATCGGGTCGCTGGAAGAGATCGGCCATATGTCGCTGGAGCAAATTATCGCGGAATGCCGGAAACAGGGCGAACACGCGGTGGCGGGCTTATCGCTGTCGTTCAAGCGCGGATCGTCGCTTCAGGGCGCTCTGAACCAGCTTGCACTGGATGCTGTCGACGCCGTCCGAAACGGCGCGGTTCTCGTGCTGCTCGACGACGCGGCCGTGCATCAGGACGACAACCTGTGGATGGACCCGCATCTGGCCATCTCCAAGATCGATGTTGCGCTGCGCGCCGTCAAGCTCGGGTCCGGCGACAACTTGCGCCGCCGCGCTTCGATTGCGGTCCGTTCCGCTTCCATCCGCAATCTGCACGATATTGCGCTGGCCTGCGGTCTGGGCGCGGAAATCGTCTCTCCTTACATCCTGTTCGAGACGGCCGCTGTCAAAGACGGCGCCGCTGCAGCCCGCAAAGTGCTGCTGACTCTTCAAAAAGGGCTGGAGAAAGTGATCTCCACGATCGGAACGCACGAGCTGCGCGGTTATACCCGCTTCTTCTCCTCGATCGGATTAAAGCCGGAGCTGGCGGAAGTGCTTGATATCGTTAATTATTTAGGCAGCGAACAAGCGGGCACCGGCTATGCCGAGCTGGAGAAGGAAGCCGAAGCTCGCTGGACGGATTATCACAATCCGAAGGCGAAAGCGGCGAAAAATTTCCGTTTCTTCCAGCGGATGTGGAAAGCGCTCGGCGACGCCGCATCGGGCGAAGCGCCTTACAGCGAATACCGCGACAAACTGTACGAGGAAGAGAAGAAAAATCCGATCTCGATCCGTCATGTCGCCGAATTCGATTATGAAAAGTCGGGACGCAAGCCGGTCGATCCGTCCGAAGTCGATATCTCGGTCGGCAAGCACAGTCTGCCGATGCTCATCTCCTCCATGTCGTTCGGTTCGCAGAACGAAACGGCGTTCCGCGCTTATGCGGAAGCCGGCGAGCGCCTCAACATGGTGACGATGAACGGCGAAGGCGGAGAGATCAAAGACATGCTCGGCCGCTACAAGCGGACCCGCGGAGCCCAGGTCGCGTCCGGACGTTTCGGCGTCAACGTCGAGCTGGCTAACGCCGTGGCGTTCCTCGAGATCAAGATCGGCCAAGGCGCGAAGCCGGGCGAAGGCGGCCATCTGCCGGGTTCCAAGGTTACCGCCAAAATCGCCGCAGCCCGTAATGCGACGATCGGCTCCGACCTGATCTCGCCATCGAACAACCATGACATTTATTCGATCGAGGATCTGGCGCAGCTGATCTCCGAGCTGAAGGAAGCAAGCGGCCGCAAGGCGCAAATTATCGTCAAAGTACCGATCGTTCCGGGAATCGGCACGATTGCCGTAGGCGTCGCCAAAGCCGGCGCGGACGTGATCACGTTGTCCGGCTTCGACGGCGGAACGGGCGCAGCCCGGATTCACTCGCTGACGCATGTCGGGCTGCCTACCGAGATCGGGACGAAGCTCGCTCACGTCGCCCTGATCGAAGCGGGCCTCCGCCACAAAGTGGAGCTGTGGTCCGACGGCGGCATGAAGTCCGGTTCTGACGTCGTGAAGCAGGTGCTGCTCGGCGCGAACCGGGTCGGCTTCGGAACGATCGCGATGCTCGCTATCGGCTGTACAACCTGCCGCGGCTGTCATCTCGATACGTGCCATGTCGGGATCGCCACCCAAATCGATCATATGGAGGAAGCCGAGGAAAAAGGACTTCGCCGCTTCGTGCCTCGCCAGTTCGATCTGGCCGTCGATTCGCTCGTTCGTCTGTTCGGCCAGTTCGGCGACGAGATTCGCGAGATCGTGGCGAAGCTCGGCTACACCACTCTGCAGGAGCTCGTAGGGCGCTCCGACCTGCTGAAGCAGGTCGACCATCTGGACCGGATCGATCTGTCCGACCTGCTTCGTCCGGCTCCGCTGTCGTTCCTGCAAGCGGCTGACGCTCAGGCGGAAGCGGCTGCGGCCGTATCGTCCGATATCCGGATTGCCGCAGGCGCGGAAGGCCAAGAGTTTTATCCGGACGTACTCGCGTTCGACCGGGCCGTGGAGCGCAGATGGTCGAAAATCGACGCGGAATCGCGTATTATCGGCAGCCGCTTCTCCAGCCATCGCGTCCGCGACCGGTTCGACGGCAGCTACGACAGCCTGCCGGAAGTCTCGCTTACGCTCGCTGACGGCTCGGTGCCGGGCAACGGCCTCGCCGCCTTCAACGCCCGCGGCGTGAACATTACCGTACACGGCGGAGCCGAGGACGGCGTCGGCAAAATGTCGTTCGGCGGCAAAGTCGCCATCCTGAAAGCACCTGGCAAAAATGGAGTGCGGATCGACGGCTCTGTCGGCAAATCGTTCTGCTACGGCGCGCAGAAAGGATTGTTTATCGTACAGGGCGGCGCGGACTCCCGTGCCTGCATCCGGCTGTCGGGCGCCGACGTCATCTTCGGCGGCGAAGTGACCCAGCCGCTTCAAGACGCGCTCGGTTCGATCGCGAGCCGTGCGAACTTGAAAGGCTTCGCGTTCGAGTATATGACGAACGGCCGTGCCGTCGTGATGGGCGATCCGGGTCCATGGATCTGTGCAGGGATGACCGGCGGCGTCATCTACCAGCGCCTCGTGCCGGAGATGGGCCTCGATACGCAAGCGATCGAGCGACGCATCGCCAAAGGCGCGAAGGTCAGCATTCAGCCGCTCGGCACGCAAAGCCGCGCCGATCTGACCGGGCTGCTCGGCGCTTACCGTGACGAGCTGCAAGCTTCCGGACAGACGGAAGCGGCCGCCCGTATCGAAGCGCTGCTGGGCGACCTGGACGCGAACTTCGTCCGCATCTCGCCGGTCGGCATGCAGGCCGATCAGTCGGTAGCGACGGAATAATTTTGGAAGATCGAGGATCAACTACGCAGCACTTATAACGAACCCCCGGAACTCTGCTTGGGCAGAGCACCGGGGGTTTTCCTGTCGGTACCCGGGATCAATCAGGCGCGCTGCCGTACGGTACGGATGGCACAATCCCGCTAAGACCATACTGAGAGCCTTCGTTTGGTAATTGGAACGCTCCACTTCCATGTCATGCGAACCTTTCGGGTACAGCCCCTCCCGGCGCTGCTCGATAACGATCGCGCCTAGCGATAAATCTGCTTCATCGAGCCCGGCTCGATGATGTTGTCCCCTTCCACGGTCGGCGGATTGCCGCCGTTTGCGTCGCCGGGGCGAATGTTTTGCTGCCGATCGTATACGTCCTGCGGAGTCGTACCGCCTTGCGGAAGGTTCGTATTCACCCGGTCCTCCAGGTAACGCTCATCCCGGATGCCCCGGGTGTCCTGATTCGGGTTTTGCTGCTCTTTCATCCGGTAATTCGTCTGCTGGCAGCCGGTCGCCGTTACGGTCAGAAGCAGGACCGCCGCGGTCAGCCCGCTTGTGCCAAGCCGCGCTTTCCACCGGCCGGAATGTGCTTTGTTCGTTATGCTCATGCTAGCTCCACCTTCTTCCTGTTGCAAGATTTACGAAACCTTTTTAGGATGCCCCGCAAATCGTGTTACAATAGAGGGTACCCGCTAAAAGAATTTCATCCGTACAAGGAGGCGAATGCGGCATGCCCAAACAAACGATTCTGTTCGATCTGGACGATACGCTGATTCATTGCAACAAATATTTCGACGCGGTGCTGATCCAATTCGCCGATCTGATGACGATATGGTTCAATGGGTATCGGCTGACCGAAGACGAGGTGCGCCGCAAGCAGTCCGAGTTCGATATTGCCGGCGTACACAAGCTCGGGTTTGCCGCCGGTCATTTTCCCCAGTCGTTTCTGGAGACGTACGACTACTTCTCAGCCCAAACCGGGCGGAAGCCCAGCGCAGAAGAACGGAAAAGGCTGTATGAGCTGGGCAATAGCGTATACGAATTTCCCGAGATCGAGCCTTACCCGGACATGACGGAGACGCTGGAGAAGCTCCAGCACGCAGGGCACGAGCTGTTTCTATATACAGGCGGTGAACCTTCGATCCAGCAAGGCAAGGTGAGTAGAATGGGACTGGACGCTTTCTTCGGCGACCGGTTGTTTATCTCTCCCCATAAAACGACGGAAGTGCTCGAATCGATTTTGACCCGGAGCAAGTTCGACCGCAATGCGACATGGATGATCGGCAATTCGATCCGTACCGATGTCGTTCCGGCGCTGGAGACCGGCATTAATGCCATTCATATTCCGGCCATCACCGAGTGGTCGTTCAACATCATCGATATTCTCGTGAAGCCGAAGCGCGCTTTCCTGCAGTTGAACAAGCTGCTCGACGTTCCGCCCGCCATCCGTAAACACAGCCTGGCCTGATTCGGCCCTGATCTTATCGCTTGCAGCAAAAAGAAGCCTTCATCCCCACTAAAAGGGTGAAGGCTTTTCGCTTTTCATTTTTCGCTCTGAAGGGGCGTTTCCGGTTTCGCTCCACCGTTATCGGGCCGGCTACTTCGCTTTCTCCTCCGCGATCAATTTGACCATCTCCTCGTCGATTTGCCGGAAGGCGGTGTTCAGATCGATCGTGCCTTTGGCAAGATCCGGGACATATTTGCCGTAGATGGACCGGGCCTTGGCTTCGTACGTAACTTTCGGTGTAATCGGCGCGAACTTTTTGCCAAGAATGGCCTGAAAGTTTTTATCTTTGTATTTGCTGTTTTTTGCAAACGCTTTCATAACTACGTCGCTTTGCAGCACCGGAATGATCGCCCGCTCGGACAACGACTTCTGCACCTCCTCGGACAGCATATAGGCGAGAACTTCGGCAGCGGCTTCCTTATGCTTGCTGATCGAGGTAATGCCGAACATCGTAGGCAGCGGCTGTGAGGCAATTCCGGGCGCGGACTTGTAGGAGGGATAGCTGACCAGATCCCAATTAAGCGTTGTCATATCGAAGTTCAGAAACGCGTTGGCCAGCCCGTCAACCATCGCCAAGTTTTTCTCCTGAACGAAGTTGCTCGCATTAAGCGACTTGTAGTCCGTCGTCTTCTTCATCTCAATAAGCTGGTTAAAGATCGTGCTCCAGCCGCCGTTCGTCAGAATGGTCGGCTTCTCCGTCTTTGGATCGACGTACGGGATCGATAAGGAGCTCAAATTCAGATGCGGCTGAACATCGCTTCCGATGCCGTAATATTCAAGCCCTCCATCCGTCCTGCGCATGCGCTTGGCCACCCCGATCACTTCGTCCCAGGTCACTCCGTCTTTCAGATACGGTACGCCGAACTTGTCGAACAAATCTTTGTTGTAGTATAGGGCGGCCGCATTATTCACGATTGGTAGCGCATACATTTTCCCGTTTGACATCGACCTCGCCGCTTCTACAGAGGAGGGCTCCAGTTGGTTCAAATTGACGCCGTATTTCTTAATCAGCTCCGTCATATCGTATTCCAGTTTGTATTGGAGCAGATGAGGAATCGTATTGTCCACCGCCTGCCAGTAGACGTCGATCTGCGCTCCCGCGGAAAGCATATCCGGAAACTCCATCCCTTTGCCCGAGGCGACGTATTCGATCTCATACCCCGGAAACTTCTTCCTCATCGTATCGCCGAACCGTTCGTTGAAAGCTTCCTGCGTCCAGCCTGCCGTCGAATAAAAGACGAGCTTGACCGGGTCCTTCTTCACCGGCGTCGTACCGGACGGTCCCTCCGCCGTCGTCTGCTGTTTCTCAGCCCCGCACGCGGCGAGGAGAAGCAGCAGAACGGCGGCGGAAACCGGAACCATACAGTTTTTTACCCCTATCTTCTTGTTCATCTTACCCCTCCCTTTTCCCCTTTGCACATCCTCTATTCGTAATCATCATACGATAGCCGCCGGGGTGGAGAACATGCAATTATCCCGCAATCTGCATATCCTTTTTTGTAAGGAAAGGGAAGGCGCGGAAAAAGGAGCAGCCGCGATCGGCAACGATCTATCAGGCAAAATCGGACGGACTGCGTCCCGTATATTTCTTGAACACCCGTGAGAAGTAGCTCGGGTCCTTATACCCGAGCCGGTCCGCCACCTCGTACACAAGCGCCTGTTCCTCCTGAAGCAGACTCATCGCCTTTTCCATCTTTTTGCGGAGCACGAAATCGGAGAACGCCTCTCCGGTTACTTCGCGAAACAGCCTGCTTAAGTAGGAGGAGTTGATGCGGATATGTTCCGCCGCATCCTCGCGCGTGATTTTGTCGAAGATATGCTCCTCGACATAAGTCATGACCGCCTCCATCAGCTTGACCTTGCGCGCCTTCCGGTAATGGTCGAACTGCAGGCTGATCCGGATAAACCGGTCGCACCACCAGCGGCCCATCTCATCCAGCGAGCGGAACTGCTCCGGGTAACGGAACAGCTTGTAGTCTTCCTCGTCCAGCACGCTCCTCACGCCTCGGCCCAACCGGTGCACGAGCGACACGAACAGTCCCGCAAACGGGAAAAACAGCTCCTCGGGATATTTATGAGGAGGATCGAGACGTTTGGCGCTGTCGAAAAACTGGCTGATCACGCGCTCCAGCTCCGCTTCGTCGTTCAGCTCGACGCAATGAACGATCAGCGTCTGATCGGAGTCGGTCAGCAGCGGCAAGTGTCCGGACGGAGGCAACACCAGATCCTCGTACAGGACGAGTCCCGCTCCGACCGACAGCTTCAGCCGCAGCGCCTGCTGGGCTTCCGTGAACACAGCCGGCACTTCCGCCAGCGGCACCACCCGGCTGCCGACACCGACCGTAATCGATACTTTCAGATACCGTGCCGCTTCCCGCTTGGCGCGCTCCACCCATAAAAGCAGTTCGCTCAAGCTGTCTTTGGCGGTGACCGACTGATAGATGACGACCGTCTGTCCGTTGCCCCGCAGATGCGAGATGCCGCAGCCTCCCAACTGCTCGGAGACGATATTGTGCATGGCGAATTGCAGCAGCGGATCGTCAGCGGGAGACTCGGTCCGGTCGAGCTCGAACACCGCCACCGCCGCAAGTCCCGTATCGTCGAGAGGCAGATCGAAGAAGGCGATTTTCTCGCCGATCGGCCCGGTTCTCTTCCCTTCCCCGTTCAACCAGTCTTCCATAAAAGCCGAGCGGAGGACGGGCAGCTGCCGTTCCATGCTGCGGCGTATCGCCTCGGTGTCGTGCTTGCGTTCCAGAGCTTCGCGCCAATCGTCCCTCGCGCTTTGCAGCTCTTCGAGCAGTTGCCGCTTGCCGATCGGCTTGAGCAAATAATTGCGGACGCCGAGCCGGATCGCTTTCTGCGCGTATTCGAACTCGTCATAACCGGTAAGCACGATCAGCAGCGTCTCCGGCTGCTCCTCCACAATCTGCTCCGCCATCTGCAGGCCGTCCATGACAGGCATCCGCACGTCGGCAAGCACCAGGTCGGGCCGATAACGGCGAAACGCCTCAAGCCCGTCGAGACCGTTCTCGGCCGTCCCGACCAGCTCCATCCCGTGTTCGTTCCAGTCGATCGCCTCCGACAGCCCTTCCCGTACTCTAGGCTCATCCTCGACGATCATCACCTTCATCTTCATGGCGGCCCCCCTCCAATCTGGACTCGGCGATCCGGATCGACACGGTCGTCCCGCCGAACGGTTCGCTCGTCATCTCGAATCGCATATCTTCTTCGCCATATATGAGCCGCAGCCGCTGATACAAATTGCGCAGCCCGTACGTCTTCCCGCCCTCGGGCCGTTCGTCGCGCACGGCCTCCAGCAGCTCCTTAAGCCGGGGAGCCGGAATGCCGATACCCGAGTCCGTCACCTCGAACAAGATCCACGGCCCGTCCCGAACCGTCCTCACCCGAAGCCGGCAGGCGTCAGCCAAAGCTTCCAGACCGTGAACGATCGCATTTTCCACAACAGGCTGCAGCATCAGCTTAATGATCTTCACCTCATGCAGCGTACCATCGATGTCCCATTCCACTTCGAACTTGCCTTTATGCCGGAACTGCTGAATCCGGATATACGTCTTCAGATGGTCGATCGTCTCGCGAACGGTAACGAACTCCTTGCCCCTGCTTAAGCTCAGCCGAAAAAACCGCGACAAATCGAGCACCATGTCGCTGATCTCGTTATTGTCCGAACGCTCGGCCGCCCAGTAGATCGAATCCAGCGTATTGTACAGAAAGTGCGGATTCATCTGCGATTGCAGCAGCTTGAGCTCCACGTCCTTGCCGCGCAGCTCCTGCTCGAACATCGCTTGGCGCATCTGCTGCTCATTGACGACCATATCGTTAAACCGTTTCTGCAAATAACCGAATTCGTCCATCCTCGATATGGGCACCGGGACGAACGCCGCCCCGCTCTCGACGCGCCGGATGCCGGCCATCAGTTGGCGGATCGGAGTCGAAATCTGCATATACAGCAGCGTGAACAGTGCAAAAGAAAGCAGCACCAATACGGCGAGCACCGCGTACAGCAGCAGCTTCATCCGCCGGATCTCGCCCATGATCTCCTCTTCCGGAATGCACATGGCCACCTTCCAGCCCGTCAGCTCAGACTGTTTCTGGACGAACCGGTACTCACGATCCCCCAGTGCGACCGGCGCATATTCGGAAGCCGGAAAGCGCCACGCTTCCCCGCCATGCCCGTCTTGCGGCTGTTCGGGTACTATCCGGCCCGCCGCCGCATGTTGAAAATCCGGGTCACCCTTGCTCCAGATCACGTTCCCGCCTCCGTCATAGATCAGGATGCCGGTTCCCTTCCACAGCGGGCTGTCGCCGACCAGCATCTCGAAGATCGATTTCTCCGTATTAACGAGAAGCACGTTGGCTCCGCCGCCGTCGGACGCACGCAGCAGCCGGGCCACACTGACAAGGCCGCTGTGGCTCTCTGCATAGGAAGGCGCCGAGGCGATCAGATCGGCCCCGATCAGCGGCGTTCCTTTATAGTCCTTCACGCCTTGCAGCCAGTCCGGCTTGGCGCCGGGATCGGATGCAGAAGACGCCGAATAAATGCCGTCCTTGGTGGTCAGCATTTTGTTCGACGTTTCGTTATAGATTCCGACGGAATCGATATATTGGTTCACCACGGAAAACGACTTCAGGTCGCCCATCACCTCGAGCAGCGGCCATACCGCGTCAGGCGAACGGAAGTCGGGATACCGGCCCAGCTGCTTCAGCAGATTGTCGCTTGCTGCGATCGATTCCGACAGCTTGACCGTATTCTCCATATACATCTCGATGCCGGAAATCGCCGTTCCGAGCGCCTGCTCCGCCGAAGTGCGGATTTTCTGTTCCAGCACGTTTTGAAACCATAAAATCAACAGGAAAGTGACCACCGCAAATACCGCCAGGCTGCCGACCGCGAACATAAGAAGTGTCGATTTAATAGTGCGTTTTCGGGAGATGGCGAGCTTGCTTCGATTCACGACGATCACCGCTTCTGCTGGGCGTTATGCCCGTTTTCTGAGTTTCTTGACTATATCTTCACCAATTGTATCATAGGAGGCAGGATAACAGAGCAAGCCGTTAGCGTCCGAAGAGGCGCTCCGTTTACAGGGACATGCCTGCACCCTTCATCCCGATGCTCTTACTTACCTTTTTTGGCGTACCACTCTTCAACTTCCTTTAATATTTTGTCTCCGCCTTTAGCTTTGTAATCGGTGACAAACTTGTCGAACGCTTCGAGCGGCAGCTCGCCGATAATGATTTTCACGAACGTTTCGTCGCGCAGCTTGCGCAGGCTGCTCAAATTCTCGATCATCCCCGGGGTAGGCGAACCGGTGAACTGGTCGCGAATCGCGTTTTTAACCGACAGGTTGATATTGTCGACGAGCTTGAAATCGGCGCCGAGCGACTCCATCTTACCGGAATTGAGTTCCTTCGGCTGCATGAACATCAGCTGCTGGCGGTAACCGTACTTGTTGTGGTTTTCGAAGTTCAGCGCCAGCTTGCCGTCTTTTTTCGTATACATGAAGTTTTCGCCGTACTCGCCGAAGCCGAACACGAACTTGTCGATATTGTCCTGAACGGACAGCCAGTCGAGCATGTTCAGGATCGCTTCCGGATGTTTCGCTTTGCTCGTAATGACGGCGAACGACTTGTAGGCCGGGTCTCCGAACACGCCTTTTTTGCCGGTAGGGCCGGTCGGCGGATCGATGGCGATCCAGTTTGCCGCAGGGTCGTTCGTTTTGCTCGTATTGATCTCGTTGCGCGCTGCCGCCCAGTTTCCTTCGTACAGCCCGACCTTGTTGTTGCTGACCTTCTCCGTGTACGCCTTCACTTTGGTCAGCGGCCATTCGTTATCGAGCAGCTTGTCGGCGTGCAGCTTGCGGATGTAAGCGAGCGCGTCCTTCATCTCGGGCTGGATGTCCGCTTGGACGATTTTGCCGTCCTTGATGATCCACTCGTCCGGGATGACACCGAAGGCTCCGAACAAGCCCGACCAGCCTTTCAAATTATCGTAGCCGATAAAGCCGTACGTATCCAGTTTGCCGTTGCCGTCCGGGTCCTGCTCTTTGAACGCTTTGGCGACGTTGTGAAGGTCGTCGAGCGTCTTCGGCACGTCCAGCTTCAGCTTGTCGAGCCAGTCTTTGCGCACATAGAAGTTGTTCGTTCCGAGGTTCCCGTCGTTCAGTACAGGCACGGCATAGATTTTGCCGTTGTATTTGGCGGCTTCCCACGCGTCGGGGAATACGGCGTTCGACAAGTTTTTGTAATTTTTCACTTTGTCGCCGAGATCCATCAGCGCACCCTGCTTCGCATTGTCCATTAGCCAAGATTGGCTCGTCGCCGGAAGGACGAAGAAATCGGGGATGTCGCCGGAAGCGAACTTCAGGTTCAGCTTGCTTATAAAATCTTCCGGAGTGGCCGGGCCGTATTCGATCTCGAGGTCAACGTTCGTTTCCTTCTCCAGCATCGCCGTCCAAGGATTTTCATTGATCGTCTGGCCGTCCGGAAATTTCAAGCCCCCGGACATAAATACTTTCACGACAGGCGCTTTCTCCGGCTCCTTCGCCTTCGAATCCGCTCCGCCGGCGCTGCCCGTTTGCCCCGTTTGACCGGAGGAGCAGCCCGCTGCCAGCACTGTGGCCAGCAAGGAATGGACGACAAGTGTTTTTCTCAGCTTCATGTTGAAAGGTGCCTCCCTTTTCTTGTCTTTGTTAGTATAACTCTTCTTGCCTTGGTTCTCTTCCCTTCTGACGAAAGCGGCTGCGGAGCCCTTATTCCTTCACCGCTCCGAGCATCACTCCTTTCACGAAAAACTTTTGCAGAAACGGGTACAGAATGATCATCGGCAATACGCTTGCCATAATTGTCGCCGCCTTTAACGTTTCCGGAGCGACGAGGAACAGCCCCATGTTGTTCGTAAGCTCGATATTCGATTCGTTCTGGACGATCAGGTTCCGCAAATACACCTGCAGCGGGTTCAAGTCGGCGTTGCTTATATACATAACCGCATCGAAGTAGCTGTTCCAGTGCATCACCGCGTAAAACAGCGTCAGCGTCGCAATGGCCGGCAGCGACAGCGGAATGAACAGCCGCGTCAGGATCGTCCAGTGGCCGGCACCGTCGATTTTGGCGGATTCCTCGAGACTTTCCGGGATCGATTCGAAAAAGTTTTTCATCAGAATCAGGTTAAAGGCGCTAACTGCGGAAGGCAGAATTAGCGACCAGAACGTATTGAGCATGCTCAGCTCTTTCAGAAGCAGAAAGCTCGGGATCATGCCGCCGCTGAACAGCATCGTGAATACGACCATCGCCATAATGGCACTGCGTCCTTTGAGCGTCCGGCGCGAGACGGCATAGGCCATCAGGCACGTCAGGATCATGTTGATCGCCGTACCGAATACCGTCCGCATGACCGATATGCCGAACGATTTGTAAAACGCGCTGTCTTGCAGAAGCAGCTTGTAAGCCTCCAATTGAAAATCAATCGGATAAATCGTCACCTGATTGGAGGAGACCGCATGCGGACTGCTCAGCGATTGGGCCAGGACATGCAGGAACGGGAACAGCGTGAGCAGCCCGAAGCCGGCCAGCAGCGTATAGTTCAGTGCACTTCCGAGTTTTTCCGACCAAGAACGGTTCATTACCACACCCCTCCCCCGTAACGCTTCGCAATCCGGTTGGCGATCAGTATGAGCACCAGTCCGACGACGGATTGGAACAGCCCGACAGCAGTCGCGAAGCTGAACTTCTGCTCGGTCAAGCCGACGCGGTACACGTACGTATCGATAATATCGCTTACCTCGTAGACGAGCGGATTGTACAACATGAAGATTTGCTGGACGCCAAGCTCAAGGATGTTGCCCAGTTGAAGCACCAGCAAAATCAGAATCGTACTGCGGATGCTCGGCAGCGTAATATGCCAGATTTCATGGCGCTTCTTCGCCCCGTCGATTCGGGCCGCCTCATACAGCGACGGGTCCACCCCGGTGATCGCCGCGAGGTAAATGATCGAAGCCCATCCGGATTCCTTCAAAATGTCGGTGATGATCAGAATGCTCCGGAAGTACGCCTTCTCTCCCAGAAACAACACCGGCTCGAAGCCCAAGAAGACGAGAACCGTGTTGATGATGCCCGTACCCGACAGCACGTTAATGACGATACCGCCGAAAATAACCCAGGAGAAAAAGTGCGGGATGTAAAACAAGGTCTGGGCCGTCCGTTTAAACCAGGAGATTCGCACCTCGTTGAGCATTAGCGCGATCAGAATCGGAACGGGAAAGCCCCATACAAGCTTGTATACGCTGATCAGCAGCGTATTGCGGAATACGGTCAGAAACTCGTCGTCGGCAAAAAAACGTTCGAAATGCTTCAAGCCGACAAACTCGCTGCCGCTCATGCCGAGAAACGGGCTGTAATCTTGAAAAGCGATCAGCACGCCGTACATCGGCACGTATTTGAAGAGGATAAAATAAAGCAATCCCGGAAACAGGAACACGTACAACAGCCATTCCGTCCGCAGATGCTTCCGCCAGTTGTCGCGGGTTGCAGTTTTCATCGAGGTTACACCTTTCCACATAATTGATGGCGCCACTTGGCTATGTCTTTATTGTGGCAGGCGGGCGGACCTTTTCACTAGAGGAATTGTGTTGAAATGACAGGACTTCTGTGACTGAAATACAGCCTCAGAAGTCCGGGTACAAGCGGGTATCAAGTTCCGAGAAGCCGGCTGACGGCGACTTCCTGAAGCGAGGGGGCATGATCGTAGGCGAGCAGTACCGGCACATCGGGCAGATGGTCCGCATCGTAGTTGGAGCCGAAATGCACCCAGCGGACGCCGCTGCCGCCGCGCTGGCGGAGCCGCTCGTTCATCTGTGCCAGATAAGCCTGATCGATCGGTTTATTGTGGCATACGGCCACGATAATACGGCTGCCTCCCCCGATCCGGTCCAGCGCCTCTCCCAGCTCCAGGTAAGAGGGGATCGTGACTTCTTCGGCGATACGTTCGCTCAATTCTTCCTTCAGCCTGGCGGCGAATCGTTCCGCTTTGGTGTCACGAATGAGCGTCCAAGTCTGTCCATCAGCGGGCAGTGCTGTCATGCCGTGGAGAGGGGCAAGCGCCAGCTCCGCGATCTCCCTGCTGACGCGCCGGGACGGCTCGGAATCGAGCCGGGACAAGTCGGCCGCAGATAACGATGCCTCTGCGAACCGTTCGCGCGTCAGGCCGTACTTTTCCTTCACGGCGAGAATCCGCGCTACCGACTCGTCGATCCGCGCTTCGGAGATGTCCCCGCCGGTTACGGCAGCAATCACCGTCTCCACCATCGAGAGCGCCTCTTCGTGACTGCGCGCCGTGCCCAGCAGGATGTCCGCTCCCGCATGGAGCGCCCGGACGCAAGCCTCCTCCATCGAATAACGGTTCGTAATTCCTTTCATCGACAAGCCGTCGGTCACGATCAGCCCTTGAAAGCCGAGCTCCTCGCGCAGCAGTCGGGTCGTCATCTCGTAAGAGAGCGATGCGGGCAGCCCCGTAGAGTCCAGCGCCGGCACCGAGATATGGCCGATCATAATCGCCTCCACGCCCGCTGCGATCGCCCGGCGGAACGGCTCCAGCTCGAACTTCTCCAGCCGCTCGCGATCGAACGTCAGCACAGGCAGGTCGTAGTGCGAATCGATATTCGTATCGCCGTGACCGGGAAAATGTTTGGCCGTCGCAATCAGTCCGTGATCCTGGTACCCCCGGATGACGGCGTTCGCGAGCAGAGAGACGGACTCCGGATCATCGCCGAACGAATGCGTACCGATCACCGGGTTGTCCGGGTTGTTATTAATGTCCGTTACGGGGCTGTAGTTGAAATTAACGCCCATCGCCAGCGATTCTTCCGCCGTGACACGCCCGGATTCGTAGGCGAGCCGCTCGTCGCCCGCCGCTCCGATCGCCCGGTTTTTGGGGAAATGAACCGCTCCGCCCTTCAGTTTGCAGCCCGCGCCCGCGACAAAATCGGCCGAGATGAACAGCGGAATGCCGGCGCCGTTCGTCAGCGCCTCCCGCTGCAAATCGTCCGTCAGCCGCTTCACCTGCTCCGGGTCCTGCAGGCTGTCGATATTCAGAAACACGCCGCCCAGCTTCTTCTCCGCCACGAGCTGCCGGGTCTCCGGCGATACGGTCGTGCCTTTGCTTGTTAATGCGAACAACTGGCCTACCTTTTGCTCCAGCGTCATGTTCGATATGTTCATTCTGGCTGCTCTCCTTCCGGACCGCGCTTTACGATACCTGCATACGCGTTTGTCCGTGTGCTGTGTCTACTCTCCGGTTACCGGTACCAAATTCAAAGCTTGTCTATCAGTTTGAAAAGGCATCGTCCTAATTGTAAAAGCGGTTGTCGCCCGACGACAGAGGAAGGGCGTGCCATTTCCGGTACTATTGTGACATGGCAAAGGGAGCCGGCGGTTTTTTTTAATGTTAAAAAAGCCCCCTCTGAATTTGCTATCCAGAAGGGACTTTTGCTCGTTAAACTTATTCGTTTTTATTTCATGCGGGGATTACTTGGCAGTACTTCCCTCAGATAAAACTCATAAAGCTGGCTAATCGAAGAGCTCGACAAGATCGGACTGGCGCGTTCAACCTGCTCCCGTTTCCAATCGAACCAACGCATTTCCTTTAACATTTCGACTTCACTGTCCGTAAACCGCTTCTTGATCTCTTTGGCCGGGTTGCCGCCTACTATCGTATAGGGCGGGACATCTTTTGCAACAACCGATCCGGCTGCAACAATGGCGCCTTCGCCTATCTTCACACCTGGCATGATCATTGCATTCATGCCGATCCAGGCATCACTTTCGATGACCGTATCCCCTTTGGGTTCATAAGAAGATTCAATCTGCTCTGCAAACGGATACACGGTGATCCAGTCAGGACGATGATTGTGATTGCCGCCCATTAGAATAATTACACCACTTGCCAGACAGACGTAATTCCCTATGATCAATTTATCCAAATGCCAACCATGGTCTTCAATGGGGTTAAATAACGTTCTGGATTTCTCATCTCCCCATAAGTATCTGACGCATCCATCCTCAAAATCATGATTATCGTAATAACCCGAGTAATAGGAGTATTCCCCTACCTCGATCATGGGGTTGGTGACCATATCCTTCAGATACTTGATTTCCGACCAGTGGTTAAACCGATGCTGTTTCATTTTGTTTCCCTCGCTTCTAAGTAATGAAAATCTTTTTTTACTTAGAAGCTTAATCCAGTAGCCACATTCTTATACCGTTTCAAACGACGCACCATCGTTCTCATCCTTTTCCCGATTGATTAGGAGATTGTAACAAACGAATCTTTTGTTCGTCAAATTGACCTATAGCGGAACTCCCTATTCCACGTTTACGAGCACTGTATCCTCAAACCGGCCATACCACGTGTTCACCTTGATCTCGGCAGTCCCTTGGCTTACCGCTGTCAACTTCCCCGTCTGATCGATTGGATACGACACCAGGATTGCTGGAAGTCCAGGACAGCCTGTATGCGGGAGCTCCGGCCGGGGCAACGGCCGCCGTCAGTTGATGGCTTGGCATCAAGCGCAACAGCTTCAATTATTAAGCGTATTATAATGAAAGAGATCAGATCTTAAACAACGGGAGAGGCGTACCGAAATGAAGCTCAGAACGACCCAAATATTCCTGTATCTCATCATTATTGCGGGAATGTTACTACTTGGTACCGGGTTCTGGCAATATGTGCCCGAGTCGGTTTCATCGCAGATTCCGGAAAAAGTAAGAATTGCAATTACTGCGGAGAATATTGTATTTCCGATTCTGGGCATCCTGCTGATCGGTTTTGGTTTTGCCTTATTAAAGATCATTCGTGAAGTTAGAGAAGAAGCTCGGGTACTTAGAGAAGAGATCGGGTATTTGGCTGAAACAGTCGAAAGTAGTTACGACGATTCGGAGTACGAAGATCAAGGCGATGAATCTGCAGTAGAGTATTGTTCGTTTTGCGACAAGCAACAGGGCGATGTATGGAAAATTATTACCGGTCCGGGGGTTAATATTTGCTCAGAATGTGTGGAAGCATGCGCAGAGTTATTAAAACAAAAGAAAGAAGCCAGAGAATAGCGTGTACAGTCCCATCGCAGGGAAGCCTGCTTTCAATGGTATCAGCGAGCGAGCTGTCCCCAACGAACGAAACGCAAAGACGCTCCCATAACCACGGTATAAGCGGGGCTGGAATCGTCTTTGTGCCTGTACATTCCTAGGAGAGAGGAAGCTCCATAAATCAAAGATTGACTTTTGGATCGTCCCCTCGCATGATCAGGCGGAATAAAGATAGCTCCCGTGCCTGTTGAAAGCCGGGCTCACTTCCCCTTCGCCTCGCGGTAAGCCGCAATGTACTGGGCCGCCTTCTCCGCTATAAGCCCGAAGTTGTCCGTCTTGACCGCTTCGCTCGTCAGGTCGGAGCCGATGCCTACGGCCGCCGCTCCCGCTTTGATCCATTCCCCGAGATTCGCAAGCGAAACGCCGCCGGTAGGCATAATGTTTGCTTGCGGCAGCGGACCTTTAATCGCCTTAATCATCGATGGCGAGTACAGGTTGCCCGGGAACAGCTTCACGATGTCCACCCCGAGCTCGAGCGCTGTCTGAATTTCCTGAACCGTCATCACGCCCGGCATTACCGGAATCCGGTACCGGTTGCACAACGCAACGGTCGCCGGATTCAGCGACGGCCCGACGACAAATTCCGCTCCGCTTAATATCGCCGCCCGCGCCGTCTCCGGATCGAGCACCGTACCAACGCCGATGATCGCATAGTTGTCGGCGCCAGGCTGGGCGCTCGAATACTGCTGCGCCAGCTGCTCGATCGCCCGCAATGCGAACGGTACGGTCATCGTCACTTCGATGACCTTGATGCCGCCCGCGATCGCCTGCTCGGCCATCCGGACGACCTCTTCGGCCGTATCGCCGCGAAGTACGGCAACGACTCCTTCTTCTGCGATTTGCTGAATCAGTCTGATTTTTTTCATGATGTATATTCCGCCCTTCTGCGATCTGTATAGATGCCCGCTTCTACCGCTCCACGTGCGTTTCATTATGGAGAACAGCCTGCACTTGCGCCCAAGTCGGCAGTCCTTCCCAGTCTCCGGACGCCTGCACGACCAGCGAACCGATCAGATTGCCGAGCCGGACCGCCTCCGTATGCGAATGTCCCTTCAACAGACCGGCGATAAATCCGGCGCAAAAGCCGTCGCCAGCCCCTACCGTATCGATGACGCGCTCGGCTTTAAAATAAGGAACCGCGGAGACGCTGCCGTTCTCGACCACATAGGTTTCGTCATCGCCGCCCTTTACAATCGAGACCGCGTTCAGCTTACCGAGCCGTTCCACGATTTGTTCGAAATTGTCGGTTTCGTACAGAAGCTTCAACTCGTCGAGCCCCGGCAGGAAGTAGTCGGCTTGCTCGGCCAGCTCCAGCAGCACTTCTCTTGCCTCGGCGGCGGACCATAGCTTCAGCCTTAGATTCGGGTCGAAGCATACTTTCACTCCATGTTTGCGCGCGATCCGGACCGCTTCCTGAACCGTATCCCGGCACGATTCGCTTAACGCCGGCGTAATTCCCGTTACATGCAGCAGCTTGGCTCCGGCGATGTATGCTTCATCCAGATGAACCGGCTGCATCAGGCTGGCGGCCGAATGCTTCCGATAATAATAAACCGACGACCTTCCGTTTACGACCTCGCGAATAATGAGCCCCGTCGGAGCGCCTTCGGTCAGTTGGGCGCGGGATACATCGACGCCTTCCCCGCGAATCAGCTTCAGCCCGTATTGTCCCAACGGATCTGCGCCCAGATGACCGAACCAGCCGACCGTATGGCCAAGACGAGCTACTCCGATCGCCACATTGCTCTCCGCACCGGCCAGTGATTTCTCGAACTGGGCGGAATACTCGATTCCTTTTACGCCGGTCGGCATCATTAATCCCATCGTTTCGCCGAAAGTGACGACCTCCGGGGACGGGTTGATTGCTCCAGTATGCGCCTTCGACATCTTCTGACCATCCTCCATCATCTGCACACAAAATAGCCGCTTTTGTACCATCTTAACAAGTTTAAACGTTTAAATCAATTGAAATCCCCGGATCGAGACCTGAACCATTAGCTATATTGCCAGTTCCGTCACGGCGTTATTCCATAATGGCCAAACTCCAGGTTATCGCTGTCGTGTCGGCTCAGGTGCAGCTGTAACCCGGCGGGAGCTCTCGTCGTATCGATCCGGCCGAACCGCGAATCGAAGCCGCTCCATCCGAAAAGCGTCTCTTCCGCGTCAAAGTCTCCGCTACTATACTGCCTGGCGAGCCGCTCGTCGTCCCAGAACGTTAAAATGACCTCGCGCTCATGCGCGAACAGGACGGCCGCCTTCAGCAGAAACGTTTCCTTGTCCTTCAGATCCGTCAAACCCTTTACATAGATGACCATTTCGTTCCGGTTGTTGCCGGCTCCTGTAGCCAGGACGGTATATGCAAGCTCCCGGCTTTCCGTGATCCGTCTCACCCTGTCCTCCGTTACCCGAAGCTTGTTGATGACGGCGTCCTGCTCTTGCACCGTTTGTTTCGCCTGACGAGCCTCCTCACTGAGCCGGTTCATCGTTTCGTTTTGTTGTTGCAGCTCTCCGGTCCGGCTGCGGAGTTCTTGTTCAAGCTCGGCCACCTGCTTCGTCAATTGTTCATTTATTTGCAAGAGCTCGCCGGATTCGCATCCTGCGATCGTCAGGACGAGCAGCATACCGATTGCTAACCTTTTCATAGCTGACCTCCTTCCGCGTATGCGATACGCTCATAGGACAATGCTTTGGTCTCACCCGCAAATGTCGGGTACGGCATAATCTGAACGCCGACTGCTCTCTGAAAATGATGCGCTGTCCCTACTTGCTCCATTTTAGCTGATAAACTTCTTTCCCTTCGTATTGTTCTTCCCCCTTCCACCAAGTAAGCTTTACTTCGGCTTTTTCTGGAAAGCCTTCTATTTTAATTTTTTTTGTTGTAAGTCCTTCCTGGAAATTATCGGTGCTGAACTCGGCAAGGAAGCCGAAGGCATCGATTCGCAACCTGGATACTTGATCTTCTTTTAAATATTTGAGCTTTAAATCGAGAAACCATTGCCCGCCCAGATCGACGTCTATGCTCCAATGTTCCAGCCCCTCCCTGCTTTCTCTGCTCAGAGCGAGTGCCGAATAGTTTGAATTACTAACGGCTTGCGAAGCCGGCTTATATATCTCCCTGCTCTGACAAGAGACGACCAGCAGCAGCAGCAGGGAGAACCATGCGATTCTGTATGCACACTTCACATAATCACCCGACCCTTCCTAACACAAACCCTGCATTTCCTTACCTATAAAATAATAAACCCAATTGGCCCCCAAAAAGTCGCGCCGAAACGTAAAATAACAGCAAAAAAAGAAGAAGCTGCCCCTCTCGCGAACAGCTTCCTTCTTGATTTGATCCTTGTAAACTTCCCATAGATCATTAAGCCCGGAGTTGTGCTTCTTGGCGGGCGTATCCGGAACGGCGTCTAGAATAGCAATCCGGAAGAAACGTCAGAATAGACGAAAGGGTACAATAGAAGAAACAGAGGTCCATAATCGAAACCGGAGAGGATCGTGCGAAATGGCCAAACACACGACTTATATATTCTCGGAAGATGCGAAAGGGCAAGCCGAATTTTACATTCAGGCGTTCGGGGGCGAGATTTTATCCGTCATGACCTACGGTCAGCTTCCCGATGCGAAGGAGGAGCTCCAGGACAAGATCATTCATTTAAGTATGGTCGCCGGCGGGGTGCCGTTCTATTTGTGCGATTCTTTCAAACCTGTCCATCCGGGCAATGCGATCAGCCAAAGCATGGAATTTGAAACGGAGACCGAAGCCCGCGATGCGTTCGATAAGCTGGCGGCCGGAGGTAAGGTAACTCAGCCCTTGAAGCCCGAATTCTGGGGAGATTTGTTCGGTCAGCTCGAAGACAAATACGGAATCCAGTGGATGATTACCGCCAAGGCAGAACTAGCCCAGTCTTGATCTACCGGTGGCGAGCCTGAAAGGCCCGACAGCCGCAGCGCCGCAGCCCGTTCCATCCTCTGGGACGTGTTGCGGCGTCTTTCATTAGAGACGGTGCGGTATGCCGCCATCCGTTTCATTTTTCGCCTCTTACAAACGTTCCGTATCCGATCTCATAATCGGCCTCGATTCCGCCGCCACCGGCAGG
The DNA here is from genome assembly GCF_058135425.1 of Paenibacillus sp. MAH-35. Lineage (NCBI taxonomy): Bacteria > Bacillati > Bacillota > Bacilli > Caryophanales > Paenibacillaceae > Paenibacillus > Paenibacillus sp. MAH-35. Next base: position 43,129 of record NZ_JBYUPU010000044.1, read on the forward strand.
AAAAGATTCGGTATAGATTCGCTCCATCGTCTCCAGCAGCTTTCGGCCGCCGACTCCGCTCCGGCTTCCCGTCACCGCATTGCCCGCCCCCACCCGTTTCACCTGATGAAGAAATGTGCGAACATCCGCATACACGAACGTCCGGACCGCCCCGCTCCAACGAAACTCCCCGGCTTCTCCTTCCGCACACGCTCTCCACTCGTCTTGTCCGAGAAATCGCTGTCCGTGCGGCGACGGTGCTGCGTCTAACTGCCGTTCCGCTTCCGCGAAGGAGGCATGCAATTGGTGAAAGGTCCCCGGCCCAAAGGTAGAGAAAGCAAGCACGCCTCCATCGGCGCCCAACAGATCGATACAAGCTGCCACCGTCTCTGCCGGCTTATTGAACCATTGGAAGGCGGCGTTGGAGATGATCAGGTCGAAAGGCGGGAGCGGCATGGGGTCGTCCGGCCGCCGATCATCGCCAGAGACAGAATCCCATCCGGCAGCTTCCACCGAACACCGCAGCTCCGAGCCGTCGGCCAGCAGCTTCTCCGCATCTCCCTCTATCCAGCATACGCGATCTGCCCGGTCCGGCCGGGTGCGCCGCAAGTTATGCCGGGCCGCCTCCACCATATTCGGCGACAAGTCGACAGCCGCAATCGTCGCATTCGGAAAAGCCGATACGAGCATCGCCGTCAATCGGCCGGTCCCGCATCCGATCTCCAAAATTCGTTCGACTCGCTCGGCCCCTCTCGCCCCAAGCCGTTCCATCGCATGAGCGATCAGATCCTCGGCCATTTCTTTCTGAACGTCCGCATAACGCTCGTACTCCGAAGCATGACGGTCGAAATGACGGCGCACGAGCGACTTATTGATGTTCATGAGCGATTCTCCTCAACTGTTCGGCGAAACGGTCCGGCTCTGTCCAAAACGGCGCATGGCCCGCTCCCGGAAATAACACCTTCATCGATGCAGGGACGGCTTGAAGAGCACCTGCCGGGCATATCGGATCTTCTTCGCCGTGCAGCCACAACATTTGAGGAGCTGCGATTCGGGCTTTGCCGGATTTGTCTTCGCCGCTTGTTTCCCTGCTTCGAATGAAGCTTTGCCACCGCTGCGTCAAATCGGTTTCCGCCAAGTAAGCCAGACCGGTGTCCAGCCCCCCTGGTGTGAAATCCGTATCCGCCCCAGCGGCGGACATTTGCGCGACGACAACTTCCTGGTTCCGCCGTTCCCGCTCGGAAAACATCGACTCCGCGAACTTCTGCAGCGTCTCACGGGGCTTGTCGGCAAGCTGAGAGCGCATGCGCCTCACCACCCGCTCCGGCCAGCCGCTCGCCCGATCCTCCGCCACGAAGCGCAGAGTTGCACCGACCAGCACCAACCGCTCGATCCGACAATGAAAATCCCCCGGATTCGGAGCGGTTCGCAGCCCGGCTTCCCAGCTGTCCAGCATCATATCCAGCGTCAGCATCCCCCCGAGCGACCAGCCGATTACATAAACCGGGCCGGTAAGCCCACTCACCGTCTGATGCAGACGGCTGCGCATCTGTCCGACGGAATCGCAGTCGGCATAAGTGAACAGACTATGCCGGGCATCCGGCAGCCACCGGTACGACTGATCCCATACGCGCGGCGACTGTCCCCAGCCATGTATCCATACTACGGACGGTCTCGTCCGCTCCATGTCAAATAACCCCCAGTTCCAGGCCGATGCTCACGATCGTATCGAGCGCCATTCTCAAATCGTCGTCCCGGTGTGTAGCCATCGGCGTCAAACGAATCCGCGCCGACCCTTCCGGTACGGTAGGCGGCCGGATCGGCACCGCCGCGATGCCCGCCTCCTGCAGCTTCGAACCGAACACAAGCGACCGCTCGTTATCCCCGACGATAACCGGTACGATGTGGCACTCGCTGTCTCCCGTGTCGAAGCCGGCGCTCCGCAGCTCGCCGCGCAACCAGGCCGCTTTGCGAAGGAGGGCGTCTCTTCTCCAGCCTTCCGTCCGGATGATGTTCCATTGATCCCGGATCGCATACACGAGCATCGGCGGCAGCGCCGTAGAATAGATCAAGCTCCGGGCCTTATTGATCAGATAGTCGATCATCAGGGCAGGCCCCGCCGCATAAGCGCCATAGCAGCCGTATGCCTTGCTGAACGTCCCCATGTGGACATCGACCCGCTGTGCTAATCCGAGCTCTCCGGCCAATCCTTCCCCCCGGAGTCCGAACACGCCCCCGCTATGGGCTTCGTCAACCATCAGCATCGCGCCGTAACGCTCCTTCAGCTCCACCAGCTCGCGAAGCGGCGCGATACTGCCATCCATACTGAAAACCGAGTCGGTCACAACGAGCTTGTGCTTTGCAGGATCTGCCTTGCGCAGCAATTGCTCCAGATGGTTCATATCCCGGTTCCGGTATCGGAACACCTTGGCCCGACTAAGAATAGCCCCGTCCACAATGCTCGCATGATTGTATTTATCGCTGAAAATCAGGTCGTTGCGTCCTGCCAGCGCGCTGATGATTCCGACATTCGCCATGAAGCCGCTGCCGAATAGAAGACACGCTTCCGTCCCTTTGTACGCCGCGAACTCCCGTTCGAAGCTTCCGAGAATCGGATCTCCGCCGACGATCAGCCGCGATGCGGTCGCGCCTGTCCGGATCGGTGAGCCGCCAGGTTCGCCGAATTTCCCCGCTTCGCTCCCCACCGCTCCAGCCGTCGCAGCCATTTCCGCTCCCGAGCCCGATTCCGCGCGGATTCGGTCTGCGTAATCGTTCCAGCGGGACAACGTTTCCTCGTTCACCTCGTGATGGAGACCCAGATAATGGTTGGAGGCCAAATTAAGCATGCTCCGTCCGTTTCGGATGATCCAGCCTTCCCTCCGTGCCGGGGCGCTTTCGGTTAAAGCTCGGGCCTGCCCGGCGGCCGCCAGCCGGTCCAGCTCGCCGCGCATCCATTGCAAATGGTCCATTCTCTCCTCATCCCTTACTTATCCGTGCGGATTGCTTCCCCTCACAGTGCGCATCGTTCAATCTCAAAGCCGAGATCTTCGATCATCCGGTGATCCTCTCGCGCTTCCTGACCTTCCGTCGTTAAATAGTCGCCGACAAAAATCGAATTGGCGGCATACAGGCCAAGCGGCTGCAAGGAACGCAGATTGACTTCCCGTCCGCCCGAGACCCGGATCTCCTTAGTCGGGCAAATGAACCGGAACAGCGCCAACACTTTGAGGCATTTGCGCGGATTCAGCTCCCGGTTATTTTCCAGCGGAGTGCCCGGGATGGAGTTGAGAAAATTGACCGGAATCGAGTCGGCGTCCAGCTCCCGCAGCGCATAAGCGATCTGCACGATCTCCGCGTTCGTCTCCCCCATGCCTACGATACACCCGGAACAAGGGGACATGCCGGAAGCTTTAGCTTTCTCCACTGTGGCGACCCGATCGTCATACGTATGAGTGGTCGTAATATTCGCGAAGTTGCCTGCACTTGTGTTCAGGTTATGATTGTACCGGTCGACGCCCGCCTCTTTCAGCCGCCCCGCCTGCTCCTCCGACAAAATCCCGAGGCAGGCGCATACTTTCATCGGCATCGTCGCTTTGATTTCCTTCACCGCATCGACGACTTGATCCAATTCCTTGCTTGTTGGACCGCGTCCGCTCGCTACGATGCAATACGTCCCGACCTTCAACTCCATCGCCTTCCGGGCGCCGTCGATCAGTACGTTTTTCTCCAGCAGCGGGTATTTCGAGACGGGCGCTTTGGACACGATCGACTGGGAGCAATATCCGCAGTCTTCCGGACACAACCCGCTTTTCGCATTGATGATCAGGTTCAGCTTCACTTTTTTACCGTAATACGTCTTCCTGACTTGAAAAGCGGCGTGTAGCAGCGGCAGCAGTTCATCGTCATCCGCCTCCAATACGGCAAGCCCCTCCTCCACACTCAGCAGCTCGCCGCGCAGCGCCTTCTCTGCAAACAAGTCCCATTTCGAACGCAATGCGATCATTAAGTTCTCCTCCGACCATTGGATTTCAGTGGTGAATGTGCGACCTGTCGCACTTTGCAAAAAGGTAATTTATGTATGAATTACAGCTGCAATAACGTCTCCCAGTCGATCGCAGACCGGACAACGTCCGCCCAGCGGTTCGGCGTTCCGCCCAGTTTCGGTTGGCCGGCCGTGGCCGCGGGCTTACTGGCCGTGTTCTCGCGCGCATCGCCTGCTGGATGGCCGCTTTCCGCTTCCTCCTGCCATGGCAGCAGACCGACGACCGGGATACCGGAAAACGTCTCGATCATCTCCGCATTTTCCCGGACAGCGGGCATATCCGTAACTGTATGCTTATAGCCGTTAAGTATAATTCCCGCGACAGGAATCCCGAACTGCTTCGCCACAGCAACCGTGAGCAGCGTATGGTTGACTGTCCCTAGTCCGGGTCTCGCCACGATCAGCAGCGGCAGACCGAGACCTGCGGCAAGATCAGCCACCAGATGCCGTTCCGTCAGCGGCACCGCAAGCCCTCCCGCCCCCTCGACGAGCAGGAAGTCTCCGGCACTCAGCCTGCTCCGCCCTTCTGCAAGCAGCGCGTCCACATCGATCGTCTCGCCGATCCGGCGGGCCGCCATCCACGGCGCCAGCGGGTCCGGCAGCGTCAGTGTCACGATATCCCGTTCCTGCTGCGCCAGCCCGCCTTCCTTGCGAAGGCGATAGCTGTCCGATTCCGGAGCTTCGGCAGAAGGAATCCCGGTTTGTACCGGCTTCCATACCTGCACGTTCCCGGCGTTGTATCCGTCCCTTATCGGGACTCGCTCCCGCAATACTGCGGCGAGGCCGGCCGTCACGCTCGTCTTGCCGACTCCCGTGTCGGTGCCCGTAATGAACAAACCTCTGCGGTTCATCATCGTGAATCCTCCTCCAGATCGTGTTCGTGTTGTCAGCGTCTAATGGAGTTTAATTGTTAACCTATTTCAAAAATACGGGGTTAACAATTAGGCTAGAACCGATTGTAACACGATCTTTGCGGCAGCGACAATGACTATTTTTGCAAATGAACTTGAAAGCGGGTCGAAGAATAGGGTCAAAAGGCGGGAGTGGCGCTTCGTCCGGAGACCTTGCAAGGCGGTGGAGGACATATGGAAAACCGTAAGAAACCTCGGGGGTGAGACTGGTTCTTGGTTCTTGGTTCTTGGTTCTTGGTTCTTGGTTCTTGGTTCTTGGGAGTTTCGGATGGGCAGGTATAAGCTCAATGGGCACACTGAGAAAGGGTTCAGAAACAAATAACAGCCTTTTGCATCTCATATTTCGAATGGAAACTAACTTTTGCGCCAAATAGAGTATGCTAGAGAGGCTGTCGATTCATTGTGTAGAGGTGTTAGAAAGGCCGTTCCAAGTGAAAAGTTACCTTCTTCTGCTCAGACAGATTGTCCGGAATCCCTTGATTTAATAAGGATTGTAAGGTAGGGGATTCCAGACAAAACTCGCCAGAAGGTAATCTTTTCCCTTTCCACTTGGTTGTCCACATTGAATCGACAGCCTCACTAGAGACCCTTATTCTGGGAATATCTCCGAAGTTCCGAGTTTACCCCTGAAATAAGAGCTGCAAATCGCTCGTATACGCCGGTGCAAGGGGGTTTTCCACAAAATAGGAGGTACTAAAGACCCTTATTTCTCATCAAGGGGGCTGCATCGCGGTTAACTACCGCCCAGCGACGCGGTGCACCTGTGATAGAAGTTCCGTGCGGTGCGCAAAGCTCTTACTCCGCCGACTGCCGCATGCCCGAGTCTCCTGCTCCCTGCTCCCTGCTCCCTGCTCCCTGCTCTCTGCTTTCTGCTTTCTGCTATCGGCTTTCCGCCCATTGCTCTCAGCTTCTGCCCTCCGCTCCCTGCTCCCATTCCCGCCTCCCCCCAGCCCTTTTGCGGCCCATTACTGCCTCAAACAAAAGAAAGGCGCCCCGCAGGGCACCTGAACAAGCTTAAACATCTTAAAGTTTGCCTCCCACCGAAGCGGCGCATTACGACGGCGTATCGATTACCGTCAGCAGCTCCGACGCCGGTGTACGCGGCTGGGCCGGCGGCACTTTGGCCGGATAGCCGATATGCAGGCTGGCGACGGCCCGTTCCCCGGGCCCGATGCCCAGCGTCTCGCGGAATTCCGCCTGTGTCAGCAGCGGATAGCTCTCCCAAACGAGGCCGAGCCCCTGCTCCCAGGCGAGCAGGCTGAAGTTTTGAATCAGGCAGTAGCATGCCCAAACGTAACCTGACAATGGACTTTTATCCCGGAGCATATGGATTTTTCCCTAAACCGTCTTCACTTTGCGGTATATTTTCTGCGAGCAGTCCATCGCCGTGTAACGCCCCGATTGCTGGACGGCCAGCAGCGACTCCTTGCTGCCGAGCGCGAGAATCCCGGTCGGATGCAAGCTTTCGTCGAACAGGCTGTGTACCTTATTTTGCAGAACCGTGTCGAAGTAAATCAGCACATTGCGGCAAATAATGACGTGAAATTCGTTAAAGGACCGGTCCGTTACGAGGTTATGCTGAAAGAAATGAATGTTCCGGCTAAGCTCCGGCTGAAAATAGGCAAATTCATGATCCGTCGTATAATAGGCCGAAAATTCCTGGCTGCCGCCCGCCAGCAAATAATTTTTCGTATAGCCTTGCATCCGCGCCAGCGGAAACGCGCTTGCCCGCGCCCGTTCCAGCACATGTTCGTTCATATCCGTGGCGAACAGCTGCGTTCTTGCGGCAAGCCCTTCCTCCTGCAGCAGGATCGCCATCGAATAAACTTCCTCTCCCGTCGAGCAGCCGGCGTGCCAGATGCGGATTTCCGGCAGCTCGCGCAGCAGCGGAACGACATTTTGGCGGAAAGAGGTAAAAAAGGCGGGATCGCGGAACATCTCGGTCACATTAATCGAAAAGTCGCCCAGCAGCTTCTTCGCCATGTCGGGATGGTGGAGCACTTTGTCCAGAAGCGCGGTTATCGACGGCAGCTTCTCCATCCGGACCCGGTTCATAATCCGCCTCGTAATGGAAGTACGCACATAATTCCGGAAATCAAACCCGTACAGACGGTACAATCCTTCCAGCAATAAGCTGACTTCGATCTTCTCAAGCTCGCTCGTGTGGGTCTCCTCGGCTTCCAGGTCCGCCGGTTGCAGCATCAGATCATCCGTATTCATCGTTCACACCTTCGTCAGCCAAACCCGCATCAGCGAGAACAGCTGATTCATATTTAATGGCTTGCTTATATAATCCGAAGCTCCCGCTTCCAGACATTTCTCCCGGTCATACTTCATCGCTTTGGCCGTGAGCGCGATGATCGGCACCGCATCGAACTCCGGCATTTCGCGAATATGGCGCATCGTCGTGTAGCCGTCCATAACCGGCATCATGATGTCCATCAGGATCAGATCGAATTTCTCCGCCGCCTTGTGCAGCGACTCCATGCATTCCTGCCCGTTGTGCGCGACTGCGACCTCGATGCCGGCCGCTTCCAGCGAGATTTGCAGCGCATACCGGTTGCGTGCGTCGTCGTCCACAACCAGCACTTTTTTGTTTTTGAAAATCTCCTTGTGTATCGAGGCCGACGTCACCCGGCTTTCTTCGATATGGCCCTCGCCGCCCTCTGTGCACGCTGCCTCAACTGCCGAATCAGCCGACGCCGACGCCTCGCTGAGCATCATAGCCGACTCATGAGATTTCGTCTGACCGAGCGGAGGCAGCAGGATCGTAAACGTGCTGCCCCGTCCTTCCTCGCTGTCGAGCAGGATCGTCCCGCCAAGCAGATTGGCGAATTCGCGGCAGATCGATAACCCGAGTCCCGTACCGCCGTATTTGCGGCTCGTCGTCCCGTCGACCTGCTGGAACGCTTCGAAAATAATGTCCCGCTTGCATGCGGGGATGCCGACGCCGGTGTCCGCCACGGATATCGCCAGCACCGTCTCGTTCCGGTATTCCGGCAGCGCGTCCGCCACAACGGCTGGGTCGGCCCGGCGGATCGACAGAACGACTTCCCCGCTGTCGGTAAATTTGAATGCGTTCGACAGCAAATTTTTCACAATTTGATGCAGCCGATGCTCATCCGTCCAAAAAATCGCCGGAGCGTCCGGCTCCATGCGGGTAACGAAACGAACCCCTTTTTGTTCGGCGATTTTGCCGAATTGGTATTCCATAACGAGCGGAAACTCAGTTACGCTCATCTCTTCGGGTACAATCTCCACTTTGCCGGCTTCCACCTTGGACAGATCCAAAATATCGTTAATCAGCGTAAGCAGATCGCTGCCGGACGAGTGGATGACTTTGGCATACTGCCTCTCCTCGGTGCCAAGCTCGGCATTCTCCGCAAGGAGCTGCGACAAGATCAGCATGCTGTTCAGCGGCGTCCGAAGCTCGTGGGACATATTGGCCAGGAAATCCGACTTGTACTGCGAACTCTGCTCCAGCTGCTCCGTATATTCTTCGAGCTCGATCCGGATCTTCTCCAGCTCCCGCGATTTTTCCTCGGCGAACCGGTTCTGCTCCTCCAGCTGTTCGTTCGAGACGCGCAGCTCCTCCTGCTGGGTTTGCAGCTCCTCGGCCTGAACCTGCATCTCCTCCGCCTGCGACTGCAGCTCCTCGGTCATCGCCTGCGATTCGCGAAGCAGCCGCTCGATCTCCATCTGGTTCTCGACTCTGTCGATCGTCGTGCCGAACGTATCCAGAATCTCATCGAGCAGTTGCAGCTGAACCGGCGTGAACGCATGCAGCGTCGCCAGCTCCAGCACGGCCGTAACCCGTCCCTCGAACTCGACCGGAGCGATCAGCACCTGCTTCGGAACAGCACTCCCGAGACCGGAAGCGATCCGAATATAGTCGTCCGGAACATGCTCCAGATGAAACATCCGGTTTTCTTTGGCGCATTGCCCGACCAGCCCTTCTCCCGGATGGATCGTCTCCGGGCTGACTGCCGGCTCGCCCTCCCCCGCATAAGAGGCTACCCGGATCAGCTTGCGCTGCTCCCCGCGGCCTGTACCTACGTACAAGACACCGTATACGGCATCGAGCAGCGGCGTTACTTTATCGATAAACGAATGACCGAGCGACGAAAGATCGGTCACCCCTTGGTACATACTGACGACCTCGGCAAGCTTCGTCTTCGTCCAGTTTTTCTGCTCCTGGTCCTCCAGCAGCTCGTTCATCGCGGTCCCCAGATCGCCGATCTCGTCCCGGGCGCTTACTTCGACGCGGCGCTGCATGCCTCCAACCGAAGTGGAAATTTCTTTAATGCTTTGCGTAACCGCATGAATCGTCCTTAGGATCGAGCCGGAAATAAGGGTTGCCGCAGCGGCCGATATGACCGTCACCATAACGAGCATCACGTACAAAGCCGTCTTCAGAGCGGCATTCCGATCGTTCAAGGCCGCCGCTCTCTCCTGGGTCAGCTGATTTTGATTCTCGCGGAAGATGTCGAATTGCGAACGCATCTCGTTCATGTAAACTTTGCCGGGATCTTTCCTGTAAAACTCGGCGATTCCCGCGTTATCGTTCGCTTTCTTCAACGCGATAGCCCGCTCCCCGGCCGATTCGATCCATTGCTCAATCGTTAACTTGACCGTCTCCAGCCGCTGCTGCTGGCTCGGGTTATCCGACACGAGCTGATTCAGCCGGATATAGTCCTTCTGCCATTCCGCCTTGGCGGCCGTATAAGGCTCGAGGTAAGCGGCGTCGCCTGTAATCAAATAACCGCGCTGGCCGGTTTGCATGTCGAGCAGATGTTTTTCGATCCGGTTCGTTATATCGATTACCGCCATATCGTGCTCAATGACGTAATTCCGCTCCTCCTGCATGGAAGTCATCTGTTGATCGACAATAATTAGCGAGACAACAAAACAGATAATGCTCACCATGTAGCCAAGTACGATTTTGGCGCGTATTCCAAATCTGAACCTGTTTGCCATTACCTTGTGTCCTGCCTTTTCTTGTAAATAGGATAAATTGCCGTTGAACGTCGAATAATCCAACCTTTTGACTATTATCATACTACCATACTATAGATCGACACAATTTGGCCATTTCTTAAGTTACACAAAAAAGAGACTCCACAGCTCTTCGTCTCTGCGAGTCTCTTTCTCATACACACAATTTTGCAAGAACGGACATACACGCTTATTGTCCAAAACGTCCGATCGCTTCGACGACACCCTCTCCGTACGGCGACCGGGTGACGTAATCGGCCGCCGCCTTCAGCTCGTCGGGGCTGTTCGCTACCGCGATCCCTACGCCCGCCGTCTTCAGCATCGCCAAATCGTTGAGCTGGTTGCCGATCGCCATGACGTCGGCCAGTTCGACGCCGAGCACATAAGCCACTTTGCGCAGCGCCGTGCCCTTGTCGATTCGCGCGGGGATCAGCTCCAGATAGTCGCTTTCCGATTGAAGCGCGGCGATCCGATCGCCCAGCAGCGGCTCCCAGCGCTTCCATAGCTGTGTGGACAGGCGGATGTCGCCGAGCAGGATGACTTTATCCAGCTCGCCCTGCCGCCACCCTTCGTCGGCTGCGGACAGCAGCGTGCAGGCCACCTGCTCCTTATGCTCGAACGTCACGATTTCCGGGGTCCGGCCGAAGACGCCGATCCGCTCGTCACGGAATTGCAATACGTTCAGGCCGGCTTCGTGCGCGGCGACCAGCAGCTCCGCCGTCAAACCGGCCTCATAGCCGTTCTGTTCCAGAATCCGGCCGCGAGCGGCAAGGACCGCCCCGTTGCACAGGATGACCGGGATCTCGATGCCGAGCTGCTCGATCACCCGCCTAGCCGTCAGCAGCGGCCTTCCCGTCGCAATCGTAAAGTATCCGCCCTTCCGGACGAATGTGCGAATACTGCTTGCTACTTCCGGCGCAAGCTTGTGGTCCGGGGACAGCAGCGTCCCGTCCAGATCGCTTACAATCAATCGGATGCTGCTCATGCTGTAGTATTATTCTCTCCTTGGCCCCGCGACCAAGGTGAACAGGCTTTCTCCGTCCTCCGCCCGCTCCCGAAACCTGCGGCGCGTTATTTGAAAGTCGAATTGGCCATCGCCGTTACAATATGTTTCTGCATCGAAGCGAATACGGCCACAATCGGTAAAATCGCCATGACGCTTGCCGCCATGATGACATGGAAATGCATCGCCTCGTTCCCTGCGATCGAATCCCGAAGCATCGTAATGCCGACCGTCAGCACCCGCATCTCGTTCGTGTTGGTCATAATCAGCGGCCAGAAATAAGAGTTCCAGCCGGAGATGAAAATAAGCACGCCAAGCGTGACGACCGTCGGCATCGCCATCGGCAGCAAGATCCGGTAAAGCATCCCGAACCGGCCGGCCCCGTCCACCCGCGCCGCCTCGAGCACGTCGTTGTTAAGCGACTTGAACGCCTGCCGGAGCAGAAAAATGCCGAATGCCGAGGCGCCGTGGGGGACGATCAGCGCCCAGAACGTGTTCAGCCAGCCGAGCTTGGACATCATCACGTAAACCGGCACGAAGGTAACCTGGTCCGGCACGATCATCGCGGCGAGCACGAGGAAAAATAAAACTTCCTTGCCCCAAAACGTCCCTTTGGCAAACGCGTAAGCGGCCATCAGAGCGACGTTCAGCTGGAGCACGATCAATCCGACCGACATCAGCAGCGTATTGCCGAAAAAGCGGGCATACGGAATGACGCGGAACGCCTCCGCGTAGTTTTCCCACGCGAACGACTGCGGCCACAAGGTCGGAATCGCCATCCGCATCTCCGCCTGAGTCTTCAAGGAACTGATGACCAGCCAGTAGACGGGGAAAAACATCATTACTACGACAAGAAGCGCGATAACGCCTCGAACCACGTACTTGAGCTTGCCGCTTCCTTGTCCGGCCATCCGGCTATCCCTCATAGTGCACCTTCTTCCGGCCGACTGCCCATTGGAGAATCGTAAGCAGCAAAATGATAACGAACAAAATAATAACAAGGGCCGAAGCGCGTCCGGTCTTAAATTCCGAGAACGCCATCGTATAGATCCAGTAAACGATCGCATTGGAGGCTTGAAGCGGCCCCCCGTTGGTCATCACGTCGATCGACTGGAAGACTTGCATCGAGGAGATAAACGTCGTAATCAGCAGGAATAAGGTCATCGGCGACAGCAAAGGAAGCGTAATATGGCGGAACTGCTGCGCCCTGCCCGCCCCGTCGATCGCGGCCGCTTCATAATATTCCTGCGGAATGCCGCGCATGCCCGCTATGAACAAAATCATCGCAAAGCCGGCTCCCTTCCATACCGACACCGCGACAAGCGCGGGAATGACGGTAGCCGGATTGACGAGCCAATTGACCCCATCGAGCCCCAGCAGCCCCATTATATAGTTCAGCAAACCATACTGTCCGTTGTAGATCCATGTAAATACCATCGCGGCGATAACCATCGAAATATAGTACGGCATAAAAATTACGCCGCGCATAAACGCATACAGCTTCGAGCCCGCCACGTTGAACAGCAGCGCCAGCAGCAAGCCGATGCCGAGCGTAAACGCTACATCCAGCACCGTGTATACCATCGTCACCTTCAACGACTGATAAAAATCGGCGCTCGTCAGCAGACGGGTATAGTTATCCGCCCCGACGAACTTTTTGACCGGCCTCGTCATGTTCCAATTCGTAAAGCTGATATAGATCGAATACGCCAGCGGATAATAGAGGAAAGCACCCATGAAGACCAGTGCCGGCAAGGCGAACGAAAAATCTTTCAGCGCCCCGATCCATTTGCGCCCGCCGCGAAGGCGGGAGGAAGTTGCGATCCCGCCGGATGCCGCCACCGTCCCCTTTCCGTTAGTCGTTACGTAGCTCTCCATCGACATCACTCATAATCCTTCAAGACATCGTTCATTTTCTGGGTCGCTTCCTTCATCAGAGGAACCGGATCTTCGTTGTTAAGCGCCAGACGTCCCACCACTTCCATATACTGCTTGCTGAATTCCGGGTAAGCCGGATGCTGCAGGCGCGGAGTGACACTGTCGAAGTTATCGAACACCGCTTTATACTGCGGCCATCTCTTGAAATATTCCGCTCCCTCGGCAGAAGCGATCGCCGATTTGCGGGTGGGCAGGTAACCGACCGCTTCCGCCCACTTGATGTTCGGCTCCGAGGACGTCATAAACTCGATGAACTTCCACGCCGCTTCCTTCTGGTTCGCCTTCGCGCCTTCCATCATGACGATCCCCGCGCCGCCGATATTGGAGGTGCGAGTTTTGTCGCCTGGCAGGAACGAGACACCTACCTCGAACTTGGCGTTCTCGCGGTACATCTTGAGCAGAGCGGACGTATGCTGCACCATGGCGATTTCGCCGTTCAGGAACATTTGGCGCATCGTATCGGAGGCGCCTTTGCCATACCCGATATGCATGCTTCCGTCCTGCTTCCACTTTTTAAAATTCTCGATAAACCGCAGCGACTCCGGGGTGTCCATCGCCGCTTTTTTCATGTCGTCGGCCAGGATCTTGCCGCCGCCGTTGACGATCCACGGATCGTAGTACCACGTATCCCAGCCGGGTACGGAGAAGGCGTAACGCGCCGTTTTGTCGCCTTCTTTTTTCGTTACCTTCTGGTTGAATGCCTCAATCTCGCTCCAGGTTTGCGGAGGCTTTACGCCGAGCTCGTCGAGCAGCGTTTTGTTGTAGACGAATACGCTGGTGCTGACGATCAGCGGGAAGCCGTACTGTTTGCCGTTATAAGCATAAGCTTGCAGCATGCCTTTGGAGAAATCGTTCAGATCGGTTTTGTCGCGCTTGATCCAGGAGGTCAGATCCGCGAATACCCCGCCGTCGGCGAAGTTCGGCAGCGACGCCACCTCAACGTTCGTCACCGCAGGCACATCGCCGGCCGCTACAGCCGCCTGCAGCTTCTTATGAAGGTCGCCGTACGCTCCTTGATACACCGGCTCTACCGTAATATGCGGGTATTTCTTCTTAAACTCCTCGATCATATAATTCAATCCGGCCAACTGCGCTTCCGCATGGGCATGCCAATATTGAATCGTAACCGGAGTCGTGTCCGGCTTCGCCTCAGCCGGCGCCGCCCCGGCCCCCGTCGTCCCGGCCGGTGTCCCTCCGCTCGAGCACGCCGCCAAACTGGCTGTAAGTACGCCTGCCAATACCGGCGTAACCCATCTTTTCACGTTCATGTTCATGTACATCGTCTCCTCTCCAAATTGAAAACCGCGGTTTTTGTTTCGTTTCCAGACACACCAAAAGACACGATCAAGCCCGACTAGACAGACCACCCCCGCAGAATCGCTTGGACGTCCGCATGCCGCTGGGTTTTCTCGTCGTCTCCACCCGAGGCGCACTTCTGAACGAAAGCCGATCCTTTACCAAAACCGCTGGTCTCCGATGGAGACGTGGTCCGCGCCGCTGTTCAGCGCGATTCTGATTTCTTCCTCGCTGCGGATTAGCCCGCCTACTATTAACGGCCGATTCAGTCTCGCCTTCAGATCGCGGATAACGCGGGGCATTAGTCCCGGCATCAGTTCCACTTCGTCCGGCATCACTTGGCCGATCATTTTCACCGCTGTTTCGACCGCTGCGCTGTCGATGGCGAAGATCCGCTGGATCGAGCGAATACCCGCCTGCCGGGCCGCCGCAATCGCGTTGCTCTTCGTCGTAACGATCCCGTCGACCGCGAACGTCTCCGCCAAATACTGCACCGCGGAACTGTCCCGGCCAAGCCCCTGCACCATCTCCAAATGAACGAACACTTCTTTCCCGGACTCGTGCAGCCGATTTCGAATATCCGCCAGCCTCACGATATCGCCGGTCATCAGGATCACCCGTTTCACCTTGCTGGCCGCCGCCGCTGCAATCTGCTCCGGCTTCGTGATGGAGGCTATAATCGGAAGCCCGCTTTCTTCTGTTTGTACCATTGACTAGTCCCCCTCCTCGTAAGCCATTGTAAACGACAACTATAATCGCAATATTCGAGAAATGTTAAGCGAATGTTAACCTTTACCTTTTGCTACGGCTTCTCCGGATAGGCCGACAACGTCTTGCCGTCTGCGACGAACAGCAGATGCCCGTTTTTCCCGGTGTTGTATACGGTCGCGCCTTCTTTTTCATACCGTTTCAGCACGTCCATGCTTTGCAGGAAATTGGCGCTTAAGACGGTTATTCCCGGATTGACCGCCTTGATGAACGTGCCCGACGAGGACGTCATGTCCCCGTGATGGGGAGCGTGCAGCAGATCGGCCTTCAGCTTGCCGCCGTATTTGTCCGCAAGGGCGTATTCCTGCGTCTTGTACAGGTCCCCGGTGAGCAGGATGCGATTGTCTCCGTATGCCATCATCAGCACGAGGGAATGATTGTTGTGCTCCTCGGTTCCCCACTTCTCGTATTTGTCCGGCGTCGTGCCTTGCGGCGGGTTCAGCACTTCGATCGAGACGGAAGGCGACCATTCGATCTTCATCCCTTCGGCCGCCGCCTCATGGGGGATCTGTTTCTCCTGAAGGATGCTTTGTACTTTGCGGTACGTCTCCGTCTGATGCGGAATGCCGTTATGGATCAACCGATCAACCGTCTTCGTGTGCAAAAGGGTCGGCAGCCCTCCGATATGATCGATATGCGGGTGCGTGTTCACGACCAGGTCGAGTTTGTTCACGCCCAGCTTCGTCAGTTGCTCCTCCAGCTTAGGACCCGTCTCCGGAATTCCGGCGTCCACCAGCAGCTGCTTGCCCTCCGGCGACGTGATCAGGATCGCGTCCCCCGACTTTTCTTGCGACTGCAAATGAAAATAGCGGATCGACAGCTTTCCCTGATTCGAAGCCATGTCGTAAAAAGGCGCTTTCGCCACGGCGGTCCGCCCGTTTCCCGATTCGACGGCGGAAGTCGGCGAGCAGCCGGCCGCAAGGAGCAGGCTAAATCCCAGCGCTGCCGGGACTGCAAGCTTTCGGAGCCAGTTGCGTATACGTTTCATCTCTTGATGTTCCCCCCGGACGTATTTCGATTGATGAACAGCACAAAAAAACCCGAACACAAGCCGCCTCCATCCGAAATACACAAATAGAAGCTGCAAGCGCCGCGGGTTTTCTCTAGGCTCTACCCGAACATGCTGATACGGTTACTATACTTGGCAATTGTTCGAACCGTGTTAACTTGTTGTAAAGAAATCGTAAAGAAGCGCAAGAGAAGTGCTCAGACGCCTTTGACTTTGAAAACCCGTACGTTTGCGTGGGAATGGGGGCGCAGCATACTGGCTCCAGCCCCACGCGGATAGGTTATGCGGAACCATTCAACTTCAGAGGTAGCCCGTGACCCTCATTCCGGTGAGCAGGTCGTGTTCGCCCGCCTTCGCCAAAACGTATGCATTGCGGGCTTAGAACAAAATAAGAGTCTTTGGCGAGACTGTCGATTCATTGTGTAGAAGTGTTAGCAGGCCGTTCCAAGTGAAAAGTTACCTTCTTCTGCTCAAACAGGTTGTCCGGAATCCCTCGATTTAATAAGGATGTAAGGTAGGGGATTCCAGACAAAACTCGCCAGAAGGTAATCTTTTCCCTTTCCACTTGGTTGTCCACAATGAATCGACAGTCTCTTTGGCACCTCCTATGTTCGGCCTTATGGCAAAACCGAAACGAATAGAGTCGGTTTGCACCCCTTATTTTCACCCACTGGCCGCATTTGCACCTTCTTCGCCTATTTTAACGGTCCCAAACCGCTCTTATTTCTTGTCCAAGTGGGTTTTCGGGCAAAATAAAGGTTACGAACCGCTCTTAATCGGTTCGGTTCGGCTCCTTCCCCGCCTGAAGCAGGGCAGAATGCCAAAACGGCCACCCATAAAAAACAGGCGGCTTCCGGCACTCGCTGACCGACAAGGAAGGCGATCCTCTTCTTCTGCTTTAGTACGGATGAAGAAAATCAAACCTTCTACTTCATAAAATCGAGTAGGCCCATGCACAATTGCATGGGCCTCTCACAGATCCGGACGTGCGGGTCATCGCATCCGGCTCCTCCAAGATTATCCCCTTTGGGGGTGATGTTCATTGTAAAGCTCAAGAAGACT
>NZ_JBYUPU010000045.1:0-59650 GCF_058135425.1 Paenibacillus sp. MAH-35
CGGGGTTTGCCTTCGCTACCTCCGCACCCATCCTCACGGACTGAGCACTATGCGTCAGCTACTACTTCCGCCGCCACGCGGTGTAGAGGAGACTTTCACTCCTTAGTCGAAGCGCTGCCAAGCGCACGAAAAACCAACCCCGTTACGAACGCCGTCGTTCGAACAGGGTTGGTTGTTGGAGCGGTCATACGACCGCATTCTCCTTAGCTTCACGCTCTTTCTCTTGCTGCTCCGTACGCTCCAGGTCGCGCTCCAGAATCGGCTTTAAATACTTGCCGGTGTAAGACTCCGGTACCCGGACGACTTCCTCCGGCGCTCCCGTCGCCACGATCGTGCCGCCTCGAGTGCCGCCTTCCGGCCCCAGATCGATCAAATAATCGGCCGTCTTAATCACGTCCAGATTATGCTCGATTACAAGCACCGTCTCGCCGCTGTCCACCAGACGGTGAAGGACTGTCAACAAACGGTCGATGTCGTCGATATGAAGACCCGTTGTCGGCTCGTCCAAAATGTAGATGGTCTTGCCGGTGCTGCGCCGGTACAGCTCGGCGGCCAGCTTCACCCGCTGCGCTTCGCCACCGGACAGCGTCGTTGCCGGCTGGCCCAGCTTCATATAGCCGAGGCCTACGTCCAGCAGCGTCTGCAGCTTCCGGTGAATACGCGGAATGTTGCGGAAAAACTCGCAGCCGTCCTCGATCGTCAGCTCCAGCACCTCGGCGATGCTTTTGCCTTTGTATTTGATATCGAGCGTCTCGCGGTTGTACCGTTTCCCTTTGCACTGCTCGCAAGGCACGTAAACGTCCGGCAGGAAGTGCATCTCGATCTTGATGATACCGTCTCCGCGGCACGCTTCGCAGCGTCCGCCTTTCACGTTAAAGCTGAACCGGCCTTTCTTGTAACCTCGCACCTTCGACTCGTTGGTAGCCGAGAATACGTCCCGGATATCGTCGAACATCCCTGTGTACGTAGCCGGATTCGATCTCGGGGTTCTTCCGATCGGCGACTGGTCGATCTCGATAACCTTCTCGATATGCTCCAGGCCGAGTATTTCCTTATGCTCGCCCGGGCGGGTCTTCGCTTTATTCAGATCGCGCGCGAGCGATTTGTATAAAATTTCGTTAATCAGCGTACTTTTGCCCGACCCGGATACACCGGTGACGCAAGTGAATACGCCGAGCGGTATTTTGGCGTTAACGCCTCGCAGATTGTTCTCCTTGGCGCCTTTGACCTCAAGCCACTTTCCGTTAGGCTTCCTCCGCGGACTCGGGATCGGGATAAACTTCTTGCCGCTCAAATATTGACCGGTAAGCGAGTTGGGATCTTCCATGATTTCCTTCGGCGTTCCTTGCGCCACGACTTGTCCGCCATGGATGCCGGCACCCGGTCCGATATCGATAATATAGTCCGCAGCGATCATCGTATCCTCGTCATGCTCGACGACGATCAGCGTATTGCCGAGATCACGCATATGCTCCAGCGTACGAATGAGACGGTCGTTGTCCCGTTGATGCAGACCGATACTCGGCTCGTCCAGGATGTACAGAACACCCATCAGGCTGGAACCAATCTGGGTCGCCAGGCGGATACGCTGCGCCTCGCCGCCGGATAACGTACCGGCCGAACGGCTGAGCGACAAGTAGTCAAGACCGACGTTAACCAGAAAGCCGAGACGGGCTTCGATTTCCTTGAGTACGAGCTGGGCGATCGTCCGCTCCTTCTCGGTCAGATCGAGCCCGCCGAAGAAATCGGCCGCATCTCCGATCGACAGATTAGTCACGTACGCAATATTTTTATTGCCGACGGTGACGGCCAGCGTCTCTCGCTTCAGCCGTTGGCCTTTGCAACCCTGACACGGCTTCGCGCTCATATATTGCTCGATATGCTCGCGGATGCCGTCCGAAGCGGTCTCGCGGTATCTCCGCTCCAGGTTGCGGACGATTCCTTCGAACGGAACGAGCGCTTCCTTGGACAGGCCAAAATCATTCTCGTAACGGAATTTGACCTTCTCGCCGCCGGTTCCATACAAAATCTTCTTCATATGGTCCGCCGACAGCTCGGCAACGGGAACGTCCCGAGGGATATCGTAATGTTCGCACACCGCAGCCAGAAACTGAGGATAATAGTTGGACGTGCTTCCCGCCCAAGCCTCGAACGCGCCTTCCTCGATCGTCATCGACGGGTTCGGTACGAGAAGATCCGGATCAACGATCATCTTCGCTCCCAAACCGTCGCAATCCGGGCAAGCTCCGAACGGGCTGTTGAACGAGAACATCCTAGGAGCGAGTTCATCGATGCTGAAGCCGCATTCCGGGCACGCCAGCTTCTGGCTGAACAGCAGCTCTTCCTGCTCCATCACATCGACGATCACCCGGCCGTCGGCCAGCTTCAGCGCCGTCTCCAGCGAGTCCGCGAGCCGGGCCTGAATGTCGTCCTTCACGACGATCCGGTCGACGACAACTTCGATCGAATGTTTCTTGTTTTTCTCCAGCTCAATCTTCTCGGACAGATCGCGGATCTCTCCGTTAACGCGGACGCGAACGAAGCCCTGCTTCTGAATGTCGGCCAGCAGCTTCGTATGCTCGCCCTTGCGTCCGGATATGATCGGCGCCAAGATCTGCAGTTTCGTCCGCTCGGGATATTCCATAATCCGGTCAATCATCTGCTCGACCGACTGCGCGGTAATCTCGATGCCGTGATCCGGGCAATGCGGCTTCCCGATCCGGGCAAACATCAGCCTGAGGTAATCGTATATTTCCGTAACCGTGCCGACTGTAGACCGGGGGTTGCGGCTGGTCGTTTTCTGGTCGATGGAGATGGCCGGGGACAATCCTTCGATCGAATCGACATCCGGCTTGTCCATCTGGCCCAGAAACTGTCTGGCGTAGGCGGAAAGCGACTCGACGTAGCGGCGTTGTCCCTCCGCGTAGATCGTATCGAAAGCGAGCGACGATTTGCCGGAGCCGCTTAACCCGGTCAACACGACGAACTTGTCGCGCGGTATCGTTACGTCAACATTTTTTAAATTATGAGCTCTCGCTCCTTTGATCACGATGCGGTCTTGAGCCACTGTGAACCATCCTTTCCGTGGGTAGAGCCATTCATTCCTTCATCATAACACCGTTAAAAACGACTGGGAACCGGCCGCCCGGTTGAAACATTCTCCAGCTCCGCCGCGAAAGAGAGCCGCCGTTACAGGGCGGCTTTGAGCTCCAATATCGCATCGCGCAGCTCGGCGGCACGTTCGAACTGCAAGCTTTTGGCAGCTTCCTTCATCTCCGCTTCGAGACGTTCGATCAGCGAGGCGCGGTCTTTCTTGGACATTTTCTCGGACTTCACGCCGGCCAGATAGTCCGCCTTCTGCTCCGCCACCTTCGTGGCCTCGATAACATCGTGCACCCGCTTCTGGATCGTCTGCGGCGTGATGCCGTGCTTCTCGTTGAACTCGATCTGGATCGCGCGCCGCCGCTCGGTCTCGCGGATGGCCCGGTCCATCGAATCTGTCCGCTTGTCCCCGTACATAATAACCCGGCCGTTCGCGTTCCGCGCCGCCCGTCCGATCGTCTGAATGAGCGACCGTTCGGCACGCAGAAACCCTTCCTTATCCGCATCCAATATGGCGACGAGGGATACTTCCGGCAAGTCCAGCCCTTCCCGCAGCAGGTTGATGCCCACCAGCACATGGAACGTGCCGAGCCGCAATTCGCGCAGCAGCTGCATCCGTTCAAACGTCTTGACATCGGAATGGAGATAACGGACCTTAATGCCGAGCTCTTTGAAATAATCCGTCAAATCCTCCGACATTTTCTTCGTCAGCGTCGTGACGAGCACCCGCTCGTCCTTGGCGATCCGCTCGTTGATCTCGCCGATCAGATCGTCGATCTGTCCCTTCGTCGGGCGCACCTCGATAATCGGATCGAGAAGACCTGTCGGCCGGATGATCTGCTGCACCATCGTCGGGCAGCTCTCAAGCTCATACGGGCCCGGCGTAGCCGAGACGAAGATCGCCTGGCTGATCTTCTGCTCGAACTCCTCGAATCGCAGCGGCCGGTTATCCAGCGCCGACGGCAGCCGGAAGCCGTGATCGACCAGCACTTCCTTCCGCGCCCGGTCGCCGTTGTACATCGCGCGGATTTGCGGAAGCGATACATGTGATTCGTCAACGATAACCAGCATATCGTCGGGGAAATAGTCCAGCAGCGTATACGGCGTAGCGCCGCGTTCGCGGAACGTAAGCGGGCCGGAGTAGTTCTCGATGCCGGAGCAGAACCCCATCTCGTGCATCATCTCCAGATCGTACCGGGTCCGCTGCTCCAGCCGCTGAGCCTCCAGCAGCTTGTTCTCGGAACGAAGCTCTTCGAGCCGCTCCTCCAGCTCGCGCTCGATGTCCACCAGCGCCTTCTTCATCGTATCCTCATGGGTGACGAAGTGAGACGCCGGGAAGATCGCCACATGATCCCGCTCGCCGAGAATCTCTCCGGTCAGCACGTCGATTTCAGTAATCCGCTCGATCTCGTCGCCGAACAGCTCGATGCGAATCGCCTGCTCGCCTCTCGAAGCCGGGAAAATCTCGATAACGTCGCCCCGAACGCGGAACGTCCCGCGGACGAAGTTAAGATCGTTCCGCGCGTACTGGATATCGACCAGCTTGTGCAAAATCTCGTTGCGCGGTCGTTCCATCCCCGTCCTCAGCGACAAGACGAGATTTCGGTACTCCATCGGGGAACCGAGACCGTAAATGCACGATACGCTGGCAACGATGATTACGTCGCGGCGTTCGAACAACGAACTGGTTGCGGAGTGGCGGAGCTTGTCGATCTCATCGTTAATACTGGAATCTTTCTCAATGTACGTATCGCTCGAAGGAATATACGCCTCCGGCTGGTAGTAGTCGTAATAACTGACAAAATACGACACGGCGTTATGGGGAAAAAACTCCTGGAACTCGCTGCAAAGCTGAGCCGCCAGCGTCTTGTTATGCGCAATAACAAGCGTCGGGCGGTTCACCCGGGCGATCACCTGGGCGGCCGTAAACGTCTTCCCCGTGCCGGTCGCGCCAAGCAGCGTCTGATATCTCTTGCCCTCCTGCAGTCCGCGGACAAGCTCGTCAATAGCCCCAGGCTGATCGCCTTGAGGCTGGAATGGAGAAACCAGTTGAAACGGTTTGTTGTGGAGCACGATATCGCTCATCGCTTTATCCCTCGCTCTGGGTCTTTCGACTCTATTGACTCTTTCTTCAATTACCGATATATGGTGTGACATGCGACAGGGTCTACCGAATGTTTGTTCTCATCAGATATTATACTTCTTTTTCCGAATTGTTGCAAATTTTCAAACAAAGGGTGTGGGTCTGTTTCATGGATTTAACTACGATTCTAGGCATAATACTTGGCCTGCTGGCATTGGTGGGAGGTTTCCTGCTGGATGGAGGCCATATCAACGGTCTGCTCGTATTAAGTGCCGCCATTATCGTGTTCGGAGGCACGATCGGCGCGGTTGTCGTCAGCTTCCCGAAATCGCAGCTGAAGCAGATCCCGAAAGCACTCCGCATGGCGTTCAGCGAAAGGAAAACAAAACCGGAGCAGCTGATCGAGGAGCTGGTCGAGATGGCGGTTATCGCCCGCCGGGAGGGCGTGCTTGCCATAGAAGACCGCGCTCAGCAGCACCCGAACGTTTTTCTCAGGGACGGATTGCAGATGGTGGTCGACGGCACGGACCCGGATCTGATCCGGCAAATTCTCGAAGTTGAGATCGAAGCGAAAGAAAAGCTGCATGCCAGCTTTGCGAAAATATTCGAAGCCGCCGGAGGTTACGCTCCGACGATGGGGATTATCGGTACGGTCATGGGTCTGATCCACGTCCTGAGCAACATGTCCGATCCCGAATCGCTCGCCGGATCGATTGCCGTAGCGTTCGCAGCCACCTTGTACGGCGTCGCCAGCGCGAACGTCATCTACCTGCCGATCGGCAGCAAGATCAAAGTCCGCAGCGAAGAGCAAATCGCCGAGATGGAGATGATGCTCGAAGGGCTGCTCGCCCTGCAGGCGGGACATAACCCGCAGATGATCCAGAAAAAGCTGACGTCCTTCCTGCTGCTCGACACGGAAGCGCAAGTTCGGAAGGAAGCGAACGCCGATGGCTAGGAGACGCAAGCAGCCGTCCGGTTCCCATTCCAGCAGCGAGCGATGGCTGATCACCTATGCCGACCTGATTACGCTGCTGATGATTTTTTTCGTCATCCTGTATGCGATGAGCAAGATCGACTCGGCCAAATACGACACGTTGTCCAGAGCGCTGCAGATGCAGTTCAACGACGGCTCCTCGGTCATCCCGAAAGGGACCGGCATTATGGGCGAGGCGATTCCCGGGGACCCGAAGTCCGGAGACCAGACGCAGCAGCAGCCGGAATCCAAGACGGAGCCAAACTCCGATCCCGAGAAAGAAAAAGAGAAGGAATTGCAAAATTTGCTGAAAATCGTTCAGCAATATATTGCCGATCAGCATCTGGAGGAACAGCTGTCCGCCAGCGATACCCCCCGCGGCATCGCGATCAAGCTGAACGACCTGTTTCTGTTCGATCTTGGCAAAGCCGAGCTGAAGCAAGGGGCTTATCCCGTGCTGGAGAAGCTGGCGAGCCTGTTTCCCACCCTGGATACGAAAGTGAGCATCGAGGGGCATACGGACGACCTGCCGCTCGCCACAGGATCGGCTTATCAGGACAACTGGGGACTTTCGCAAGCCCGGTCGGTGTCGGTCATCCGCTACTTCGTCAATACGGCCAAGCTGGACGCCGGTACGTTCATCTCCTCAGCTTATGCCGATACGAAGCCGGTTGCGCCTAACGATTCCGAAGCGAACCGGCAAAAAAACCGCAGAGTCGAAATCGTCGTGCTGCGGAACGATCAGAAATAATCCAAGTATAAACTCTGAGCTGGATGCGGCTCTGAAGTACTAATGCAACGCTACGTAAAAATCCCAACACTTGTACGAGCAGATCTTACCGAAGCGGCGAGTTTGCGCAGACGGGGCGATAGGATGTACTAGTCGGCATATAGAGGCTGTCGATTCAATGTGTAGAAGTGATAGCAGGCCGTTCCAAGTGAAAAGTTACCTTCTTCTGCTCAAACAGGTTGTCCGGAATCCCTTGATTAAATAAGGATGGTAAGGTAGGGGATTCCAGACAAAACTCGCCAGAAGCTAATCTTTTCCCTTCCACTTGGTTGTCCACATTGAGTCGACAGCCTCATATAACAGGCGAGCAATGGCGTTTGGCAAAGAATACGGTTCAACCTTGTTTTGCTCCCTGCAAATGAAGATAGAGGAAACTTTACTTCCGCTAATTCGTCGATGGAACTCTTTTAGGGGCGTTAGCGGAAGTTTTATTTCCTCTATACGAAGGATTTCTATGTATTTCAAGCAAGTTTCCATAAATAACGGAAGTAATAGTTCCGCTATCCACCTTTCTGGACGGTTTCAGGCGCATTAGCGGAAGTTTTTCTTCCGCTAATCGCTTCACCCTGCAAAAAAGCTGCCGGATCCGGACACCGATCTCCGCTGCCCATACACTGGTAGATTTATCTGTTGGTGTAATTTGAGGTCTGGCACTAGAAGCAAGAAACTCCAGTTCCATGGTTGGTGGAATTGGAGTTTTTCATTAATCCCGGAAGAACTCGGCCGGCCGGACTTCCAAAATCCAGCCGTTCGACGGACGGAAGCCCGGGTCCAGCCGCCTACAGCGCTCCGCTCTCCTTCGCTGCGGATGGTACCTCCTGGCTCCGCCGTCCGGCCTTCGTAAACCAGTTGACGTTCCGCTCCTCCAGGTAATACATCACCTTCTCGTCGGGAGCAAGCAGGACGCCCAGCAAATGGTGATCGCCCGAATATAGAGCTCTCTGAACGAACTTGCTGTGCCCTTCGGTATTGATCACCTCCAGCTTGCAAAAGGCCCCGTTGACGCCGAGCGCTTCATGCAGCTGTTCCTTGGTCCGGACCCGTACCCCGTTCACCTTATGAATAATTTCGCCGGCTACAAGCCCCATCTCGCTGGCCGGACTGCCGGGCAGCACGGCCAATATTCGCAGCCCTTGCTCGTTATGCACGTAATACGGAGGCTTCTCCGCCTCCTCTCGCCCGCTCCACCACAGTAAAGCTTCGTGCAGAACAATCGCCAGAACCGAACCGATCAGCACGAATCCGGGCAGCCATTCCGCCCCCGCCGCCAAGGCCAGTACAGCCAGCGAGTAGAAGAACAGGAGCGACGCGCTCCGCTTCGCCTTCTGCTGCGGCAGCCGGGTCACCGTCCGCTCGGCGAAACCGAGCATCACCGGCAGCGCGGCAAAGGTCCAGCCCGCGTTCCAAATATCCCCTCCGAACAAAGGTGTCCATGGCAACGCTGCCGCAGCACCGGCCGATTGAACCGGCACCAGCAGCAGCAGCGGCACGGGCCAAAATTGCTGGAGCTGGTACCCGCCGATCACCTTGCCGCGCTTGCCCGCCACGAACAACGGCATAGCCATGTCGGCCCCCTGCTTTCTGACGAAAAACGACTCCAGCAAATGCAAAATGCCGACTAAAGCGAGAAGCGAAGAGATGGGCAAGCTCTGAAGCGGCTTAACGGCCGCACCCACGTAGGGAATCTCCGCCAACCCCGGAAACCAGCCTGTAATGACGTGCAGCATTCCTAATACCCCGACGGAGTAGGCCAGACATATAAACCGTATCCGGAATACCGCCAGCAGTGCGGACAACACCCACAGCCAGATCAGGACGCCGGCCGGCACCGTTGCGCCGACAAACGCCATGGCAAGCGATGCCGCCATCCCTGCAGCTATGCCCCAAAGGACCGTTTTCCAAGCCGTATCCAGCATCGAGTGCAGCCGGGTGGAGAACAACTTGCGTTCCAGTACGATTTGTTTGTGATACTGTAAAATAACGAACAAAATTCCGATATAGTAAAACGGCTGAGCAGCAAGCTGAAGCAAAGCGCGCAGTACGCCTCGCGCCAGTTCGGCCACGATTTCCATCCAGGCACCGCTCCTTTATGCACAAACTATCTCCCTCTCCGCTGCAAAGGGAGTTCGCACCAAATTCAACAAAAAAAGAAGGGACGGCTGATTAACCATCAGCCTCCCCTTCTTGGTTCGACGTTGCGATCGCGAATTCCTGCCGTTTCCCGCAGCTTTCCAGCGTTTTCCGATATCCGATCGTTTGCCCCTATGCTTCCGGCTCCTACTTGATCGCCTTCTTCATCGCTTCGACCGCCGCTTTTAATTGCAGGTCGTTTTTGGGATCGCGGATTTCTTTAGTGATCGCTTCTTCGATTTTGTTAGCCGTTGCGACGTCCACCTCACCGTTAGCCGGCAGACCGTGCTGGCCTTGGAACAACTTGACCGCCTGAGCGGTAGCTTCGCTGAAATAGCCGTCTATCCGTCCGGGCTTGTAGCCGAGACCTTCAAGCATCATTTGCAAGTTTCTGACGTCGTCCCCGAGTGTATCGGTTTTGAGCGTCGTTTTCTTGGACATCGGCGACGCTTTGAAGTAGGAAGGCTGATCCACCGTCAGATCCGGTTCGATTCCTTTCTCATTCACCCAGTTCCCGTTCGGGGTGAGCCACTTCATGACCGTCATCTTAATATTGCTGCCGTCGCCCAACTCGTGTTGGTAAGTAACCTGAACGGTACCTTTGCCGTACGTCTTCTCTCCGACCAGCGTAGCGCCGGCCGATTCTTTCAGCGCTCCCGCCATAATCTCCGATGCGCTCGCGCTTCCGTTATTGATCAGCACGGCGATCGGATACGGCTTGCTCGATCCTTTGGACACCGTCTTCTCCCGCTGTCCGTTGCGGTCCTCGACCTGGACGACCGTTTTGCCGCTGGCTACGAACGGATCGAGCATGTCCACTACCGCGTTCAGCATACCCCCCGGATCGTTCCGGACGTCGATGACGAGAGCTTTCATCCCCTGATCCTCGAGAGCCTTCAGGTGTTCCTTGAACGTCTTCGCCGTATTCTGCACGAACTCCCGGACGTCGATTTTGCCGACTTGACCGTCCATCATCTCGGAGTGCACCGTCTCGATTGGAATATCGTCGCGTACGACCACGATCTCGATCGGCTCGGCTCCGGCCCGCATAATTTGCAGCTTCGCCTGAGAGCCTTTGGTGCCCCGGATTTTCATTACAGCTTCCGACAACGTCAGCCCGTCCAGCTTCTCTCCGTTAACCGACATGATGATGTCGTTCGTCCGGATGCCCGCCTTCTCCGCCGGCGATCCTTTGATCGGTGAAACGACCTTCACCCTGCCGTCTTCCAGCGACACCTCGGCTCCGATCCCCTGGAACGTGGAGTTGAGCATGTCGTTGAATTGCTGCGCTTCCTTCTGATCCATGTACGTCGTGTACGGATCGTTCAGGGAGCCCAGCATGCCATGGATGGCGCCGTCGATTACTTTCGTCTTATCGACCTCGTGCAAATATTGGGTTTTGATCAATTCGTAGGTCGTGGAGAGCTTCTTCAGCTCCTGGGCAGTAAATCCCGACTGTTCCGCCTTGCCTCCCGATACGCTCTTGCCCTGCTCGGCAAACGAAAACGGACCGACGATCGTGAGCGTCAGCACGCTGCTCGCGAACATCGCCAGCAGCATAAACGCCACGAAAATATACAGATTGCGACCTTTCCAGAACATCGTGCTTTCTCACCGCCTCTTATGGCTTGTCTGTCTGCGCTGTTTCCATTGTATGATGCCAGCCGTTCAAATATAAGCACGGTTCGTTATTTTTTCAAATAAGGGAGCGGATCGGCCGGCGCATTGTTTTTGCGTACCTCAAAGTGCAGATGGTTGCCTGTAGAACGCCCCGTAGAGCCTACTTCAGCGATCGACTGCCCGCGCTTCACCTGATCGCCTTCCTCTACCAGCAGCTTCCGGCTATGCCCGTACCATGTCTGCAAGCCGCCTCCATGATCGATGACGACCGTGTTGCCGTATCCGTTCACCCACTGGGCGATAATGACCGTTCCGGCTTCAGCCGCTTGGATATGCGTTCCTGCAGGCGCCGGAATATCGATGCCCTTATGATTGGCGTCCGATTTGTTGATCGGGTCGACCCGGTATCCGTAACCGGACGAGATCGTCGTTCTGCCTGGCAGCGGCCAGCTTAAGGTTCCACCGCTGTACACGAACGTTTGCTTGCTGTTGTTTTTGTTGCGCTCCGCCCAAAGCTTCGATTTCTCCTTGGCCAGGTTGTTCAGCTGCGCTTCCGCTTCCTCGCTGATATGCTCGAGGTCCTTTTCCTGCTTGGCCAGGCTTGCGATCAGCACTTCCTTATCCTTTTCTTTCACTACTAGTGCGTTTTTGATCTTTTCGTTTTCGGCGTACAGCAACCGGATTTCCTCAAGCTGATTCTCCACCTGAACTTTCTTCTGGGCGACCGCCTCGCGATCCCGTTTGTTCGCCTCCAGAATATCCTTGTCCTGGCTGACGATCGATTTGAGCGCGTGGTACCGGTCCAAAAAGTCGCTGAAGCTGGTAGACTCGAGTAACACGTCCATATAAGAGACGAAACCGTTCGTATACATGAGCCGCACTCTGGACTTGAGCAGTTGATCGCGCGTCTCGACGCGTTGTTCCGCTTCCTGAAGCTCTTCCGTCGTCTTCATCAGATGTGCCGCCGAAGTATCGATCTGCTTCTGAATTTGGTTCAGCTTGTCGCCCTGCTCTTCGATTTGCTTCCACAGCTCTTGAATGCTGCTCGCTTCCTGCTCCTTGCGTGCGGCAATATCCAATTTAAGCTTGTCCGCTTCCTGCTGCTTTTTGGCGGTTTCCGCCTCTTTTTTCTGAATTTGCTGGAGCTGGCGGTCGATTTCAGCATTGGTAATAGCATACCCTTCTTTTGGCGCGGACATAAGCAGCATGGATAAGCTGCAGACGGCGATAAGCGATATTTTTACCTTTTTCAAGACAGGAATTCCTCCTTGGCGTCTGGCCGACCGATTGTTACACTCTCAAAAACTTGCGAACGGACAAAATACTGCCCCATATGCCGATCATCACGCCGATGCCCAGCAGCAGTGCGGGAATGATCAAAATAAGCTCGTGAACCGGGATCAGTGTGATCAGCATCAGTCCGAGCTGTACTTTCGTATAAGTGAGAAGCTCCGCGTATCCCCACAGCAGAACGCCTACAGGGATCGCCGATCCGATGATGCCGAGCAGAGCGCCTTCTATGAAAAAAGGCCAGCGGATAAAGCTGTTCGTCGCTCCGACCAGCTTCATGATGCCGATCTCCCGCCTGCGTGCGACAATCGTAATCTTGATCGTATTCGAGATAAGAAACATTGCGGTAAATGCGAGAAGCAGAACGAACACAAGACCTACGTTGCGGACGATGTCGGTAATTTTGAATAACGTGTCGACGGTGCCTTTGCCGTAGTTGATTTTGTAAATAAGCGGAGGGTTGTTCTGTGCGTCGAGCGCCTTGATCTGTTCGGCCACTTGTCCGACCAGCGGCGGATCGCTCACTTCAATCGTAAACGAATCGTTCAGCGGGTTGTTCTCCCCGTCGAAGCCTTCCAAAAGCTCCTTGCCCTCTGCGCCCATCTTGTCCCGCAGCAGCTCGAGCCCTTCCTCCTTGGATACGTAAGTAACCTTTTTAACGGCGGCGAGGGAGGCGATATCCCGCTGTACGGCGTTTTTCTGCTGCTCGGACGTATTCACTTCGAGATACACGCGGATTTCGACCTGACTTTCAATCTGATCGGCCAAGTTGTTGACGTTAAGCGCCAAGACAAGAAAGATGCCAAGTACAAATAAAGATATCGATATCGCGCTGATCGAGGCGAACGTCATCCAGCCGTTGCGGACAACATTTTTAGCGCCCTCCCGGATGTGCCGACCGAAGGTGCTAATCCTCATAGCCGTAATCCCCTCTCAGCTCGTCGCGGGCAATATTCCCCTTCTCGATGGCGATGACGCGCTGGCGCATCGTGTTGACGATTTCTTTGTTGTGCGTTGCCATGACGATCGTAGCGCCCCGGAAATTAATCTCTTCGAGAAGCTTCATAATGCCCCAAGATGTATCGGGGTCCAGGTTACCGGTCGGTTCGTCTGCGATAATGACGGCCGGATTATTCACGATGGCGCGGGCGATCGCCACGCGCTGCTGCTCGCCTCCGGACAGCTGGCTTGGCAGCGATCCGACCTTGTCCTTCAGCCTGACCAGCTCCAGCACTTCCAGCGTCCGCTTCTTGATCAGCTTCTTGGGCGCCTCGATGACCTCCATCGCGAATGCGACATTTTCATACACCGTCATCTTCGGCAGCAGCTTAAAATCCTGAAAAATAACTCCGATGTTGCGCCGGACATAAGGAATTTTGCGCTGGCGCAGCTTTTCTAGATTAAAACCGTTTACGAAGATCTGGCCCTTGGTCGGCCTCTCCTCGCGATATATCAATTTCATGAACGTGGATTTTCCCGCACCGGACGGGCCTACCACATATACAAATTCGTGGGCGTCGATTTTCACATTGATGCCTTTCAATGCATGGGTTCCGTCTGGATACGTCTTCCATACATCTTGCATTTCGATCACACGATCACATCCTGTTAATAGTTAACATGTAAGAGTTCGACACCTGGTCCCGAAATCCTCTAGAAAACTTTGTCTTTCTACATATTCTTTCAGATTAGCCCGGCAATCGCCGCTTTTTTTGGTAGTCGTAATACCCTGCGCCCCCCGCATATACATAGGTTGTACCCCTTTAAATCGAGGAGCGTTGCTATGAAACGACGTACGATGAACTCGCTGCTGCTGGCCGCCGTCGCGTGCATGGTTGCGTTATGGATAGCGTTCTGGTGGTATTCGGGACAGCGTGTCGTTCCTCCGGGTGTCCGTCTAGGAGACTTACCGATCGGCGGTATGCCGGAGCGGCAATTCCGGCTCGAGCTGCAGAGCCGGCTTGCGAACTTGTACGGGGAGACCGTACGGCTTGGGCCCGGGGAAAATCTGGAGGGAAGCCGTCCCTTCACTTGGGGACAGCTGGGCTTGTCGGTCCGGGAGGAAGAGCTGTCGAAATGGGCCGACTATTGGTTCGGAGCGAGCCGGCTCGAAACGGTCAAGCGGAGATGGCAGATGCGCGGCAGCGTCATTCCGGTTCATCTCGAACTGTCGGAAACGGCCTTGCGCGAAGCTTTATCCAAAGTATGGCCCGCTCCCATGAACCCGGTCACCCGAAACGCAGTTCGCCGTATTACGGCAGACGACCGTGTGGAATACGTTCCGGAGCAGCGTGCCGCAGCCGTTGACGTACCGGAGCTGGTCAAGTGTCTGACCGATCTCGCCTATTCGCGGTTCAACGATCGCGCGCTTACAGAAGAGGGGAACGCCGATCCGCCGCCATTCGTCGTCCTACCGATGAAGGAAGCCGTTCCGGAGATGACCCTGGATCGGCTCCAGGCGCAAGGCATCGACCGGAAGATCGCCGAGTATTCGACGACCTCTCCCGGAAGCGCCGCAGGCCGGAACCATAATATCCGGGTCACGGCAGGAACGATTCACGATAAGCTGCTCGCTCCCGGCGAACAATTCGACTACGGCGCTATCATCCGTGAGACGGAGAAAACACACGGTTTCCAGGAAGCCCCGGTCATCTACAACGGGAAGCTGGTACCGGGAATCGGCGGGGGTATCTGCCAAGTGTCGACGACACTGTATAACGCCGTTCTGCGAGCCGGCCTGAAAGTGAACGAACGGCGCAATCATACGCTGCCGATCAGCTACGCGCCGCTCGGTCTGGACGCCACATTTGCAAGCGGTTATATCAACTTCGTATTCACCAACAGCAGCGATCAATACTTGCTCATCCGCACCGAAACGGACGAATCCCGGGTAACAGTAAAACTGTTCGGGCGGCTGCCGGAAAATGTGACGTACGATGTCGAATCCCATGTCATTCAGACGCTGGAGCCCCCGGTTCAATACGTCCATAATCCGACATTGCCGCTCGGCAGCCAGACTTTGCTCCAGCAGGGCAAGCCGGGATTCGTCGTAGAAACCTACCGGATTCGCAAAGAAAACGGCGCCGAGACCGGTAGAGAAAAACTGTCCAAAGATACGTATCAGCCCCAAACGACACTCATTGCGGTCAATAACGGCGAAGTCAAGCCGGAGGAGAAAAACGGCCCGCCCGGAGGCGGCAAGCCGATCGTCGAAGATGGAGTCAGCGGTCCCGTATTTCCCAAGGGGCGCTGACTTCTTTTTTTGTGCCCGGAAACAGGCGCGAAACATGACAGTCATATGACGATCGGGACTATGTGACTATGACTGAAAATGTGTATATTGATTGTGTAAGAAATAAACGAATCGGTAGGGTGATGCAAGCGATGACGAAAGCGGAATTTTTCGATATGCTCGATCAAAAGCTGCGCGGCGTGCCGGAACCGGACCGGACGCAAATCATACAGCGATACGAGGACCTGTTTCACCACGCTTTGGCGAGCGGGGAGACGGAGGAGCAAGTCGTGCACCGGATTTTATATCAGGGCAGCGGAGCAGCGGCCCCGGCTGCTCCCGGCTCCAAAAAAAGCGATTCTTCGCTGCGGCTTATTCTGGGAGGCTTCGCCCTCATCCTGTTTAATCTCATCTTCGTGTTAGGTCCCTTCATCGCCGTCTGCGCGGTACTGTTCAGCTTAGGCCTGGCTGGAATTATTCTGCTGTCCTCCCCGTTTGTGTATTATTTCGCCAACGGGATTCCGGACAGTTTGCTGGAGATGCTGTTCGTCATCTTCTCCTGCACGGCGCTGTTTGGGCTCGGACTGATCCTGACGGTGGGCGTCTCTTACGTTGGACCGAAATTTATGCTGCTGATCAAAAAGTATATCGGCCTGAATGTCAAAGCCGCGAGGGGGTATTAAGATGGGCTGGATTCGTAAATCATTGTTTGCTCTCGGGCTGATCTGTCTCGGCGGCGGTCTGGCCGGCTCGATCATCGTGTACTCGGCGGCGGACGGATTTCGCGGCAAAACGGAGCAAATCGACGTGGAGAAAAAAGTGTCCGCGCAGGATGTAGAGCGGATCGCGATTCATTCGGACTATCCGAATATCAAGTTCGTCCGGAGCAGCGACTCGGATATTCACTTGAGGCTGACCGGCCCGATGTCGGACCGGCCGGGCAATAACGCCGATATTCAGCTGAATGCGGCAAACGGAACTTTAACGGCGGAAGTCGAGCTGCAAAAACGCAATAAATGGATCCAATTCAACTTGTTCGAGCTCCTGAACCTGATGGACGGCTCTCTGACCAAGCTGCAGGTGGAAGTGGCCCTTCCCGACAAAAACTTCAAGCTCGTAGAATTGGACACCGATGTCGGTCATATCGACGCAGGGAGTGTGGTTCGCGCCGAACGGCTCCGGCTGGAAACGAGTGTAGGCAACATTTCGCTGGACGCCTTCCAAGGCTCCAAGCTGGAATTATCCTCCGAAGTGGGACGTATCGAAGCAAAGCGGCTGGAGCCTTCGGATTCGGTTCAGGTGGAGACGGAATTCGGCAGCGTCGATTTGTCGTTTGACAACCTGGCGGAGTCGATGGAGCTGTCCACAGAAGCAGGCAGCCTGAATGTAAAAGTACCGCGCTCCGCGCCGATTCGCCTCGATCTGAAAAACGAGCTGGGCGGCATAAGCGCCGACCTGCCGGATCTGCAGACCCGTACCAAAACGAACAATACGCTGGACGGCAGCGTCGGTTCGGGCGGTCCCTTGCTGAAGGCAAGATCGGAGTTTGGCTCGATCAAAGTCGAAGCGAAGTGAGAAACGGAGACACGCTGTGAGCAGGTTGTCCCTGACGTCATAAAGAAACCCTCCCGCCGGTGGCGGGAGGGTTTTCGCGTGCTTGAGCATGTGAGCCATGCGATAGCAGCATGGACGATTAGCGTGAGGACTTCCCCTCCGCTCTTACTTGCTGCTCTTCTCCATATATTCCTCGAACCAGGCTTCGCTCGCGGCAAGCGCCTGCTCGGCGCGGCCGATCGCGGCGGATACTTGAACGGTAGCCGTCCCCCCGTAGACGTTGCGGGCGTTGACCACTTGCTCCGGCTGGAGCACCTGGTAGATTTTGTCGTCGAACAGCTCCGAAAATTGCAGAAATTCCTGCAGCGACAAGTCGAGCAAATACTTCTTATTTTGAATACAGTACAGCACCGTCTTGCCGATCACTTCGTGAGCTTGACGGAACGGCAAGCCTTTGCCGACCAGGTAGTCGGCGATATCGGTGGCGTTGGAGAAATCCTGGTTCACCGCTTGACGCATCCGGTCGCGGTTCACTTTCATCGTCGCGATCATCGGCGCAAACAGCTGCAGCGCTCCTTGGAGCGTCCGT
Source organism: Paenibacillus sp. MAH-35 (assembly GCF_058135425.1). NCBI lineage: Bacteria > Bacillati > Bacillota > Bacilli > Caryophanales > Paenibacillaceae > Paenibacillus > Paenibacillus sp. MAH-35. The sequence goes on from NZ_JBYUPU010000045.1 coordinate 17,364, forward strand.
ACCGTATCGAACATGCCTTCCTTGTCTTCCTGCATATCTTTATTGTAAGCAAGCGGAAGAGCCTTCAGGACGGTCAGCATGCCGACCAGGTTGCCGTAGACACGGCCGGTTTTGCCGCGCACCAGCTCGGCGACGTCCGGATTTTTCTTCTGCGGCATAATGCTGCTGCCGGTGCAGAACGCGTCATCCAGCTCGACGAACTGGAATTCGGTGCTCGACCAGAGGACGAGCTCTTCGCACAGCCGCGACAGATGCGCCATGACAAGCGACGCATTCGCCAGAAACTCGACGATAAAATCGCGGTCGCTGACCGCATCGAGACTGTTCTCGTAGACGCGTTCGAAGCCAAGCTGCTCGGCCACGAAGTGACGGTCGATCGGGAACGTCGTCCCGGCCAGCGCGCCGGCTCCCAGCGGCAGAGCATTAATGCGCTTGTAGCTGTCGCGCAGACGCTCGATATCGCGGTCGAACATCGACACGTACGCCATCATATGGTGAGCGAACAAGATCGGCTGAGCCCGCTGCAGATGCGTATACCCCGGCACGATCGTATCGAGATTCGCTTTCGCTTGTCCGATCAGCGCTTCCTGCAGCTTCACGAGCATGCCGACAAATTCGACGACGCGCTTGCGCAAGTACAAGTGCATATCCGTCGCCACCTGGTCGTTGCGGCTGCGTCCCGTATGAAGCTTGCCGCCGACAGGGCCGATTTCCTCGATCAGCGTTTTCTCGATATTCATATGAATATCTTCGTCGGATACCGAAAACTCGACTTCTCCGCGACGGATCATTTGAAGCACCTTCAGCAGACCGTCCTGAATTTTCTCCACATCGTCCGCAGGCAAAATCCCGCATTTCCCCAGCATCGTCACGTGCGCCAGGCTGCCTTGAACGTCTTCCTCGGCCAGCTCCTTGTCGAACATAATCGACGCCGTATATTCCTCGACCAGCTGGTCCGTCTTTTTCGTAAACCGTCCACCCCAAAGCTTCGACACGCTGTATATTCCCTCCTCAAGGTTCACCCTCGTCTATGCGCTCGAAAGGCAAGGGTCGCTCCGGCTCTTCTCCGCCTGCTTGCAGCGGAGCTTGCCGGAACGCCTCCTTGCCCTTTTGTTTCCAATTTCGCAAAAGTTATTTGTTCTTCGCGTTTTGCTCTACGCCGGAAGCTACGCGCAGACGAAGCGCGTTCAGGCGGATAAAGCCGGTAGCGTCTCCCTGGTTGTACGCTTTGGACGGGTCCGCTTCCATCGTAGCGATGTCCGGGTTGTACAGGCTGACCGGGCTTTTGACGCCTGCGCCCATCACATTGCCCTTGTACAGCTTCAGACGAACCGTACCGGTTACGTTTTTCTGGCTTTCCGCCACGAGCGCCTGAATCGCAAGACGCTCCGGCGCGAACCAGAAGCCGTTGTATACGAGCGTCGCATATTTCGGAATCAGCGAATCGCGCAAATGCATAACATCGCGGTCCATCGTCAGCGACTCCATCTTCCGGTGAGCCACGAACAGGATCGTTCCGCCCGGAGTCTCGTACACGCCGCGGCTCTTCATGCCGACGAAACGGTTCTCGACCATATCGACGCGGCCGATACCGTGTTTGCCGCCGAGCTCGTTGAGCGTCTCCATCACTTCGAGCGCGTTCATCCGTTGGCCGTTAATGGCTACGCAATCGCCCTGCTCAAACTCCAGCTCCACGTATTCCGCTTCATCCGGAGCTTCTTCCGGCGAACGGCTCAGTACGTACATATCGCGGTTGGAGTCCGCTGCAGCGTCGAACCAAGGGTCTTCGAGCATGCCGCTCTCAAAGCTGATATGCAGCAGGTTGCGGTCCGTCGAATACGGCTTGGCTGCCGAAGCGGTAACCGGAATGCCATGCTTCTCCGCATACGCGATCATCTCGGCGCGGCCCGGGAACTGCTCACGGAATTCTTCGATCCGCCAAGGCGCGATCACTTCCAGCTCCGGAGCGAGTGCGGCTGCGGTCAGCTCGAAGCGGACCTGGTCGTTGCCTTTGCCGGTAGCGCCGTGGGCGATGGCCGTCGCGCCTTCCGCGCGTGCAATCTCGACCATACGCTTGGCGATCAGCGGACGCGCGATGCTTGTCCCGAGCAAATATTGTCCTTCATAGAGCGCCCCGGCCTGGAACATCGGATAAATAAAATCGCTCGCGAATTCGTCGCGCAGATCGTCGATGTACGCTTTCGTGGCGCCGGTGCGCAGCGCTTTTTCTTCGAGTCCGTCCAGCTCGTCCTTTTGTCCGATGTCTGCGGTGAATGCGATGATCTCCGCGTCGTACGTTTCTTTCAGCCATGTCAAAATGACGGATGTATCCAGCCCGCCGGAGTATGCCAGTACGATTTTTTGTTTCGCCATGTGATCTGATCTCCCTCTCTACACGAATCCATCGGATTATGGGAGCCCGGCGGTACAGACCCGTTACAGTCTGCGCAGCCGGGCTAAAATTACAACGTGAACATTAGGACATTAATGCGGCCATAACCGCTTTTTGCGCATGCAGACGATTCTCCGCCTGATCGAAAATGATCGAGTTCGGCCCGTCGATAACGCCTTCGCTTACTTCCTCGCCGCGGTGAGCCGGCAAGCAGTGCATGAACAGGTAGTCTTTCTTCGCGTAGCTGGTCATCTCTTCATTGACCTGATAGTTCTTAAACGCAATCTCTCGGGCCGCCTGCTCGGCTTCGAAGCCCATGCTCGCCCATACGTCGGTATAGACGACATCCGCATTCTCGATCGCTTCTCTCGTGTCGCGGGTCAGCAGGAGCGAACCGCCGGTTAACGCCGCATTTTCACGGGAGTTCTTGACAACTTCCGGATCGGGATCGTAACCTTCCGGCGAAGCTACCGCCATATGCATGCCCAGCTTGGCAGCGCCCATCATTAAGGAGTGTACCATATTGTTGCCGTCGCCGATATATGCGATTTTGAGTCCTTGCAGCTTGCCCTTCTTCTCCAGAACCGTCTGGTAGTCGGCCAGCGCCTGGCAAGGGTGGGAGCGGTCGGTCAGCCCGTTGATAACCGGTACGGTAGCGCCCCGCGCCAAGTCGATGACGGTACGGTGAGCGTAAGTCCGGATCATAATGCCGTCGAGATAGCGGGACATCGTTTGCGCCGTATCCCATATCGTTTCGCCGCGGCCCAGCTGGAGATCGTTTTTGCTCAGGAACAGAGCGTGACCGCCCAATTGATACATCCCCACTTCAAACGATACGCGCGTCCGTGTGGACGATTTCTCGAAAATCATGCCGAGCGTCTTGCCTTTGAGCGGCTGGAACGGCTGACCGGATTTCTGCTTTTTCTTCAAATCAATTGCCAGGTCGAGCAAATAACGAATTTCTTCCGGTGTATAATCAACGAGCCCGAGAAAATCCCGGCCCTTTAAGCTTGCGGCCATATCTTGAATCGCGATTTCAGACATCTTGCTCCTCCTTTATGTCAGGGCGTCTTGGGAAGCTCCATCCGGCGCCCGCCTGATCGTTTCGTTGCATTATTTAACCGAAGCGGCCGCCTTTCGGGCGAGAACGTCGGCAATGATGCCGATCCCTTCGTTAACCTCTTCGCGTGTGACGAGCAGATTCGGCAGCAGACGGATGACGTTAGGACCCGCCGCTGTGACGAGCAGCCCGGCCTCGTGAATCACCGGCACAAATTCCGACGCCGGCAAGGTGCACTCGATTCCGATGAGCAGCCCTTTGCCACGAATCTGCTTCACCAGCGGGTTGCCGGCCAGCTTCGCGTTCAGCTCGGACAGGATGTAGTCTCCCATCTCCGCAGCGCGCCCGGCCAGGTTCTCTTCGAGCATCGTCTCCACTGTCGCGATCCCCGCCGCCGTCGCGATCGGCGTACCGCCGAACGTCGAGCCGTGACTGCCCGGACCGAACGCCTCGCGCAGCTTCGCTTTGCCCAGCATGGCGCCGATCGGGAATCCGCTCGCAAGCGCTTTGGCCAGTGTAATAATATCCGGCTCGATGCCGTAATGCTCATAGGCGAACAATTTACCGGTACGACCCATCCCGGTTTGAATCTCGTCGATAATAAGCAACAGATCGTGCTCCTTGCATAGACGCACAACTTCTTGTACGAACTTCGGTTCGGCCGGATTGACCCCGCCCTCGCCCTGTACGAGCTCCAGCATGATCGCGCACGTCTTGTCGGTTACGAAACCTTTCAGCGCCTCCGCGTCGTTGTATGGAGCGTATACGAAGCCTTCCGGAAGCGGGTGGAACCCTTCCTTCACTTTATCCTGTCCGGTAGCGGTCAGGGTAGCCAGTGTACGGCCGTGGAACGAAGTATGGAATGTAATAATTTCGTAGCGCTGCTTGCCGAGCACCTTGGCGTTATACTTGCGAGCCAGCTTGATTGCCGCTTCGTTCGCCTCCGCACCGCTGTTGCAGAAAAAGGCGGCGTCCAGGCAGCTGTTGTCGACCAGCAGCTGACCCAGCTTCTCCTGATTCGGGATATGAAACAGATTGCTGACGTGCCACAGCTCGCCGAGCTGCTCGACCAGCTTCTCTTTTACCTTTTGCGGCGCATGCCCGAGGTTCGTCACTGCCAGTCCGCTTGCGAAATCGAGATATTCTTTGCCTTGATCGTCCCACAGCCGGCTGCCTTCCCCTTTTACGAGCGTAATTGGGAATCTGGCATAGGTGGGGAACAGTGCGCTTTGTTGTTCGCTCATATGTGCTCACTCCGTTTCTTTCAGTTCGTCCGTTCTCACAACTCGCATGCTATCGCTGGATACGAGTGCCGATCTTGTCTCCGCGCAGCACTTTGCTGAGCACTTCCGGCTCGCTGCCGTTTACGATTACGACTTCTCTGACATCGCCCTGGATGCACTGGATCGCTGCACGTACTTTCGGGATCATCCCACCGTATATCTCGCCGCTGGTTATCATCTGTTCAATATCGGCCACGGACACGACTGGAAGAACCCGCTTCTCGCCGTCAACCGTCTTCAAAATGCCCGGCACGTCCGTTACAACGATCATCCGCTCAACGCCAATATGGGAAGCGACCGCGCCTGCCGCTGTATCGGCATTGATGTTATACCGCTGTGCGCCTTCTCCGATCCCGACCGGTGCTACAACCGGCATATAACCCATCCGGACGATCCCTTGGATGATCTCCGCATTGACGTGCGTAACGTCGCCTACGAGCCCGACTTCGTGCGCATTCGCTACGAGCCTCGCCTGAATCAAGTGGCCGTCCACACCGGACAAGCCCAGCGCCTTAGCGCCCGACTTCTGGATTTTGCGGACGATTTCTTTGTTGATTTGTCCGGACAGCACCATCTCGACGACGTCGAGCACCGCCTCGTTCGTTTTCCTCAGTCCGTTCACAAACTCCGTTTCGATGCCCAGCTTGCCCAGCGTATCCGATATCGCGGGACCGCCGCCGTGTACGATGACCGGGATCGTTCCTTCATCCTGCAGCTTCTTCAGATCCAGAAAAAAAGCGTCGGGCAGCGCGGCCAGCGTGCTCCCCCCGCATTTCATCACAAAACAGTTGTTGCTCATGAATCGGTTCTCCTTTACTTCTGTACCGCTTCTCTATTGGAAAATGGATGGTATAATAGCGAACTTACGTCCGGTATGCCGCATTAATACGAACATAATCATAGGTCAGATCGCAGCCCCATGCGGTAGCGCCGCTGCCCCCCATATGCAAATCAACGTGAATAAGCACGAACTCGCCCTTCAAATATTCGGCGGCCTTCTCCTCGTCGAACTTCACCGGACGCGACTGCTCCAGTGTGACGATATCGCCCAGACGGATATCCACCGTCTCCGTATTCACCGGATAACCGGCGCGACCGATCGCAGCAATGATCCGTCCCCAGTTGGCGTCGGCGCCGAAGCAAGCGGACTTCACGAGACTCGATCCGATGACCGTCTTGGCAAAAGCGCGAGCCGCTTCCACCGATTCCGCCCCAACCACGTTCACCTCGATCAGCTTCGTGGCGCCCTCGCCGTCGCGGGCGATCGCTTTAGCCAGCACCTCGCCGACATAACGGAAGCCTGCGGCGAACGCTTCCCAGTCCGGATGGCTCTCGGTCAACTCACCGTTGCCGGCCAGTCCGCTCGCCATCACGACCACCATGTCGTTTGTACTCGTATCTCCGTCCACCGTAATCATATTAAACGTCGTATCGGTTACTCCGTTAAGCAGCTTTTGCAGCGAAGCCGCAGGAACTGCCGCATCGGTCGTGATGAAGCCCAGCATCGTCGCCATATTCGGATGGATCATGCCCGACCCTTTGGCCGCCCCGGCGATATGTACCGTGTGGCCGTCCACCGTCAGTTTGACGCAAACCGACTTCTTGGTCAGATCCGTCGTCAAAATCGCCTGGCAAAACTGGTCTCCGCCTTCGTCCGAAGCGGATACGCGCTCAGGCAGCCCGGCAATGCCGGATGTTACCTTATCCATCTTCAGCAGCTCGCCGATCACGCCAGTGGACGTAACGCCCACGTAATGATCCGGCACGCCGAACGCTTTGGCCGCTTCCGAACGCATCGTCCGCGCGTCCTCATCGCCTTGTTTCCCCGTACACGCATTTGCGTTGCCGGAGTTGACCAGCATGACTTGAAGCTTCCCTTCCACCGCCAAGCTGTCCTTCGTCACTTGCAGCGGAGCCGCCTGAAACGCGTTAAGCGTATATACGCCCGCCGCCGAAGCCGGAACGTCGCATACGATGACACCCAAATCGTTGCGCTGGGTCTTCTTCAGACCGCAATGCAAGCCTCCAGCCCGAAACCCTTTCGGCGTCGTGACCGAGCCATTCTCCACCACTACAAATTCGCCATGCTGCGCCATCGCAACCATCACCATCTTTCTGCAAACTGCAAATGCTTATAATTGGAACAGCCCCCGAGACCGCCGAAGTCGTACCATTAAGCGACAGCAGCGTCCGGAAGCCATGAGCCATTTCGTCCTGGTGCATCTATAGAAAACCGTTATGGATAAACCGGAGTAAAATCGAGCCCCGTCGATTCGTCCCAGCCCATCATCAGGTTCAGGTTCTGTACCGCTTGCCCGGCTGCGCCCTTCATCAGGTTATCGATGACCGAGATGACCGTTACCCGGCCTGTCCTCGCATCGACCGATACGCCGATATCGCAATAGTTGGAGCCGGATACTTCCTTAGTCGCCGGATATTTGCCCACCGGGCGAATCCGCACGAATTTCCGTCCTTCGTAGTAGCTGCGAAACAAATTCACGACCTCTTCGTCCGTCCGGGCCTGCGTAAGCTTCGCATAGCTCGTGACCAGAATGCCGCGGGTCATCGGCAGCAGATGTGTCGTGAACGTCATCGTTACTTCCTGGCCGGCTACGCGGCTGAGCGTCTGTTCGATCTCCGGCGTATGCTGATGCCGGTTCACTTTGTAAGCCAGCGTGCTCTCGTTGATCTCCGAGTAGTGATAGGCCAGGCCGAGTCCGCGTCCCGCCCCCGATACGCCCGTCTTCGCGTCCGATATAATCGTAGACGGATCGATCCATCCTTCCGCCAGAAGCGGCACGAGACCGAGCGCCGTCGCCGTAGGGAAGCATCCCGGGTTCGCGATCAGATCGGCTCCGCGCACGTCTTCGCCGAATACTTCGCACAATCCGTACACCGCTCGATCCAGATAAGCCGGATCTGCAGGTCTATGTTTATACCAAGTCTCGTATACATCTCCTTGCTTCAGCCTGAGGTCTCCGGACACGTCGATGACTTTCAGCCCCGCATCGATCAGCTTCGGAGACAGCTCCGTGCTAACCCCGTGCGGAGTCGCCAGAAAAACAACATCGGCCTTGCTCTTCATGGCCGCAACATCAATCGCCTCGAGCCGATCTGTAACGATCTCCGATAAGTGCGGATACCCTTCCGCATACAAAGCTCCTGCGTTCGAAGAAGAAATGACCGATGTAATCTCCGCCTTCGGATGCTGCAATAAAAGCCGGATCAATTCGACGCCGCCGTAGCCGGTCGAGCCTACGATAGCCGTTCTGAGCTTACCGTTCATGACTATGCCTCCCCATAACAGCAAAGTTCCGTTCCTTTTCTCCCAAGAACAGGACCGGTGTCGTCTGCCGTTTTTGTATCGTTGTTTCTCGCAATCCTACGATTCCGTCCCGAAACATATGCATCATTATACATTCTAAAGAATAATAATTCAATCGCTTTTTTATCCGGATCTCCGTCTTCCCTTATCGGCAAAATCAGCCGAAATTACTGTGCTGAACATCTCTCCAATTGAAGTGCAGCAAATCGAAATGTTCTATGAAGCGCGACGGATCATGCCCCAATCAGAAAACCCGCTACGCAGCAGATGGTTCACGAGCGATTCGTCTCTTTTTCGATCATACGGAATATTGAACGGAACTGCAACTGGCTTTTCCGTGCTTAGCCATGAAGCTTGAATCCTTCCCCCAGCACTTCGCTGGCATCGGCTAAAATAACGAAGGCCGCAGGGTCTACCGCCTTGACGAGCGTCTTCAGCCGGGTCACCTCGGTCTGGCTGACGACCACCATCAGGGTAGGCCGGTCTTCCCCCGTGTACCCGCCCCGGCCGGCCAATACGGTCAGTCCCCGGTCCAGCTCGAACAGGACCGCCTCGCGAATCGCTTCCGTTTCCTTGGTCATGATAAAAGCGACCTTCGAATACCGGAAGCCGATCTGGACGACATCGATCGTTTTTGTTGTGACGAACAGGCCGATCAGCGCCAGCAGCGCTTTCTCCGGCGAGAAGACGATCCCCGCCGTTACAATGACCGCCCCGTCCAGCATGGCTACAGCGATGCCGTAACCGATCCCCGTCCATTTATGGATTAACTGAGCCGCCGAATCGAGCCCTCCTGTAGAACCTCTGCCGCGGAACACGATGCCGAGTCCCGCTCCAATCCCGATTCCCCCGTAGATCGTGGCCAGCAGCGGGTCTGTCGTTAAAGGACCGATATCACGCGACAAAAGGACAAAAAGCGGGAGCACGATCGATGCCACCGCTGTCTTCAAACCGAACTGTCCGCCCAAAAAAAGCAGGCCGAGCATAAACAAGGGAATGTTAAGCACCCACTGCATAATAGCCGGCTCGATGCCGAACAAATGCTGAATGATGGTGGAGATGCCGGCCACTCCTCCGGATGCGATCCGGTTCGGGTTCAAGAACATATTAAAGCTAAGGGCAATGATCAGACAGCCGGTCAGCAACAACATATATTCGATCGTATGATGCAGCGGACTTCCGATCCGGATTGCGGGCTGTTTACGGCGCATTGGCATTCTCCTTCCCTTTATTCAGCCGTGCGGTGTAAAAATAAATCCTACACTATAGTGTAGGATAAAGGTTTCCCTGTATATTCATCAACCGTCAGCCGGTTTTATTTGGTGACGCAAGTACGCATCGATAAACGGCTCGATTTCTCCGTCCATGACCGCTTGAACGTTCCCGGTCTCCGCTTGGGTACGGTGATCCTTGACCATGCTGTACGGATGGAACACATAAGAGCGGATCTGACTGCCCCATGCGATATCGGATTGCTCGCCGCGAATCTCGGCCAGATGCTTGGCTTGCTCCTCCAGCTTTTTCTCGTACAGCTTCGAACGAAGCATCTTCATGGCGCGTTCCCGATTCTGAATCTGCGACCGCTCCAACTGACAGGCTACGACGATTCCACTTGGAATATGTGTAATCCGCACGGCCGACTCGGTCCGGTTGACGTGCTGTCCACCCGCTCCGCTCGCCCGGTACGTATCGACCCGCAAATCTTCAGTACGGATCTCGACCTCTACGTCTTCCTCGATCTCCGGAACGACGTCGCACGATACAAACGATGTATGACGGCGTCCGGATGCATCAAACGGGGAGATCCGTACCAGCCGGTGCACGCCCTTCTCCGCTTTCAAGTAACCGTAGGCGTTGTGCCCCTTGATGGAGAGCGTAACGCTCTTAACGCCCGCTTCATCACCCGGCAGGTAGTCGAGCAGCTCCACCTTAAAGCCTTTTTTCTCCGAATATCTGCGGTACATACGGAGCAGCAGGTCCGCCCAGTCTTGGGACTCGGTACCGCCGGCGCCCGGATGCAGCTCCAGAATGCAATCGTACTTATCGTACGGCTGATTCAACAGCAGCTGCAGCTCGAAGCCTTGCAGCTTCGCATGCAGTTCGCGAATGCTTGAGGTCAAGTCCGCCGCCATGCTGTCGTCGCCCTCTTCCTCGGCCAGCTCCAGCATCACTTCGATATCCTCGTAAGCCGAAGCGAGTCCTTGGAACTCGTCGACTACTGACTTGACCGCATTCATCTCGCCGATTACTTTTTGCGCTTTCTCGTTATCGTCCCAGAAATCGGGAGCGGCCATCTTCTCTTCAAAGTTGCCGATCTGCTCCAGCTTCAGATCTAAGTCAAAGAGACCCCCTAAGGTCTTGAATTCGCTTAGCCACTTCCCGTAAATCCTGCTTTACATCTGCTTCCAACATGATTCCGTTCACCTCTGTCTCAAAGTTAGGCCACGCCCGCTGGTCCATCGGCAAAAGGAAGCCCCCTGCGAAGGGGGCCGCCTTGCCTTAGCCAATAGCAAGCTCGCTTATTTGCCGTGGCACTGTTTATATTTTTTGCCGCTTCCGCACGGACAAGGATCGTTGCGTCCGGTTTTGTCCTCGGCGCGAGCCGGGCGCTTGCCTTCCGCTTCGGCCTTCGGATCGACGGCTTGCCCTTCGGCTACGGCCTGACGCTCCAGGTTCGATTCGACGTGGGCCTTCATGATATACTTGGCCACTTCTTCGCGAATGTTTTCGATCATTTCCTGGAACATCTCGAATCCTTCGAACTGATATTCGCGAAGCGGATCGGTTCCGCCGTAAGCGCGAAGATGAATCCCTTGACGAAGCTGCTCCATCGCGTCGATATGATCCATCCACTTGCTGTCCACCGCACGCAGCAGAACGACTTTCTCGAACTCGCGCATGTTGTCCGGACCGATCTCCTGTTCGCGCTGGTCGTACATCTCTTTAACCAGCTTCTCGATATATTCGATCATTTCCTCGCGTTCCTTGCCCCATAATGCGTCGGCGCTCAGTTGGTCTTCCTGAAGGAACGTGGAATTCGCATATTCGGCGATTGCCGCCAAATCCCACTCTTCCGGCACCTGATCATCCGGGGTATGGGCTTTGACGATCCGCTCGATGACCGGCATAATCATGCCGAGCGCGATTTCCTTGATATTATCGTGCTCCAGCACCTCGCGGCGCTGCTTGTAAATAATCTCACGCTGCTGATTCATGACGTCGTCGTACTGAAGAACGACCTTCCGGGTATCGAAGTTATTGCCTTCCACCCGTTTCTGGGCGGACTCGATCGCGCGGGTAATCAGCTTGCTCTCGATCGGCTGATCTTCCTCGAATCCGATCCGGTCCATCATGCCCATGATGTTCTCGGCACCGAAACGGCGCATCAGCTCGTCTTCCATCGACAGGAAAAACTGCGAAGAACCCGGGTCGCCTTGACGGCCCGCTCGTCCGCGAAGCTGGTTATCGATCCGCCGGCTCTCGTGACGCTCCGTACCTATAATATGCAAACCGCCGATATCGGCAACTCCATCGCCGAGCACAATATCCGTACCCCGTCCCGCCATGTTGGTGGCGATAGTGACCGAGTTCGGCTGGCCCGCGCGGGATACGATCTCCGCTTCTTCGGCATGGTATTTGGCGTTTAGTACTTTATGCTGCACGCCTTTTTTCTTAAGCATGTCGGACAACCGCTCCGAGTTCTCGATCGATATCGTACCGACGAGTACCGGCTGGCCTTTTTTGTGGCGCTCTACGATCTGATCGACAACCGCTTTGAATTTGCCGTTCACGCTTTTGTATACAGTATCCGGCATGTCGTTACGGATCATCGGTTTGTTCGTCGGGATGACGACAACTTCGAGACCGTAAATTTTCTTAAGCTCTTCTTCCTCCGTCTTCGCCGTACCGGTCATCCCGGCCAGCTTGCGGTACATCCGGAAGTAGTTTTGCAGCGTAATGGTGGCGAGCGTCATGCTCTCGTTCTGCACCTTCATCTGCTCTTTGGCTTCGATCGCCTGATGCAAACCGTCGCTGTAACGGCGGCCCACCATAAGGCGTCCGGTAAACTCGTCCACGATAATAACCTCATCGTCCTGAACGACATAGTCTACGTCGCGTTTCATGATAACGTGAGCTTTCAACGCTTGGGAGATATGATGATTCAAGGTGACGTTCGCATGATCGTACAAGTTCTCGATGCCGAACATCTTCTCCGCTTTTGCCGCGCCCGCTTCGGTGAGGTTGACCGATCTTACCTTGATATCAACCGTATAATCCTCTTCGGGAGCCAGCCGGCTTACGAACCGGTCGGCCGCATAATACAAGTCCGTAGACTTGGCTGCTTGTCCGGATATAATAAGCGGGGTCCGCGCTTCGTCGACAAGGATCGAATCGACCTCGTCAATCACCGCATAATAAAGCGGACGCTGCACCATCTGCTCTTTGTAGAGCACCATGTTATCGCGCAAATAGTCGAAGCCGAACTCGTTGTTCGTTCCGTACGTAATGTCGCAGGCGTATGCCGCTTGTTTCTGCGAATGGGACAAGCTGTTCAGGTTGACGCCAACGGTCATGCCCAGAAACTCGTACACTTTCCCCATCTCATTGCTGTCCCGCTGGGCCAAATAATCGTTGACCGTAACGACGTGGACGCCTTTGCCGAGCAAGGCGTTCAAATAAACCGGCAGCGTACCGACCAGCGTTTTCCCTTCACCCGTCCGCATCTCCGCGATTTTGCCTTCATGAAGCGCCATCCCTCCGATCAGCTGCACATCGTAGTGACGTTTGCCCAGCGCTCTCCATGACCCTTCGCGTACGACCGCGAAAGCTTCCGGAAGAAGCTCGTTTAATTCAGTTCCGGCTTCGATCTTGGATCTGAATTCCGCCGTTTTGTTGCGAAGCTCGTCGTCAGACAGTGCCTTGATCTGAGGCTCCATCTCGTTGATCATCTCTACCGTTCGCATCAATCGCTTAATCTCGCGATCGTTCGAATCGCCAAATATCTTTTTTACGAGTCCCAGCATGCGAGAACCCCTTTCGCTATACGTAGTCCGTCGGACGGAACAAACGAATTTTTTGTAGCATTGAATCCATGAACCTTTAAAAAACCTTCGTGCCGCTGCAATCAGGCAAAGCGCCGTAAAGGTCCTTGATGATCGTTCCGTGTTTCAGACGAGACAATCGTTCCGAATGTTACAGGATAACGTCCTTTTTCACGACAAACCGTTTGCATAAATTGTAACAGTTTGCGCAAGCCGCCGCAACAACAGGCTTGTACCGACGGGCCCTGATCGGGTTACGAAATGATCGGCATTGCCATAGATTGGATGACCAACAGCATCGACACCAAAAAAGCGATTAGCCCAAAATAGGCGATTCCGTATCTCAGACGGGTTGTTGGGGGAACTTCATAGTACGTATCATTTTCATGAGTATCGCCCTGCACCTGCAAAAATATGACAAGCTTCGACTCTTCCTCTTCGTCTGTCTTTTTGATGACCCGAACGACTTCCACCTTACGGATTTGCGATTGTCCTTGCAAGTCTGCCGTATGCTCCAGACCAAGTCCTTCCCATTTCACATGAAGCTGCTGCACGCCGTTCTCAATCGTACTGGAGGTGCTGAACGGAAGCTCTCTTCGGTGCTCTTCTCCCGGGATAAAATAACCGGCCTCCAGTAAAGGAACGAGCGGGGTTTCCCAGCGCACCGTATATTGGACAGGCGACGTCTTGACCCGTTTGATATACTTCTTGTATAAATCGTAGGCGAACAAAACCCAGAATATCGCCAGTATCCAGGCATTCAAGTAAAAGATAAGCAGCGCTCCGCCGACAAGGCCTACGATCCACAGCCATCTGCTAAGCGCCGAAGCGATTCTCCCGCCGTCCATCGGCTGCATCGGAAGCAAATTAAACAAATTTAAAATAAACCCGATCTTGGCGATGACGATCCATACATACCATCCAGTTCCGCCGCCCGCCTGAATGCCAAGCCAGCCGATGACGTAGGCGGCCGTAGCGCCTAACGTGCCGATCAGCGGACCTCCATACGCGATATAAGCCTCCGTTACGGCATCCCGCGGATTCCGCTTTAGCATAATCATCGCCCCGAGAAAAGGAATAAAAAACGGTGCACTCACCGGAAGACCCTTGCGCTTCGCTGCGGCTACGTGTCCCATCTCGTGAATTAGGATCATCCCCACCAGACCCGCCGCCACCTGGAACGGGAACACGATCGTATAGGCCCACACGGTGACGAGCATGCTGATGATGGCTGTGCCGAACTTGCTGAATTTGAATAAGGCGAGCAGCGTCTTGCCTTTGCTCAGAATAAACAGCCCCGCGGCTCCCAAAAGCCACCAGCCGTTTCGTTTGGCCGGCTTGTTGTCCAATGTACCAACCTCCCTGCGGCTACTTCACTCACCGCTGCTTTCATTTTCAATGGTGAAAACCGTGATGACGTTAGACCTTACGTTAGGTTAGCGTCCCCCGGATTCGGTTTCTTCGTGCTGGTTATTAGATTTTATACGCAGAAAAGCCTGATCCGTTTCAGGATCAGGCGAGTTATAAACGTTATGGATGCCGTTCGTTACTATGTGCTAGGCTTCAGTTCGGCTCGATGAGACCGTACTTGCCGTCGTTTCTCCGGTAAACCACATTCACTTCCTTAGAGTCAGCATTAGCGAATACGAAGAAGTTATGACCGACCATGTTCATTTGCAAGATCGCTTCCTCTACGTCCATCGGCTTCAGATTGAAACGCTTCGTGCGAACCAGCTCCAGATCTTCGTCTTCCTCGTCCAGTTTCACTGCCGTCGAGCCGTCATAACTTTCTCTGAACAATGTACGAATACCGTCTCCCCGGAATTTGCGGTTTACTTTCGTTTTATGCTTGCGGATTTGGCGCTCGAGCTTCTCGGTAACCAAATCGATCGAGGCGTACATATCCTCGTTCTTAACCTCAGCTCTCAGCAGCACTCCAGGCAGCGGAATCGTTACTTCTACCGTCTGCATGTTTTTGGCTACGCTGAGCGTGACGTTCACGTCAGAGGTGGGAGCAGCTTCGAAATACTTTTCCAGCCTTCCGATCTTTTTAGCAGCGTACTCTTTTAGTGCGTCGGTGGGCAGCAGGTTTTGACCGCGAATGGTAAAGTTCATTGTTCAACAGCTCCTTTCATACTTCTACTATATCATATTAAGGAGCCTACTTCAAAAAAACTTTGCAATAATTCAAAATAATTAAACAATTCTGATTATTTTTGTTGCATAATGTTCACACCCTTGAAAAGAGGAAAATTCATGCAAAAAAGACACCCCGGTTTCCCGGGGCATCTTCGCTGCTAGCGTATATATTCAATCGCGGCAAACAGCCGGTTGATTATAATTTGATGACGTTAGCTGCTTGCGGACCGCGTGCGCCTTCCACGATGTCGAATTCTACGGCTTGGCCTTCTTCCAAAGTCTTGAAGCCGTCCGATTGGATTGCCGAGAAGTGAACGAATACGTCTCCGCCGTCTTCGCGCTCGATGAATCCATAACCTTTTTCTGCGTTAAACCATTTTACTTTACCTTGCATGCAAAACATTCCCTTCATCTTCAAATAGCTGCGGGCCTTGCCCACACCCTGACTATACCACCAGCCCTGCCGAATGTCAACGTGAAAGCGCAATCTTTCTCTCCCAGCCTTGCCCAATTCTCGCTTGCCCGAATTGCACGAAAATTTGGCTATTTACAAGAAATACACATTATGAAAGCTTGTTTTCATTAGTTATTCACAGAGTTATACACATTATCCACAGGGTAGTTATTCAGTTGCGCACAGGAGAAAATACAAATGGAAGGGGCAGATGCACTTGAAAAAGCGACTTCGGTGCACCCCTGCTTCAATTGTTTTATATTAACGAGATAGACCGAATTTTGCCGCAGCCTGCAGCTCCAATAAAAAATAAAAACACTGCATAACCATGCAGCGCTCATCATCGTACTTTTTTACTTTTTTTTATCAAACATGAACGGATCCATTACGTAATCCGCCTCGTAGGTAGCTTTTTGTTTTTTAGCCAAATTCATTCTAGTTATACCGCTCTGGTTCTCAACCTGGATTTCGGATATTCTCGCTGTGATTATTGAATCTTTTTCAAGCAAAGCGGTCACCCGGTTACGATGCAATGATGCTTGGTCCGGGGTAATCGTTAATTCCATCAGTTGCTTGATCAATGCCTGTCGTTGCTCAATAAAGTCCTCTAACTCTTCCTGCTTGGCGAATTGTAAGGACCCTAAGAGTTGCTCCGTGATAATCTCCAGCTTCCCAATCAAACTATCCATGTTGAATTCCGCTTCTTTGGCTGTTTACGATTTTGGTGGCTTGAATCCACGTTTCCTTGAACTCCTGCAGGTAACCGAGAACCTCTTCGAGCGGCTCGATTTCTTTTTTGGTATTGGCTTGAATCAATCGGTAAATTAAATAATCGTATAGACGCAACAAGTCTTTCGCGATTGGCAAAGATTGATCCAAGGTAATCACAAACTCACTAATGATATCCTGAACCTTAAAAATATGATTGTGGGCGGCGGTGATATCGTTTTTGCGAATATCCTCTATGCTCAGTTTGCAGAAACGTATCGCCCCATCACAAAGCATAACGAGAAGCTGTGCGGGAGAAGCTGTCTGAATCGAATTTTCTAGATACTTATTCGGCTGTGATTGAATCATGGATGTCCCTCCTCATTCCCTCGTTACTGGCTCTTGCCAGTGCCAAACGCGTTTGCCAAATAGGCCGATTGGGAGTTGTACCGATTAAGCGCAGCTTCCATTGCAGCAAATTTTTTATAATAATTATCTTCCATCGTTCTGAGCTTTTTGTCCATTTGGTCAAGCTGTTTATTTACTTCGAGGAGCCTTGTGCTCACTATACTCTGATCAAACGAAGTCGTATTGGGAGCACCCGCTTTCTCGATCAGTTCATCAAGGCCATCCTTCAGCCGGGCGTACATCCGATTGGCAATGCCGCCTTTGGCCCCATCCTCGCCCTCACCTATTGGTTGTGTGAATAACGTCTGGACCGCTTCAAGGTTATTCTCGATGGCAGCACGCAGCTTCGTTTCGTCCTTGATGACTAGCTTCCCTTTTTCCGTATAATCTCCGGTGTCAATTCCGATCGACGCTAGGGACTTGATGGTCGAATGCCCGGTATCGACAATACCAGTAACTGCGAAACGAAGATCTGTGACCATATTGGCCAATATGGAATCATTACGCAGCATTCCGCTCTTGGCCAGCTTCTCCCATTGCTCGATTTGCTTCTCGGACATGGTTTCTTTTTGTGCATCTGTCAATGGAAGGTAGTCACGATTTCTTTTTTCAGAAAGCTTGTCCTGCGTTTGCTTCAGAAAATCGTTATATTCGGTAACAAAAGTTTTAATGGCTTCGACAACCTCATCGACCTTTGTTTTGGGCTCGATCGTGGCTTCTGTGCCGCCAGCCTTTTTAAGCGTAATCTCAATACCGTTTACAGTGAACGTGTTGCTGGTGCGGGTGGTGGCCAGGCCGTTGATCGTAACTTCTGCGTCGTTGGCTAACGATTTATTACCACTATCTGTTGCCACCTTTAATACGTTGCTCAAGAAATTACCTTCATTTAAGTCCTCGAATACTATCTTGTCCCCTTTTTGATCTTCTCCATTAACTTTACCCGTTTGTTTTGCCATAAAGGATATTTGTTTCTTACTTTCATCATAAAAAGCTGTTACATTGGTCTTTTGATTGATTTTGGAGAGAATGTCGTTGAGAGAATCTTTATTGGTATCAACAGTTATTTCTTCGCTATTGTTAATTTTAAATTTATAACTCGTTGTAAGCGGAGCATCACTAAGTAGATTAGGTATTTGTTCAGATAATGGCTTGGAAGGATCAAATTCTTCTTTTGCAATTGCTGAATTGCTAAAATTTGATGCAGCTACTGCTAGCTTTTGAACTGATATAGCTAGATTACTCTCACCTGCTGAACTAGTAGCCTTGGCAGTTAATATTTCGGAATTGCCCGAAACAGTAACCTCCTTTTTATTGAATGTACCTTCTAACCGGAACTTAAATAACTTATTGTTACGATAATCCGTTAATTTAAGATTCGTATCCCGATACTCATCCCTAGACCATTCGTACGTTTGTCTCTTTTGATCCAATGCATCATACTTAACGCGCTGGGCTTTCATCAGCTCTTTTACGGTATTATCTACATCAAATCCACTCAGTCCAGCCACTCGTAATGGCATCATTATCACCCACTTTCGATAATTAAGCTCTCTTGTCTACCAATATGCCAGCCATTTCCCATAACTTCGCTACGAAATCAAGCATCTTTTCCGGAGGAATCTCCCTGACAACCTTCCCGGTATCCCGCTCCAGTACTTTTACCATAATCTGGTTAGTACTTTTATGAATCGAGAAATCCAGCACCGTTACTGGTCCCTGTACCGCCTGTACAGCTCTATCGATGGCCATAATAAGCTGCTCTTCACTGATGGAGATATGTTCTCCTTGTAACTCCGCCTTCTTAAGCTCTTGTGCAGTCTGGATCGTGTTGGTCATGTCGCTTCCTAAAGGCGGGATCTTAGGATAACTTCCCCCAATTGGTTGATTTTCCATTGAAAATCCCTCCGTATAACATTCCTATAGGGTATATATCGGAGGGATATATAACTATTGTTATAGCTATTTTATCTATCACATTAATTCCTGATCATTATTGCCATATAAGCCATGGTTTTGTAATTATGCTTTTCCAGAAGACTATATGCATTGGAAAAGAACATATTGTTATGTTCAACAGTTTTAGAGAAAGATTGCATGAACTTAATGACGAAATCAACTGAAAACTGCTCTTTTGCATATCTTGCTATTCCGATTAAATGCATCTTAATTAATGCGTAATGCAATGCCAACATTACAAATTCATCAAATATATTGGTGAACTTGCCGCATGGAAAGAGACTTTTATAAACATAATTAACAAGATAGTTCTCCAGAATATATCCATGTTGCTTCATAAACGGTTGATAATACTTCTCATAGCCTTCTTTATAGCGTGATGCTATATCTTCAGTAGTATCTTCTAAGTTGTACTCAATTCCATGTAAAAATGCAGCATAACACTCGAAATAACGTTGACTGCTAACTCCTATTTTATACCGTTCATCAGCTAGTTCTTTCAGTAATTCCATTTGAATTACAGTATTAGTCGGAATGTCTTGTAAGGATTCTTTTAAGCCAAAATTGTCTATCAATGCTGAATACCTTGCAATAAGCTCAGCTATTCCTCCGTTACCTTCTTCAATGTACTCCTGAACCTTTTGAACGAACATTCCTAGCAAAATCAGTCGATCTGAAAGATCGTAATTTCTATTTTGCAAAATTTGTATAGTGAATATTCTAAGTTCCCAAAAAAAACGCTCGATAGGAACTGTAGCTTCATTGGTTCTCAAAATTTTCCCCACATTAATTCTATTATCAAGCTCTCTATTTTGTTCTGTAAAATCTATACCCTCAGGATTAAGCAATACAAGCCTTGCCATCTCAGGACAGGATATCGTGCCCGATAACTCAAATACATTGTTGACAACATTTGCTCCTCTTGGGTAACTAGCGCATACATTGGAGAGATACTGCTCTCCTAATCTAAGTTGAACTCCACATCTTCTATCTTCGGTTAATAGCGGACAGCGGTTCTGTTCATTCAGTTTTATACTGGCGAAATATCCATCACTCGGATCAACCCGATTTCTCTTCAAACTGTTTTCTAGCAGCCTTCTGAGCACAGGATCTGAGACCTTGTTATATTTTTTATATGTCGATCGATCGATCGAAACTTGCCAACCTGAGCAACAGGTGTCTTCACACTCTGAACCAATGCATTGGAATTTATCCATGTACAGTGGGTATAAGTGTTTAACTCTTTTAGTACTGTTCATATATTTCCCCTTTGAACGAATTAAGTGTTACTACTAATATCGGCTTCATTAATCTATTTATTAATAGGAAAAGAGACCTTAGATCATCTAAGGTCTCTACAAGATTACATGTTATTAACGAAGAAGTTGCAACACGCCTTGAGGTTGTTGATTTGCTTGAGCAAGCATAGCTTGAGCAGCTTGAGAAAGGATGTTGTTCTTCGTGAAGTCCATCATCTCTTTAGCCATATCAACATCACGAATACGGGATTCAGATGCTGTTAAGTTCTCAGCGGAGGTTCCAAGGTTGCTAATGGTATGTTCCAAACGATTCTGGTATGCACCGAGTTTGGACCGCTCTGCAGAAACGATTTCCAAAGCATTATTTACTACACTAATTGCAGTTTGTGCACTTGAGCTTGTAGAAACATCGACATCTTGAATACGAAGAGCTTGGGTTCCCATATCGTTAATATCAACTTTAAGTGTTTGACCTTCATTTGCACCGATTTGCATCTGAAGCGAGCTGTCAGCAGCACCATTTTGAGCTTGTTGAGTAACAGTAAAATCACCAAAAACTCGGTTAAAGTTAGCAACTTGAGTTACATCAGTAGCTGACCTTTGAGCTGTAAACTTAAGGTTCGAGATATCTTTGTCTTGACCGTCAGCACCCCGTACGGCAATTTTTCCTGTTGCTGTATCCAACGATACTGTCGCACCATCGAACTCTTTAAGATTCCGAATAGCACTAAGAATGTCATCAACTTTACTGTTGGCTCCAACTGTGACAGAAGCTTCGAAGGCTTTGCCATTCTGGGTTCCCGAGATCTTAATAACATTTCCATCTTGCAAGCCAAGTCCGTTGCCATTTGTGTCAACAAGATCAACAAGTTTCGTTGTATTTGCAATAGAGTTATCAACAGCATCTGTACCCGCTACATTAGAGTTAACGCCTGCAGTAGTTACTGTTGCTGTTATGTCAGCTCCACCAAACAATGCTGCACGACCTGTTGCTACACCAGCTTCATTCTCAATTTTGAAAAGAGCACCGCGGGCGTTTGCCGTCAAAGATAAAGTATCTACTCCAGCAGGGGTCGTTTTAGTCGCAACTGTAACAGCATTTTCTCCAAATTTCTTATCAAACTCTGCTTGGAGAGCTTTGACGATAGCATCACGGGAACTTTTAACATTGGCAACTGAGCTATTAATACCATCATAACCTGTGAGATCAAGATACTCCGTCTTGGCCCCCAGTGTCACTTTAATCTTTCTATCTGCAGTAGTGTCCAAATCAATACCAGCAGCTAGATCGGCCGCAGCAGGTGCATTAATCGTAGTTGCAGCCCCATCATATCCCAACGCACCTAATGCAGAGCGAGGAATAGTTGGTGGAGTAGATACTTTTAATGTTGCGTCAGCACCTTTTACAAGAGATTCAAACTCTATTTTACCGTCGGATCCCAAGGTAGCTTTAACTTTACCAATAAGATCGCTCGAAGCATTAATTTGGTTGTTAACTTCCGTAACAAGAGCGTTCCGGTCCGCATAAGTACCAGCAGCCAAAGTCAGAGTCGTTTCTTTACCATTCAAAGAAATGTTAAACTGATCATTAGCACCTTTTGAAATAACTGTTCCAGCTTTGATTGTGTTAACTGCATTTGTACCAGCAGTAGTAGTTGATTTGGTAGCTAGTACGTCCTTAGTAACAGTTACCGCTCCACCAAACAGGTCGGTTACGTTGGTACCACCATTGTTCGCTAGAGTAAGCGTTCCTGTTCCAACATTGTTTTTAATTGTCAGGCGCCCGTTACCGTCGTCGCCTATAACAATCTGATCTTTTCCAAGTTTTGTATCAAAAGCTTTTTGAAGACCTTCTTTTAAAGCAGAGAAAGTATACTGTGTACCAGCAGTCAAGCCACCGTCATTTTCCAAATTAACCGTAATGGCACTACCATTACCAAAGGTTACATCAATTTTGTTATTGCCTGTCGCCAAGGTTTTATATCCTGTAGTACCAAGATCCACTGTTGAAGTGAACGAAGTTGCCTTTTCGTCAAAACCCATAGCAGCAAGCGCATCTTTACTCGCAGTATCGGCTTTTACTTCAACTTTGATCGTGCTGCTTGCACCTGTTGCTTTCGTTGTAAACTCAAGTCGTCCGTCATTTGTAGCTTTTACGGTTACTTGATTAAATTCAGCTTTGGAAGAACCAGCTGTAGCTCCTTCCTGAGCATCGATAATAGCTTTGCTTACAGCATTTGCAAAATCTTCGCGAGTGTACCCTTCAGCACCGCTTGCAGCGATAGTGACAGTTAAATCTGCTGCTCCGTTAATAGCAATTTTAAACGTATCATTCTCGCCAGTTCTGACGATGGTTCTCTCAGCAAGTTGTGCGCCACCGGTGTGAGAATATCCAGTGCCGGATTTACCTGCCAACGATTGAGTCAATTCGATAGCAAGACCAGCACCTGTCTTAGCAGCAGTTGCAGCCTGATCGGCAGCGTCAATAGCAGAAGAATTAGCGACTGTACCTTGTACTTGTTTAGCAGCAGTCAAGCTACCATTCAAGAGCTTCTTCGTATTGAACTCAGTCGTGCTAGAAATCCGGTCTACTTCGGATTTCAACTGAGAAACTTCTTTTTGCAGCTCTGCGCGGTCAGCATCTGTCGAAGTGTCGTTCGCTGCTTGTACAGCAAGCTCGCGCATACGTTGCAGAATGTTATGAGTCGTGCTCAGAGCACCCTCAGCCGTTTGGATCAGCGAGATGGAATCTTGCGAGTTGCGGCTAGCTTGCTCCAAACCGCGGATTTGTCCGCGCATTTTCTCGGAGATTGCGAGACCTGCAGCGTCGTCGCCCGCACGGTTGATACGCAGACCCGAAGACAGCTTCTCAAGCGATTTGCTAGTTGCAGCAGTGTTGTTGGTCATCTGACGGTGTGTGTTCAGAGACGCAATGTTGTGATTAATTCTCATTGTTTTTCTTCCTCCTTGAAAGGTATCCCCACATCCTTGTGGGAGCTCGGTCTTACTGTTTGCCAGGTCGGCCGCCCGGACAATACAGCGCCTGATTTATATATCGGAAGGAACTGTTACTTATGTTCATGTCAAATTCAAACAAAAACAGCCGATAATCGACAATTATCAGCTGTTTTCCCCGTATATTCGAGATTCATCTATCGTTTTCTCCATTTTTCTCCGGTTTCTTCATCCATTGATTCAACTTATCGACAAGTCCGACGGATTGTGTCGCTTCCCGGTTCGATACTTGGATCATCTCATATATTTCGCTGCGATAAATTTGCACTTGCTGCGGTGCTTTGATCCCGATCTTCACCGCATCTCCTTCACTGCCCAGGACGACGACCTCGATCGTGTCCCCGATCATAATGGACTCGCCCTTCTTACGTGTTAATACGAGCATGTGCATCCCCCTCTTCAGCTGTTGCAGCCGTTTCAGCTTTTACATGCAGAGGATGCTTGGTCGAGTAGCCGCTGCCATGCAGAATACATTGCCGGCCAAGACGCTTGCTGCCGTTAATCAGCACCGGAGCCATCAAATTTAAGGTGGAATGGGCCAGCTCCTCTCTGACCGAGACGATCGCCCATATGGTAAGCTCCTGCCCCTCGATGATCTGAAGCTGCTGCTGTACTTCCTCCGGCACATCGAATTCGTACTCCGGATAAAATAGAAAAGGATCAGTTAGCACGAACGCGGTGTTCCCGTCATCAACAGCCTGCAAAAAGGAGAAGGGAAGCTCCGGATCCGGTGTCAGCACGGTAAACCTATGCAAGTTCTCAAATCCCGGCAAGCCGTGTTCAAACGTGAGAATACTGTCTTCCCGGATCTCAATTTCGCCAAATTGCAATGTTTGTATCTTCATCATCCATCTCACACTCCTACAGGTTCGGAAACTACAAAAAAACTATAGTCGTTACCCTATAGTTTATACGTTCCTATACTCTTGTATCAAACGCAGGAGGAGTTATTTCCACCTTGTTGTACTGCAGCATGTAAATATCCAGCTTTCCTCTGTAGTAGTCGACCTGCGGAGGATTCAGTTGCGCGCGTGAATGGACGGGACTTGGCGTAATGTTAATTTCTGGCCTGCGTGCCGTATAAGAGATGTCCACGTTGTCGAAGGAGGCCTCGCCGGCATACACCATCTCGGGGAAGCTTACTCTTACGTCCATAGCGAGTTCCGGTATAGCATCGGCTTTCGATTTATGGATCGCCGCCATACGGTTTCCATCTTCAACAATTCTGGCGGTTCCCTTCATCGCGAGTTCGCGGGCTTGCCCGTAAATCCGATGCATAACCTCTAAAATATTAGTTCGGGACAAAGCATCCCACGCCCGGCTCTGGTCGATCTTCAGTTCGCCTTGAGGCTGTCTCATCTCTACTTTAGCCTGCGGCTGTTCAAGCTCGAGTGTGGGCCTGGGCTGCTTCATTTCATAACGGCCAAGATCCGCATCGATGCCAAGCTTGGCATACTGCTGCGATATTTGGATTTGGGGAATCGAGGGCACCGATGCTTCACTCCTTCATCAGGATGCTGCTATTACCTCAGAAAGTCGACCAGGCTCGGCTGAATCAGCTTGGATCCGGCAGATAAGGAAGCTTGGTATACATTTTCGTTCATTTTGAGATTCGTAATGACGATGGCCATGTCGGCATCTTCGGTCTTGGACTGCAGCTCCTGCACGTTAAGACCGATATCCTTTAACCGGTTCTCCGCAAGCTGAATCCGGTTTGTTTTGGCTCCAATATCCGCACGGATGTCCAGCATTTTGGTCATGCGGGAATCGATCTTGCCGATAAGCGCGCTAACTTCTTTATGATCCCCGTTCGTAAGCGCCTCGGATATTTCTCCGAAGATCGCGAACATATTGTCTTCATCCGTAGGGAGTCCGAATACTTGATTGCCTGTTACATTAATCGGCAGCTTGACGCCTACTCCGATCTCGAACTGGATCGCTCCATCATCCGTAACCTGGTTCTTGGCGTCCTCCAGCGTATACGGCTGCAGATCCGTCTTTTGTCCGTTAAACACGCGTTTGCCATTAAATTCACTGTTGGAGACATCCACCATCTGCTCGTACAGCTGCTTGACTTCCTGATTCATGATATCGAGAGCTTGCTGCGGATTTGTTCCGTTCGCTGCGCTAACTGCCATTTCACGCAGCTTATGAACCACACTGCCCGCCTGATCCATCAGCGTATCGGTAAATGTAATCCAGGAAAGCGCCGCATCCACGTTGGACTGATATTGGTCGTTGGCAGACAGCTCGCTCCGATATCTCATAGCAAAGCTGATTCCTACCGGATCGTCCGACGGTTTATTGATTTGTCGCCCTGTGGACAATTGATTCTGATAAACTTCGGAACGTAGCAGATTATTGTTTAAATTACGCAGCAATTGAGAGTTCATCATGTTCTGGGTTACTCGAAAACTCATCAGGGCCCTCCTTCTCAAACGTAATGAAAACCGGGTAGGTCAATCTTATCGACCGACAACTCCCATGCCGTTGATCACTTTATCCAATATTTCATCCTGTACAGTTAGTGCTCGTGCAGCCGCATTATAAGCATGCTGGAATTTGATCATATTGGTCATTTCTTCATCCATTGAAACGCCGCTGACGGACTGACGACGGGATTCCACTTGCTCGACTAATATTTTCTGGTTCGTCGCTTGACGATGCGCTTCCTGTGTCTGAACCCCTAACTGGCCGACAACGGCGCGGAAAAACTCATCCAGAGTACCCCCGTTAAGTGCAACGGTCTCCGTGGAATTTGCCATAAAGTCGAACCGATTGGAACGCAACCCTGCAGCCAACAAGGCCAGATCATTATTCCCTTTGACCACTTTCACCTTATTATCGGCAGGGTCTAGATACGTTCTCATAGAAGAAGAAATATTCTCTACGTTATTAACAATGTCTGGATTTACGCTAATATTACCGGCCGTGATATTGTTGCTGCCGTCGTTTGTTTGAAAGAAGACGCCCCCCTGCTTAGCCTCTCCATTGGATAAAGCATAGCCTAAGCTGTGGAGCCCGTTAAAACCTCTAACCGTGACTTTGGTCGGCTCGGCTAATGTACGGTTGGCTATGCTTCCTGTGTAGGTGGTGCCATTAAGGACGGTACCTGCGGGAATAACAGCTCCCGCCGGAAGAGTAACCTCCGTCTCTCCTTCAACGAGAGTCTTGATCATTGCGTTCAATTCATTACGGTAGCTGGCGACATACCCGTCCCGCGACAAAATCATCCCGTACACTTCTCCGCTCGCCAAATCCCGGCTCGTGTAGGCTTGTTCCATAGTCTCAGCTGTAAACTGAGTCACCGCTTCCCTACCATTAACCAGCTCGATATTTCCCATCCGAACGTTGTACCCGCTGTCAGTCTCCGTAACGTTCACATTGATGATCTTGGACAAGTCGTCGAGCAGCACATCCCGCTGGTCTCTTAGATCGTTGGCGTCATTCCCCAGTCCCTCGACACGATATATCTCCTCGTTTAACTGTGCAATCTGCTGCACCATCGTATTTGTCTGGGTAACTTTTACATTGATATTGTCCGTTAAATCGGAAGATAAATCGGATAGCTGCTTGGATGTATGGTTAAAAGCATCGCTTAGAGCGATCGCGCTTTCCTTAACAACCGACCGGGCCGTTAAATTCTCCGGATTTTTGCTAAGCTCTTGCCACGAATTCCAGAAATTCTCGATGACTTGCCGAATTCCCGTATCTGTGGGTTCATTAATAATCGCTTCAATTTTCTCAAGTGTATCATTGCGAACAGTCCACTCTCCGAGGGATTTGTTCTCGTTGTAGTACTGCCCGTCCAAGAACCGTTCACGAATCCGGGTAATCGAAGTGAACTCTACACCCTGACCGCTTTGGCCAGGAATAGTCGTTCTCATCATCCCGATCGCTTCCATCGGCTTAGCTGCCACAAGGTTCACTACTTGTCTCGAGTATCCCCTCGTATTAACGTTCGCCACATTATGCCCCGTTGTCGTCAGTGCCGCTTGGTGGGAGAATAAGCTGCGTTTGGATATTTCTATTCCGCCGAATGTAGATCTCATTGCCGTTTCCTCTTTTCGTCGGTGGTATGACGTTTATGCTTTCTGATCGAACATCGATCTTGCCTGGTAGGTATGCTGCTCCTGCTGAGGATGCTGGTAAACGACGTCCTGGTTATCCGAGCCTACGAACACGTCGATCGAATAGTTAATATAGGCGAGCGACTGTTCGACCAGCTGCATGTTCAGCTCGTTCTCCTGCTTAATCTCGCCAATGAGCCGGACAAGCTCCTGCTGCCGTTCCACAAGCGCTTCCTTCTCTTCCAGCTTGGTTACGATTTTGCTGAGCGTGCTAACTGTGATGGCGCCCGTGACGTACATATTTCTGGAGCGCATGTAAGCAAGCACCGCTTCCGACCGCTCCGTATCGAGCTGCTCTACACGCTTTGTCCACTTGTTTTCCTTCTGAGTCATCTGCATCAGACGTTCCACATCGTTATGCACGATCGCTTCCCGCTTGTGCCGGCTGAGCTCGAGCAAGAGCCGATGTACTTCTATCAGTTGATCCAAGCTTTGAAGGATCGCTTCCATGTCAATCGCTCACCCGCTCTCCCGCTACTTGATAAAGGGAAACAGCTTCTCCGCAATATGGCCTGCTTCCACGTAATAAGTGCCGGTCGAAACCGACTGTTTCAAATGATCAAGCTTTTGGCTGCGCAGCGCGGCTTCAGCCGTCCCTTTAGCGTCCAGCAGCTCCTGCGCTTCCGGAGAGATCTGAACCGCATCCTTCTGCATCTCCCGCTTGCCCTTTATATCTGTCGGTCTCGCTTCGTGCTTCGCGTACGGATTGGCCGCGCCGACCCGCTGGATACCGTTAATTTTCATTGGGATCACCTGCTCTCTTCGTTCCTTTCAACTCCGACGATGCTAATATCGAGTATATCGGATTACTGGGTTTGATTGTTTATAGCTGTGCAAATGTTTTCTGGGCATCCGCAAGCAGCATCATTTTCCGAATTTGTCCCGGTCCTTCATATAAGTGCTGCCGAAGCCGAAATGGTTTTGCCTGTCCGTTCTCCGCCGCTCATCCTCATGAAGGTGCCTTACATCCTTAGACAGCTTGCTTCGGCAATTGTCGCATATCGAGCCGTCTTTAATCAGCTCCCCACAGGATTCGCAAGGCAGCATCAAATTCGGGGCATCCTTCGCTCCGATCCGTCCTTCACGGATAAATCGGGTGATCAGGCGTACCGATACGCCCGTTCCCTCGCTTAACTCATATAACGTGCTGTCGCGGTTTTTGCGCAGAAATTCCACGCATTTCCGGTAATGGTCTTCGATTTCTCTTATACAAGCCGGACAAATATTATAGCTGTTATTAACAAATACTTTCCCGCACTGCGGGCAATTGGATAAATTCACAACGCAGCCCCTCTTTCTCTATAGTCAAAAATCGGCTCCGCTCTCCTGATCCTTCTATGCTCCGGTCATCTGGCCCAAGTCAAGCCGTACACATTCGCTTCCAGCCGGCTGCAAATGGTGTCGGCGCAATAATGCAGCGTGCTTCCTGTCGTGTACACATCGTCTACGATTACTATGTTTATCGGCGAACCGAGCGGTTTTTTTAATAACAGATTTATCGAAGAGGGTTCGGGCGAAAAGACGTCCTTCAAATCAGTCAGCCGCTCCGAGCGCGACTTGCCGCTTTGCTTGACCGTGTCCCGGTTGCGTCTTAGAAGCGGTACGACCGGAACGTTCAGCCGTTCGCCGAGTCTGGCGGCAAGCTGGGCCGCCTGGTTAAACCCGCGGTCGTACAGTCTCGCCTCGCTCACGGGAACGTAGGTGACGACATGTGGAGCACCTGAACGGGTAAAGTCCCACTCATGCCGCTTATAAGTCGCGTATAGCATCGTGGCGAACAGATCGCTTAACCGTTCATTTTTGCGGTATTTGTAGGCGGCGAGCCATTCCTTCATCTCGGCGTCGTACCGGACCGCGCTCCTGCTCAGCTGCAGCGATGCCGCTCCCCATCGCACACAGTCGGGGCAACGCTCCGCCCGCCCGCATTTTATACATCGAATCGTTTCAATCCACGGTATGCGGCTGTAGCACCTGTTGCATACGTTCAAGGACGGTACTGCATACGACTTCCCAGGACAACTGCAATAAGCGCAAGGACGGGTCGGCGTTCCCAGCCAAGCTTCCCCTGAGCGGATCAACCGGGACATAAGCTGCTTCCATTGAACCATAATAAACACTCCTATTGTAGATGTAGAATTTGATCGTATTCGGGCAAAACAAAAAACACCTCCATCGGCGAAAGGTGCTTCCTCTCAGCTTCAGCTTGCCGTATTAGGGATGCTCCAACAAGTACCCTTTCCGCTTCGCCAGCCGATTCATCTGCCGAATTTGCCGGATCGCACGCGCTTGCGATTGGGTATGTGCCGCAGCAGCGAAAAACACTCTTCCGTTCGGATCGTCCTTCGACCGGCCGGCTCTTCCAGCCATCTGTACGAGTGCCGCAGAATCGAAGGTTCCGGAGTCGGCTTCCAGAATGAAAACATCGGTTCGCGGAACCGTCACGCCCCGCTCCAGAATTGTGGTCGTCACCAGCAGGCGAATGTTCCCTTGGCGAAAATTCGTAACCTTGTCCGCCCTGTGCGGATCTAGAGAGGACGTTCCTTCGACGCTGCAGCCGGGAAACTGTCTGCGGAGCACCTCCACCGTCGGTTCCACCTCACGAATTTTCGGCACGAAAACGAACAATTGCGCCCCCCTGTCGATCGATCGCTGCAATGCCGTTTTTAGATTCGAAGGCACGTGTCCCCTCCAGCCCGACATCACCTTGATTTTCAATATGCGAGGGACAGGAAGAGGATGGCGGTGAAAACGCACCGGTACTTTCACATGTTCCAGCCGGCCTCGCTCAGCGTCGCGAATAAAACCCGCCGGCGGTGTCGCCGACAACAGCACGTAAGCTCCGTCAGACGTACACACCCGCTGCGCGGCTGCCTGAAGCATGGGATTATTGTGGTAAGGAAACGCATCGATTTCATCAATTATAACCAGGTCGAAGCTTCGATAAAATCGCAGCAGCTGGTGCGTAGTGGACAGCGTAATCTCCCCCTGATCCCAGCGCTCCTCGCTCCCCCCATATAACGTCACGACAGACCGGTCCGGAAACGCCCGCTTCAGCCTTGGCTGGAGCTCCAGCACGACGTCGCGCCGGGGTGTGGCGATCAGCACCTTCCTCCCCCTGTGCAGCTCGTAGTCGATAAACGGGAAGATCATCTCGGTCTTCCCCGCTCCGGTCACCGCCCAGATCAGGAAACGGCCGGGCTCCATCCTGTTACCCCCAGCCAAAAACGCTAGACCCTGCCGTGCCGCTTCAGTCTGTGCCGGACTGAGACCCCATTTTGCGATCGTACTGTCCCGATCTGCCTGTCCTTCCCGGCAGCCCCTTTTATCCTCTCTATCAACAGACAAACCATACAACAGCAACGAGCACGTCTGCATCCGGCCCATCGTCAAGCATTCCTCGCAGTACACGCACGGACCGCTGCAATGGATACAGTCCGCCGGATACATCTTCTCCTTACCTGTCCCGCATCGGCAGCAGCGGTAATGCAGCTCCGGCCTGGACCAGGGAAACCGCCGCCGTCTCTCCCGCTCCACGCCCCCGGTCAGTTTCAGCCGTCCTCTCAAGTATGCAGCCTGCACATAGCTCGTCCACTGCGATAAAGACGCTTGAAGCCCGTGATGGTCCAGAAAACGGAGCAGCTCCTCTTTAGAGAAACAACGCCCCGCCAATACCCTCTCCATCCTTACTAACTCCTCCAGGTCCAGTACAGGACGCTCCACCCGGTTTGCCCGGTACGCATCAAACGAAATCGTCCGAAGTCGAAGCTCACCCGCCTGAAACCCATACGCTCTGCACGTTGCGGCTATTCGCTGCATCGAGCTTTGCAGACTGTCCGTGCCGTCCAGCTCTCTCAGCAGCGCCCACGCCTCCCCTAAAGACAAAACTGGTTCCAACAGGTGGAGGGATACTTTCCCGCCATACTGTTCGAACCAGTAGGTACAATCCGTATTCCATTCAAGCGATATTCGCCATTCCAGCCCTGGACCGACGGAGGCCCCATACATTCGAACCTTCACCCATGCCCCTCCATACCGCCTGTAAGCGGTTAACTATTGATATAACGGAATATGTTGAAGCTCCTTCGTATTGCTAAGCCGCACGAGCACCACTTCTTCGCTCTCATAGCGGGCGATCCATTCGTCGAGCTGAGCGTCGCCGCCCCATTCCATAATCTCCAACTGATTCGACCGGGATACGGCGAGCCGTTCCGCTATGGCCAAGGTGTCGTCTTCGGATCGTTCGTCCATCACCACGACATGAATGTCCCTGGCTTTCATTTTGGATACGAACAGCAGCGTCCGTAGATACCATTCGATATGCATCGCATTGTTTCTGGTAAGAAGTACGTAATGAATCGGCTTCCGATGTTCCGATCGAAACCAGGCACGACTCAGATGAACCATGGCGATTGCCAAACCGTACGCCCCGAAAATCGACAGCAACCCGACAATCATAGCGGCTCCCTCCCTTACAGCCATTATATGCCACTATGATGTCCATGGTTCCTCCGCGCCTGATTCGTTTTAAAGCGTAACCCACCCGTTTTTGATTGCGATAATAACCGCTTGGGTCCGGTCTTCCACTTCCATTTTTTGCAGAATGCTGCTCACGTGATTTTTAACCGTCTTCTCGCTAATGAACAACATTTCGCCGATCGATTTGTTGCTTTTACCTTCCGCCAGCAAACGCAGCACTTCAGCTTCGCGGC
Source organism: Paenibacillus sp. MAH-35 (assembly GCF_058135425.1). Classification (NCBI taxonomy): domain Bacteria; kingdom Bacillati; phylum Bacillota; class Bacilli; order Caryophanales; family Paenibacillaceae; genus Paenibacillus; species Paenibacillus sp. MAH-35. Next base: position 49,244 of record NZ_JBYUPU010000045.1, read on the forward strand.
GAGTAAGCGGGCTATTCGGCTGATGAATATATTTGACTCCGGCTTCCTTCGGACTCTGGTCTCCGCCGCCTACGCCGGCCGGATCGAGATAAGTCATTCTCCGAAGCTGGTTGATCAGCTTGCCCGTTACCTTCGGATGTATGTATGCATGGCCTGCTACAACCGACCGGATCGCATTGATCAGCGATTCGGCCTCCATGTCTTTAAGCAGATAACCGGACGCCCCTTTGCGAAGCGTCTCAAACACGTAGCTTTCATCGTCATGGATCGACAAGATAACGACCTTGATTTCCGGGAAAAACTCTTTCAGCCTCTCCGTCGCGACGACGCCGTTCTCAATCGGCATATTGATGTCCATCAGAACCACATCGGGACGCAGCGAATTGCACAGCTCCACAACTTGAATCCCGTCGCCGCATTCACCGACTACTTCGAAATCTTTCTCCATATTTAAGATGCGTTTGACGCCTTCCCGCAGCAGTTGATGATCGTCGGCGATGACGATCTGTACGTTACGTTTCAATTCCATACCGCTTACTCCTCTCTTTGCTCTAAACCGATCGGAATGATCATCGTAAGCTTCGCGCCGGCACCCGGCTCGGATTCGATATCCATCCGTCCTTCCAGAAGCTCGACCCGCTCCCGCATCCCCATAATGCCGAAATGTGAGCTGCCTTTCACGATCTTTACTTCCAGCTTATCGAGCGCAAACCCGACTCCGTTATCTTTTACGACTACTTTCACCATTTGCCTCTGATATGTAATTTCCACATTCACCCGGGTCGCCTTGGAGTGCTTCCACACGTTAGCCAATGCTTCCTGGATTAAACGGAATACAGCCACTTCCATCGCGGAGGGAAGTCTCGTCTCCACCCCGACCACATCGAAGCGGACATGAATATAGGTGCGATCCTCGAAGTCCTGAATATATTTGCGAAGCGTTGGAATGAGCCCCAAATCGTCAAGCGCCATAGGCCGCAGGTTAAAAATGATTTTGCGCACTTCCTCCAGGCCGAGCCGTACGGCTCCCTTCAGATCCTTGAGCTCATCCTTCACCGAACCATATTCCTCGCGGTCGATCATACGTTCTGCAATTTCGGAACGAAGCACCATATGGGCCATCGCTTGCGCAGGTCCGTCATGAATTTCCCGGGCGATCCGCTTGCGCTCCTCCTCCTGGGCGAGGATAATTTTCAGGCCAAGCAGCTGCCGGTTTTTGGCCGATTCGAGGATACGGGTCACCTGATTCAAATCACCTGACAAATACTGGAGCACGACGTTCATTTGACTGACAAGCGCTTCGGCGCGTTCTATCGTTTTATCGGAATTTCGGATCCGTTTTTGTAGCTCATCTCTTCTCGCTCTCAAGTGATGCTCTTTTTCCCGGGCCATAATAAGCTGGAGCTGCATCTGCGTGGCTGCCTCATAAGCAACCCGAATGTCTTCCTCCTTGAAACGGTGGAAGTCCCGGCTCACTTCCGTAAGACGGATGCGGGAACGTTTATATTCCACTTCGAGCTTGTCCACTTGGTCAATGGTGTGAGAGACTTCTTCCATCACCTGGTGAAGTTCCTTGTTTAGCGCCTCCCACTCGTTACGGGCGCTTTCGCAAATCTCAAACATTTGATATTTGCTTGATTCCATGACACCAATCGCATTTTTAATGACTTTGTCGATCGCGTCGAATTGCAAGCTAACCCGTGCCCCTTTACCCATTTTTTGACCCTGAATCCTATACTACCATATTTCGACCGGTTTGGAGTGGATAATTGGCCCTAATTTAACGGTACAGGAGGTTACCTTGCCCTTGCGAGCCATCGCGAAATCCGGCTTTTTTCCATCCGGTGGGCAGGCTGCGCAAGATGATTATTATGCTTTGGAAGGCCCGCCTCCGCCATCAGTTAAAGCGAAGGCGGCTTCCAAGCTCAAACCAGAACGCATACACCGGATCATCTCAAACGAAAGCCTTTTATTGCAGCGTAACCGAACGCGTCATCTCGTCCCATGTCACTTTCCAGCCCATATTCTCGGCGATAATCCGCAGCGGCACCATCGTCCGCTCCGTCATCAAGATTGGCGGCACTTCCGCCGTAATCCGCTCTCCATCGGCAATGAGGTCTTTCTTATCCAGCCACAACTCGATGAGATGGTTGTCTTTCATAATCACTACTTTACGCTCCTCATCGACCCAGGTCAATTTTCCTCCCATCGCTTCCACTACAAAGCGAACCGGTACGAGCGTATTTCCTTCGACAATGACAGGCGCCTGATCCAATTGAAGCTCGGCTCCGTTCACCGTCAACGACTTCTGGTCGATCGTCAGCTTCACTGTGTTTTTCGATGGCTCGGTTTGGTTGGAATAATGGAACGTGAAGTCGTCGAACAAGATTTGCCCTTTCAACCCGCGCCCGCTATGCCCGTTTTCCGGATTGGCCACATAAATCCTGTTCACGGTGATCGGATACGTCAGGTTGTGTTTTTTCAGATCCGCGCTGACGACTTTCCAGTCCGTGAAGTCGGTATTCTCCGTCAAGCTGATCAGCTTGGGCAGGCCGCCGGAGCTATCCTGAATTTCCGCACGAATCCAGTTGCGGCTGTTGTCGCCCTTTACTTTCAGGCTGAGCGATTCCGGACTTCCTTCAATCTTCAGACCGCCCATAAAGGTAGCGTAAGCGACCGTTGTTTTCGTTCCTTGGGTAAAATCGTATTGGAGGGCGAGCACCTTGTTAGCAGACGCTCCTGCGCCTTCGGTCACCTTGTATACCGTACCGGTTACGCCTTCCGTCGAAGAAAAGGAAATCGGCGTAGCACCTTCAAACGATTCCACGATCCGCTGGTCGGCGATTGGAAGGGTCAGCATGGCGGAAAATCCGTCATACCGGGCGATCATCCGGCCTTCCTTCACATTAGGATCGATACTGTCTACAGTGAGACGGTCCCCTTCCATCCGTCCTTTGAACCCGATAAACTCCCATTGGAGCGCGTCGGCCGGAACGCTGCCGGTTTTACCGGATTTGGAGGTCGCTTTCACCGTCATTTTATAGATCGAGTTACGCAGCAGCGCCGTGGAAGAGGCGTCGATTTTCAAACTGGCAATATCTTCGCCGCCAATTACCTCGATATCCAGACTTTCCGCGGCTTGTCCCACTTTGGCGGTCAGCGTAGCTTTGCCGGTTGCCTTGGCTGCAAATGTGCTTCCCTCAAACGTCCCGATCGGCTGCGATGCCGTCCATATCGGCGATAACCGCTCGGGGTCCAGCGGGTTGTAAAACACATCGTACGCTTTCTCGATGCCGTACGTTGCTTTTTGCCCGATAAACAAAGCTGTCGGGCCTTGAAGGCTCATGCCTTTAGCTTCCCCTTCAGGTGACAATGAATAAACACCGATTCCGTTGACTACAGGCCGCTCGTATCCGACTTCGGTTAACAGCGTCGTATGAAAATCGCCAAGCTTTCGAGTTACCAATTGGGTCGAACCGCCGCCGTCCAGGTTCATCCCTTTCCACACGCCGATTTTGATCATCAGCTGCTGCAATTCGGCCAGTGTCGCTCCTGCGCTAGAACTGCTTTCATCTAAAGTGATCAGGTAAGCGTAGCGTTCGTCCTTGGAGTAACCGATCGCTGTCCGCGCTCTGTTGGCATTTTCCGATACCCCGCCCCGGGAAAAAGCGGTCGGCTGGCCCTGATCCACCAATATGGTATGTCCGCCGATCATCGTTTTAAACCCGCCGACATCATACGAATTGCCCGGGTCCTGCGCGAACATCTTGTAATCGGCCACGATGGGGTCCCCGACCTTCAGATGCTGACGGACGAATTCGTCGGCTTTGCCCGATGCTCGGAGAATATATCCGTCCTCGGGAGGCATCATGTCCAAAATACCGGTTGGCTTAATCTCTACAACTCTGCCGTTGCGCACCAACACTTCGGTAGGTACCGTCGTCCCGTCGTTAGAGCGGTTGACGTCTCCCCAGGCACTCGTATACATATACAGTCCATCGATCAGGCTGTGTACGCCTTCCTGATGAATGCCGTCATCTTCATACCAATAATAGGTCTTGTTAATTCCGCCAAGAGGATAGGACGCGCCGTCTCTCGCTATCATTTTCCCTTGGAAAGCAAAGAGATCGATAACCGGTTTGTTTTCTTTCGTGAGCGCAAACGAGTACCAGCCCGGCATGTCAATGGTCGTCGACTGCAGCTTGCCGTCCATGATCTGGGGCCCCATCGGAACTCCGTCCGCCTGCATATTGAAGAAATCGCCGTTCACCGCCGCCGTAGCTTCCGTTTCGTTGGCCATTTTCCGTACGCTTTGTTTTTTGGTATATTTCCCTCCCGTACCGACGATCGTGTCGAGCTTGACGTACGGATTTTGCAAGTCTACTTCTACGACATTCGCTTTCACCGTTACCGGCTTTTTGGCTCTATCAAAACTCCAGACATATTTTCGCAAAATAGCGCCATACGTAAGCGGGTCTTGCGTAACCATCGTGACTTGGGAATCAGCGGCCGATGCGGCCTGTAGGGTAGGAGGGGTAAACAACGGGTGCACCGCTATCGTAGCGGCCAGCACAAGTGCCGTCCAACCTTTGAATCTTCTGCTTTTCTTCTGCCTGTTGTCTTTAAGCTCTAGCAATTTGAATCTCCTCTCCGAATCTCTCTATCTCTCTCCATAATTGTTGCATAACAATATAGACTCCGTTTTTCCCCAAAAAGTTACGTAGGACCGGACGGATCGCAATGTTTTTAGAGAGAACGAACTAGAGAGACTGTCGAACCTACCCGAATCTCCTATACCATTCGGGCCTATAGAACGATTTATGGGGTAATTTTCGAGCAACTCTATGAATTTTTTGGAAGAGGTTCTAGTGGATTTGGGAGATATGCCTACAAAGGCGACAGAAGTTATTAGGGTGGAGCGTTTGAGAGAATCGGGGAAATGGAATTAAGATTACATTTAAAAGGAGCAGCGTTCTATCGGTCGGGTTTCAATCTTCCCACAAGCTAGCCTCTGCTGACTCCTGTGGATTCATTGGGACCTCAAGCTCTGGTTAGAAAGTGGCTTTGGCTTCGCGCTCGCGTGTTCCACAGTGTCCCTCAATATGAAAGTCAGCTTTCTGCCCGCTACTGGAGTTTACAGGATTGGCCTTCTTTGCTTCTTTGCTTCATTGCTTCTTTTCCGCTTTGGCGCCCTATCCGACTGACTGTCCTTGCCTCGATACCTGTTCTGTACCTTAGCCATCCGCAAGCCCAATTTGGGGTCGTTTACCCTGGGGGATGACGCTCATGCGGGGCGTATAACCAAGAGAGGCTGCCCTAAAAGTCATTACGCGATTCTTAAGCCCCTTCATAGAACCTTTCCTCTTGAAAAAAAGGACCTCCAAACCCCACTTTATAGTGGAATTTAAGGTCCTTTCGTTTAGAAATAGAGACGTTCCGTGTATGCGAACACTTTGGGAACAGCCCCATATCTATTTAGCGGAAGCTAATCTTTACGCGTAAGCGTCTTGTTTCAGCTTGTCCGCCTTGTCTGTGCGCTCCCAAGGTACATCCAGGTCCATACGGCCAAAATGTCCATAAGCGGCTGTCTGACGGTAAATAGGGCGGCGAAGATCAAGTTCTTTGATGATGCCGGCCGGGCGAAGGTCGAAGTTATTGCGGATGACTTCAACCAGCTTCTCTTCGCTGACTTTGCCTGTTCCGAACGTATCCACGGCAATGGATACCGGGCGGGCTACGCCGATGGCGTAAGCGAGCTGAATTTCAACTTTTTCCGCCAAGCCTGCTGCTACGATGTTTTTGGCAACGTAACGAGCGGCATAAGCTGCGGAACGGTCAACCTTCGTCGGATCCTTACCGGAGAAAGCGCCGCCACCATGACGGGCATATCCGCCGTACGTATCCACGATAATTTTACGTCCTGTCAAACCTGCATCGCCTTGAGGACCGCCGATAACGAAACGGCCTGTCGGATTGATGAAGTAATTTGTATGCTCATCCAGCCATTCTGCAGGAACAACCGGTTTGATTACATGCTCTTTAATATCGCTTTGAATTTGCTCAAGCGTTATTTCTTCTGCGTGCTGAGTCGATACGACAATTGCGTCAACCCGAACCGGCTTGTCGCCTTCGTATTCAACGGTAACTTGTGTTTTGCCGTCTGGACGCAGGTAAGGAAGCGTGCCGTTCTTACGAACTTCAGACAGGCGGCGAGACAAGCGGTGAGCCAAAGCGATCGGCAGCGGCATCAGCTCAGGCGTTTCGTTAACCGCAAAACCAAACATCAATCCTTGGTCGCCGGCGCCAAGAGCTTCAATCTGCTCGTCCGTCATCGTGCCTTCTTTGGCCTCGAGCGCTTTGTCAACGCCCATGGCAATGTCAGCGGATTGTTCGTTAAGCGAAGTCAGTACAGCGCAAGTGGTAGCGTCAAAACCGTACTTCGCACGAGTATAGCCGATCTCTTTAATAGTATTGCGGGCAATCGCCGAAATATCCACGTAATCCGCAGAGCTGCTGATCTCGCCAATAACGAGAACCAAGCCTGTTGCTACCGATACTTCGCACGCTACGCGCGCATTAGGGTCATTGGCCAAAAACGCATCCAAGACTGCGTCAGAAATTTGGTCGCAAATTTTATCCGGATGGCCTTCCGTTACCGATTCCGAAGTGAACAAACGCCGACCGTTCCTCAAAGTCATATCGTGTGCCTCCTGCATCTAATATTTACTTGACTGCTGCAGGTGTGTAGCATCAGTCATAGTTGGTTACTCTAAGTACGAAACTCGGGAATAGCGAACCTACATCTCCGCTATAGCAAAAAAGGAACCTTTTCCACTAGGAAAAGGTTGCTTCGCAAGACCTTCAGTTATTGATGTTACTGGATTTGCCCGGCTCTGTCAATAAATGAATATAGTAAAAATATTGCAATACTCGGAGAGTTTAGTGGAGTCCGAAAAGGGTCTGTTCCGCCTGCTGGACCAGGCGCCTGGTGATCGCTCCGCCGACAGCTCCGGTATCGCGGGATGCAATATGTCCCCAGTAATCTTCCTTGATTGAACCGGCGGAAATGGTACCCAGTTCAGTTGCAAATTCCACGTTCCCCATTTGTGCTGCGTGTTGACCGACAGGCAAGCCCAGTTCGGCGGCGATTTCGTATTTCATCTGATCGATGGCTTGATGACATTCCGGTACGATTTTACGATTGCTGGCCATATGGTAAACCTCCCTTGAATGGTATACCTGTAGTATGACCCCGCTTCAAACGTTCACCCGTATCGATTACTGCTAAAAGGGGCAAAATTATGGAGCGGATTTCGTTCCATCCTCTTTTAGCAAAATGTAGCTTCCCCGTACCATGACGTAAATCTCGTCCTTGTTTTTGGGATCAGGCTTAATACCGCGCCCCTCCCGAGGGAAAATGAGCAGATGATTGTTGTCAATTGCAGTTCCGGCAGGTATATCCTTACCCGTGGTTACATCGGGAATACCGTCATCGGTGCTTACTGCAATCGTTTTGCCTGTACGGACAATCACTTCCGTTCCGGCTCCCGCATAGAGCACTTGACCAGCCCCCAGCTTCATGACTTCAAGGGTGGGAGCGGCCCCTGTAGAGGCAGGCGGCTGCACTGTCGTACCGCCGGTCGAATTCGATCCGGTTTGCAGTTCCTGCTTCACTTTATTAATCTCCGCCGCAATCAATTCTTGAATACGCGCTTCCGAAATCGTCGAACCGGTATTTCCCTGCTGTCCGCCCGTTTGTCCGCTGTTCCCCGTCCCCGTCGATCCCGTCCACTGGCCACCCGTTATTTTCTTAAGTTGTTCATCCAAGTAGCTCTTCGTAACCAACGGATCTTCCGCACTCCCCGGCTGCACCGCCCCATCCGCCTTCGATATAATGGCAGCTTGCCCTATGTATACTCCAGTTAGCACGCCTATTCCGATAAGTCCTGTTAGTAGAAGTTTTTTCTTCAACACCATTGAGTTTGTCGCCTCCTGACTTTATTTAGATTCGACGTTGGAAAAAAGAATCCTTTCGACTGGGGGAAGTCGAAAGGATTGGGGGTTAGTCGGAGTAGATGAACCAATCAAGCTCCTTGCTAGCTATCAATTTTTTCTGGCCTTGGAATTGGTGATAGATGTTTAATTTATATTTCTTAATGCTCCTTGCTTTATAAATAAAATCGGAATCGGTGACCCAAAACTCTATTTGGTTTTTCCCGATCTTTAACAATGTCTCTGTATTACTACTTGAAGTACTAGTTGATTTTTCAATATCTAGTACTTGACTTAATTTAGCCATTCCATCAAGGTCCTCCATTTCCAGGACCAACTTATAGTCTTCTGGTAACACTTCAAATCTAGCATCTTTCTCTAAATCATAATCAAAACTAATTTTAACGTTACTTGTTGTCTTTCCAATTTCGGCCGAAGCACCTACACGACTCATACTTAATTTATAAGGGAACAAGTCAATATCTTTAATTGAATTAGATGCAGCCTTTTTTTCATCAGGTAAGAAAAAGGAGACCGCATTAACATACGAGTCAGGCTTCGAATCCCCTTGTGTAAACTTTCCTTCCGTTATTCCTTCGCCAATAATCAATTGAGTAATCTCATCAGCTTTATTATTAGCGATATTTGCCCAAACAAATAATAGAGCCTTTCCAGATGGACTAATCTTTGACTTTATATCTGTTATTGTAGCCGGATAAATAGTCCCATCCGATCCTTTAAAGTGAGCAACAAGTTTTGACAGCTCATTGGCGCGTTTCTCTAAATTCTCAACTTCAACCTGAGCAGTTATAACGTCGGAACTTTTTCCAATAAAGTTATGTACTGCGTGGACCGTATAGTTCGCACTTCGGCCAATACCGCCTAGTTTATAGTGTTCTCTAGCATTGACCAATGGTACACTGTCAAAATTTGAGCTTACTTTAAAATGTAATAAATCATTAATAGTTGGATTCGTGCTGTTACCTTCAGAATTCCCCTCTTTCTCCTGTAAATGTACAGTTATCTCTGAAAAATCATAGGTATAGGGTATTCTTCCTAATAATTGAAGACGTATTTCTTTATTGGGCTGAAGACCAATTACATTATCGGTCTGTATAATTTTCACTTCAACTTTAACTGAGTCATCTAATTTGATATATCCAGTTAAATTTGGAATGGGCATCGACTTGTTTTCTTTACTTTTTAGAGATATGGATGCGGAAATGATATCATCATCTTCCCACGGAACCCGCTGAAGTGCTTCTAGTTTTGCGATGTAGGTACCATCTTTATTTGAAAATGATTGTTCTTTTTCTGATGAAAGCTGCTCATCAGTTGCCTTGGGTATATAAAACTCTGCAACAGCGATATTCAAGCTAGTATTAGTTCCAGAATCTGAAGATTCAGTTATAACAAGCTGCCAGTTTTCTTTATCAATAGTTCGTGGCAATTTTCCGCTTAAAGCTATTTCTTTTTTCATAAGAGGATCTATTGTCGTATTCTCATTAATTCCAGCTGCCTGAAGAGGATACATTAGACCATCTGCCGTTCTTATCATAAACTTCAAATTAGGCAACTTCAGACTTCTTGAATCTGTATTTTGAAGTTCCAAAAGCAAATTAGGTAAATAGTTTTCTTCATTACTACTAATATTTGCTTTTTTAATAAAGGCTTGAATAGATGTTTTAGCTATCTTGATATTTGCTTTTGATCCTGCTGGTGTAACTGTTGAATAGTTCTCTGGTGCGACTAGTGTTCCCAGCTCTCTTTGGTAGTCTGTAGCAGAAAAATCCCATTTAATAACTTTAAATTGCAACTCAGAAAGTGCAAGCGATGGTGTTACATTTGCGAAAAATTGGATTTCTTGAGTAGAACCCGATGGTATAATATTTTTCTCTTTATCTTGAGGCATTACATTAACCGTGAACTTGGCTCCTGATGGAGATTGAAGGCGAATCCAGTAGTCAATAAATTGAATATCACTTGAGCCACCATTAACCGCTTTTACCGTAAAAGAAACAATATTATTATCAGTTCCTGGAGTTAATCTAACATTCCTCAATTCGAAGTAGCTACTGTTATTAATCCAGACAGAACCAATCGATGGAATGTCAAAAACAGAATCGGCAACTGCTGACGATACATTATCTGCGTATGTATTTACTGGTGCTGTAACGGCTAACAAAGACAACGCTAAAACCGAATGCATTGTAAGTCGCTTGAATTTGGATTTACTAGACATAATAACCTCCCTTTAACTGCTTCTTATAGTAATAGACGAATATGCATCCAAATTGTTTCGTTTTTTAAAGAAAAATATTCTGTACTGACCTAATTCTTAATAAAAACAAAAAGGACCCATATGGGTCCTTTTTGTTTTTATTAAGAATTAGGTCCAACTACATCGATAGATAC